>CAIZLN010000027.1 GCA_903933815.1 uncultured Solirubrobacterales bacterium
CTACATGGACAACTACAACAAGGGCCGTGGCGTCGTCGTTATTGCTCACTCCCAGGGGACGTCGCATATGGCCCGTCTCCTGGCCGAAGAGGTTGATGACAGCCCGGCGGTGAGAAAGAGGATCATCTCGGCAATTCTTCCCGGCGCCAACGTCTTTGTACCCAAGGGCGAGCTCGTCGGAGGCCAGTTCCAGAACATTCCCGGCTGTGAGGCCGGAAACCAGGTCGGCTGCGTAATTGCCTACTCGATGTTCAAGCGGGGCGAAAACGAGAGGCCAGCGGACAACTCGAGTTTCGGCTGGGTGGACACCGGCTACTGGATCAGCCCCCTGCCAAGGCCCGACAAGGATCTCTACGAAGTGATGTGCGTAAACCCGGCAGAGCTGTCCGGGGACGGAGGAGTCCTCAGCCCGTTGGCCAACCTCCCGGCTTTCGTAGGTCTGCCGGAAGGCAATGCGCCGTGGCAGGAGATGCCCGACTTCTACCGTGGGGAGTGCCTGACCGAGACTGATGACGTCAAAGGCAATGTTCGTTGGCTCAATGTTGAAGACATCCGGCAGCCGGGGGACAACCGCCAGGACATAACCCAGCTGGTCATGAGCAGCGGCGGCAACCTTCACACCGCAGATATCAATCTCGCGCTTGGCAACCTGATCGATGTAGCGGCTTCGCAGAGCAGGGTGTTCGTAGCAGCCCAGCGCGCGGAGGCCGTGTCCAGAAGAGCAGGGCTACAGCGGCGACTGAAGGCTTCTCAGGCCCGGGCAGCCCTGCTTGCGGCCAAAGCCCGCAAGGCGAAGCGTTCATGCCAGGGACAGCGTCGGTCCTGCGGCCGGGCGGCGAGCCTGGGTCGGGCATCGGTCAGGGCCAGCCGAAAGGTCTCGTCCCTCAGGAGGGCTGAGCGCAGGCTGACAACGCGGATCAACTCCCTGGTCGGGCCAGCAGGCGAGACGATTACACCCTGCCCGCCGGGCCGCTCGGCTTCACCCGTCGCTATCCCGTCGGTCTGCTGAACTGACGCGGGACTCCCTGGCGACGATCCTTTCCGCAAGAGTCGTGGTCCATGGCCGGTAACGGGTAGCAGGCGGCCGTCTGAAGACCCGGCCAGCCCCTGGCTCTCCGGATGGCTGGGAGCATGGGCGCTCTTCCATGCTGCCACAATGCGCGAATGCCCCATCAGGACAAAGGCGGTGCACGCCGGGTTCTCGTGACCGGACTTTCGACCTACTGGGGAGGACGTCTCGCGGCAGCGCTTGAGTCGAACCCCTCAGTCGAGGCAATCATTGGCGTGGATTCGAGGGAGCCAACGAGAAATCTGGAGAGGACCGAGTTCGTCAAGGTGGGCGTCCAGCACTCACTGATCGAGAAGATCGTGCGTGCGGCCGACATTGACACGGTGATTGACACCCGCATGATCGTCGACTCTGCTCGCAGCCAGAGCGGTTCGAGGCCGACTTCGGTCCACGAGAACAACGTGATCGGCACACTGAACATCCTGGCCGCCTGTTCCGCCCAGGATTCACCAGTGAACCGGTTCATCTTCAAGAGTTCGGCTCACTGGTACGGCTGCGCTCAGGATGACCCCGCTTTCTTCACCGAGAACATGAGCCGCGGGCACCCTCCCTCTACCGCCATAGAGCGTGACGTGGTTGAGGCGGAGGCGGCAATAGACGAGTTCCGCCTCAGGCGCCCCGATGTGTCTGTGACCGTGCTCAGGTTTGCCAACGTGCTCGGTGGCGAGGTCGACACCTCCCATGTCCACCTCTTCTCATTGCCTCTCATCCCGATGATTGCCGGTTTCGATCCGAGATATCAGTTCGTGGACGAGGTTGATGTGGTTCATGCCCTTGAGCACGTCACCCTCAATGATGTTGCGGGAGTGTTCAACGTAGCGGCCGACGGGGTGCTCACCCTTTCCGAAACGATCTCCCTGCTTGGCAAGAAGCCGCTCCCGGTGATTCCTCCCTGGGGTACAGGGGTGGCGACATCGGCCATGCGTCGCCTTGGGCTGTCGATTCCGGAGGAGATGATCAATCAGCTGCGTTTCGGTCGTGGCCTTGACAACCGGGCGTTCAAGGCATCCGGCTTCCACTACGCACTCACATCGAGGGAGACGGTGGTTCACCTTCGTGAACGCCTGAGGCTCAACCAGGTGATCTCCGGGGTCGTGAACCCCTACCGCTATGAGCCCGAAGTGGAAGAGTTCCTCAGGCACAGCCCGCATGTAAGCAGGGAGCCGGCAAGTGACTTCGGACTCGAAGACGCCGCAATGTTCGATCCGTCGCCGCCGGTGGAGGACTGAGCATCCCTGCATGGGCGTTTGCGACCGGTTGAAGGGCTTGACCCACCCGGGCTGGTATCTACAATCAGTTTGGTGCGAAAGACCCAGATACTGATAATCGCCGTTGTCATCTTCCTGATCGGAGGTGCGGTGGCCGCTTACGCCTATGACGGCTCACAAAAGGGCGAAAT
The DNA here is from genome assembly GCA_903933815.1 of uncultured Solirubrobacterales bacterium. GTDB lineage: Bacteria > Actinomycetota > Thermoleophilia > Solirubrobacterales > 70-9 > 67-14. The sequence goes on from CAIZLN010000027.1 coordinate 2,469, forward strand.
CGCTCAGGGGGTCTCGATCAGCGGGGTGGACGTGAGCGGGATGACTCATGAAGAGGCCAGCCAGGCGGTCACGGCGAGGGTGTTGTCGCCGCAGCGCAGGCCGGTCAAGGTCATGTTCAGGGACGAAAAGTTCGTGCTGCCGGCCAAGGAACTCAGGATACGGGCCGATATCGAGCGCAGCGTGGATCGCGCGATGGAGGAAAGTCGCTCGGGGACTCTGCCGGAAAGAGTGATCCGGCAGATCACCGGTGAGAAGCTTGACAGCTCGATTACGGCTGAGGTGACTTACTCAAGGCCTGCGGTCAACCGCTTTGTCCGCGAGGTGGCCGAAGGGGTCAACAAGGAACCAGTGGATGCATCGGTGGCTGCCGGACCGGCTTCATTGACAGTGATCAAAGCCGAGAACGGGCACAAGCTGCGGGACAATCTGCTCACGGGACAGTTGACTTCACTGCTTGACCAGGGCAAGGGCGGGCGCACCATCAAGGCGCGGGTTACTGTGGTCAAGCCAGCGGTCACCACAAGGACAGTCGCCGACCAGTACCCGACTTATCTGACTCTGGATCGCAGCAACTACACGTTGTCTCTCTGGAGGGACCTCGAACTGGAGAAGACCTACACGGTCGCGGTGGGCCAGGTCGGCCTTGAGACCCCTGCCGGGCTTTACTCGATTCAGGACAAGCAGGTAGATCCCAACTGGTATGTGCCGGATTCGGACTGGGCCGGTGATCTGGCCGGACAGGTCATCCCCGGCGGCACTGCCGGCAATCCGCTCAAGGCAAGATGGATGGGCATCTACAACGGCGCCGGGATTCACGGAACCGACGACACGGGGTCACTCGGATCAGCCGCGTCACACGGATGCGTCCGGATGGCTGTTCCCGATGTGATCGACCTGTACGACCGGGTCGATGTCGGCACGCCGATCTACATCGGCTGAGCGGCCATGAGCGCCCCTGACGCCTGCTGGCCGGACTTGATCAACCTCCATGAACGTGACCTGATCGCCGCTGGCGCAGCAACGAAGACGATGGCTGCCTACCGGCGCGACATCACGGAGTTCTCGCGTCAGGTAGTCGAGTCGCAGTCGGATCCTCTTGCCGTGAGTCACCGGGATGTGCGTCGACATGCCGCATTTCTCTCGGCTTCCGGTCGTGCTCCTGCCACGGTGGCGCGAAAGCTCGCCGCGATCCGAAGCTTTTACGGTTTCCTGCTCCGTACCGGCCGGATCACACAGAATCCGGCTGACCTCGTATCAGCCCCCAAGGGTGCCGCCCGGCTGCCGCGGGTGTTGACGACCTCACAGATGGCCGAGATACTCGAGACGGCCCCCGTGAGCACTCCGCTTGAGGTACGGGACCGCGCAATGATCGAACTGGCCTACTCCTGCGGGCTGAGGAGCGAAGAAGTGATTTCGCTTTCAGTCGATTCTCTGGACTTCGAGTCCGAGCAACTGTCGGTCGTCGGCAAGGGGTCACGTCATCGCCGTTTGCCGGTGGGGGAACCCGCTCAGCGTGCAGTTGAGGAGTACCTGGACCGGGCCCGGCCGGCGCTTGTTTCGGACCCGGCAGAGACCGCCCTGTTTGTTTCAAGGAACGGCAGACGCCTGTCTCCGTCCGATGTCTCACGCCGTCTCTCCGCGAGGGTGCGTGATGCTGCCTCTGCAAGCGGGATCTCTCCCCATGCGATCAGGCATTCCTTTGCCACTCACCTGCTTGAGGGAGGGGCGGACCTGAGGACCATTCAGGAGCTGCTCGGTCACTCTTCCATCTCGACGACCCAGGTTTACACACACCTTGATTCGGCCCGTCTGCGTGACGCGTACGCCGGCAGCCACCCCCGCGCCTGAAGTCCCGCTCCGGTTCCACTTCGCCGCGAACCATCGCGTCCTTTCCGATCGTCTCTGCGGGCACCCTTGTGGTCGGTCTGCGGATCCGCACTGTCGGTGTAGGTTGAGTCGATGAAACTGACCGTGAACGTGGATGGTGGTGCGAGGGGAAACCCCGGTCCCGCGGCAATTGGTGTGGTGATCCGTGATCCGGACGGGCTGATCATCGACGAGCATGGTGAGCGGATCGGAGAGGCAACCAACAACGTTGCCGAATACAAGGCCCTGATCCGCGGAATCCAGCGAGCAGCGGAGCTTGGTGCGACCGAGCTTGATCTGGTCGGGGATTCAGAGCTGGTGGTACGCCAGGTCGAAGGCAGGTACAAGGTCAAGAACGCCGGGATCAAACCCCTTCACGCTGAGGTAACAGAGGCCCTTTCTGCCTTTGACACCTGGTCGATACGCCATGTTCGGCGGGAGATGAACGCCGAGGCAGACCGCCTCGTCAACGAAGTACTCGATAGCTGAGAGCAAGGGACTTCGTCTCTGCTGAGACCGTTCAGCCCGTGGGTCACCCGGGCTTCTAGGTGCTGGCATCCCGGACCAATCCGTGCCGCCCTTGCCGAACCGGTCGTGCGGTCCCGACGGACCGACCCGTTGCTCACTGAACGCGATCTGTGATCAGCCGCCCGGAGGCCGCCAGGAGGGATCCGTCGGCCTCCAGATGCGGTCGGGGTCTTCACTTTCGTTGGCCACCACATTTGACAGCAGCCACTCTCCGTCCCGGCCCTTGAGCTCGAACGAGATGCCCCGCAGGGGCGCTGGCGCAGAGAGGGTGATCGGGTCTTCGGTCGCCTTGTCAAATATCACTGCCACTTCATGACCCGGCGCAACGATCCGCTCCTCTGACCCCCAGCCCGAGTGCTCCCAGACGATCGATTCCCACAGGGCATCGAGTGCTGCCAGCGTTGTCAGGCAGAAGCGATCCCAGACGACCGCGGCAGGAAGGGAGGGTGCAGGCTGTCCGGTTTCCAGCAGGGCCCTTCGTACCTCGTCTGAGCCAGCTCCGTTGAGAGCATCGTCGTCACCAAACCGGGAGAGCCAGGTATCGACGAGGAAGCCCCGGTAGTCGGAGTGGGTCAGTGCCCAGGCCGACTCGAGATCGTGGTTGACCTTTGTGTGGTGGAGCCAGGTAGCCGCGGCGCGCACCGGGCCACCCTGTCTGAAGGGATCCATGGCAGACATTCTCACTGACCCGACTGGCAAGCTCAACCCGGCCCGGCAAGACGGTCAACGTTCAGTCCTGGCAACGCTGGCCCGTCACCCTCGCCGTGCCCGACATCACTACTTCGCAGCACCCCACCGGGCGGGGTGGCTGCCGGGTATACTCGCCGGAGTCTGCGGCTGTAGCTCAGTTGGCTAGAGCGTCTGCTTGCCATGCAGAAGGTCGAGGGTTCGAATCCCTTCAGCCGCTTTCGAGGCACCGCCCTGCGAGGGAACGGTGTCTCCTCGGCGCCTTGGCGGAGTGGTTACGCAGCGGCCTGCAAAGCCGTGTACGCCGGTTCGACTCCGGCAGGCGCCTTCTCCGGGCATGCACCCAGCGGCCGGCGCACTCGTCGCTGGCACCCGTGACCGGAAACCCGATCCGTGTATAATGAGAATAGTTCTCATCAAGCCGATCAGGGAGATCAATGCCTAACTACTGCCAGTTGACCGGGTCTCGACCCCGGAGCGGGAACTCGGTTTCCCACTCGAATCGCCGGACCAGGCGTTGGTTTCGCCCCAACCTGCAGAAGAAGCGGTACTTCCTCCAAAGCGAAGGGCGGTGGGTGCGCCTCACACTCAGCGCACGCGCGATCAAGATAATCGACCGTCGCGGCCTTGAGAAGGCGGTGGCTGAGATGCGCAGAAGGGGCGAGCGCATCTGATGGCCGGCAAAGATGCGCGGGGCACGATCAAGATGCGATCAACGGAAGGCTCGGGACATGTCTACATGACCAACAAGAGCCGTCGCAACACGCCGGACAGGCTCGAACTCAGGAAGTACGACCCCGTTCTCCGCAGGCATGTGATTTTCCGCGAAGAGCGGTGAGTCAGACAGCTGCTGAAGCCACATGCCAGATCCCTGCCCTGAGGGACCTCTGCGACCAGCAGTTCTGGCTGTTCGGCCGGGACATAGGTTTCCACCGGGGCAATCTGCTGCTCGAGGCCGGGTTCGAGAGGCGTCGGTTCGGCTCCGGTCGGCCAACGCAATACGTTTTCGAAAGCACCGCCAACTCGATTAGCCTCTGGGGTTTCGGCCTCCACTGGATCTGCAATGAGCGAGGCAGGGCGCTGTTTACCGGCAGGGATGGCGATTTCCTTGAAGCCGGTACATCGGAGCTGCTCGCAGTCCGTGATCCGTGGACGGTCGGACGAAGACTGCGGCTGGGGAACGGGGTCGACGGCCTCCTGGCTTCAAATGTCTGCAGCTGGTTGGCCGAGTACGAAGCCTGGGTGCTTCAGGCAGCCGGACCGGATCACCGGAGCGCCGCTCTAGAAGGCTGGAGCCCGTGCTGTGAGCCTGGACGAATTGCTTCCGGCTGGGCCGATCACGCCTCACTGTTTGCTGCCCTGGCGACCCAGGCTACTTGCCCATCGGAGTCCGCAACGCCGCCATAATGAGCTTCAGGGTGGGGCGTGGGATGCCTGAGGCACGGTCTTCCTCTTGATCGCACCTGAAAGGCCGGGGGCACCGGGACTGCGGCCGAACCCGCAGACCGGCGCCCCTGTCCGGGTACTTGTCAGCTAACCGAGGAGCTCGATCTCGTAGAGCGTCTGAGTGCCGCTGATCTCGTATGTGACGAGTATTGCCGGGCTCCCGGTGGGGCTGTCCGAGGCCTTGATGAAGACGATTCCCTCCGGGCCGAGGTCAGTCTCCCTGGTATTTGTCCATCCGGCGAACGCCGGTTCCTCAGGATCCGTGCTGACATCGAACGCGTAGATCATGCCGCTTCGCTCAGCGGCGACGAACGCGTAGACCTTGCCGCCGATGTAGCCGGTTACGACGGCCTCAGGTTCAGGCCCCTTGTTGTCCGAGCGATCATCGACTGGACTTCCGGCTGTGTTCGACTTGTTGAAGTTTGCCGGGTCGAGCTCCAGCGACAGTTGCTCGAGCTGATCACCGGTATCGGCCACCATGTCACCGGATCGGTCAAGAACCGACATCGAGCGCGCCCCGAAGGCGTAGAGACTGTCGTACGACGGCCCGATCTGACCAAGAGTCTTGGTCACGTTCAGTCGACCCAGTTGCAGGTTGGTCTTGGCCGCAGGGTTGAAGTTGTCGGACAGGCTGAGGCTGCCGACCCGGCTTTCCTCTGTGTAGAACGGCCAGTCGCGGGCATCGCCTTCGTTGGCGGTCACAACGAAATCGGTGTTCACAGAAGATCGGGCTTCTCTGGCAATTGATTCCCGCTCGGCGACTTCTGCCTGGTACCTGATGAAACTGGCTGCTGATTTGGACACCCCACGGCCCCTGGCTTCCAGGAAAGCGGTTCTTCCCGCGGCGTAAATCTGGCTACGACCGGAGTTGATGGCCGAGCGGACTGCGCGCCCGATCAGCCCGTCAGCGCCCGGAAGCCGGAATGACGCGATCGCATCAGGCTGGTACATGCCGAATAGCCGCTCGTGCGTTCGAATGTTCGGAGTCGGCGCCCAGGGCGACTTTCCGTCCGGATCATCCCGGTCACTGGCATCGAGTCCGTTGCCTTCGATCGAATGATCCTTGAAGCCAAGGCTCTTCACGAAGGAGAATGTCGCGGTCGGGATGTCCAGCACAGCGATCGCGTTTGCTTCCTGGATGGACACCCAGGCCGTATCGCCCAGAGCTGTTATGTACTCGGGCTCGAGGTCCTGCTGTACCGTCGAATCGGGCAGGAAAATTCTCGTGAGGGGATCAACGGTGACCCCGTCAAAGGTTGCCTCTCGAACCGTCGCCCGGTTGGGTACTCCGTTCGCGGCGAGCAGGTCAATGACGGTAACCGTCCCGGGGGGATCGAGTGCGAGGGCGCTGCCCTCCGCCTGAGGCTCGCCCTCGTTGGCGACCAGCAGTATCCAGCCACCACGTGTTGTGGTCACCATGTCAGGCAGCCAGCCGGCCTGATAGGTCTGGATGTGTCGGCCGGCAAGTGAGAACAGCTCGACAGAACCCCGGCTCAGGCCGTTCTCTACGGCTACGGCCACTGCCCCTCCGAACGCAGGTGTGTAGGTGACGCTGTTGGGACCAACGCCGTAGCTGGAGAGCGGAATGGAGAAGAGGTAAACCGGACTCTCAGGGTTGGCCCAGGAGAAGACATCGATCTCGTTGTTCTCTGAATCGGTCGCGTATGAGCGGTTGTTGCGGACCACGTAGGTCGAGATCTCGGCCGTTGCCTCGACACCTTCATCGGAAGCCCGGCCGACCTGATCAAGAGAAAGCGAGATGGGGGAGGGGGACCCGTTGGCCGCCGCGCCTGATGTCAGCGAAACCGCCAGGACGGAGAGGATGAAAAGGAGTGCGAGGGGTGCTTTTCTGGTTCTTGTCATTGATCAATCAAAGATGGTGAAAGTCAGGATCCGGTTACTCAGCAGTGACCAGCATGTGACTTTTTGTGAACGGGCAGGCACATCTGGCCATGCCCCGGTGCCGAAGCCCTGGCGGCCAGTGGAAATACTGCTGTCAGCATTCGGCTGCCTGTGTGCACTCCGGGCCGGAGCGCTGGTAGGCTCTCGATCCGCGGGCGCATAGCTCAGTTGGTAGAGCGCCACCTCGACACGGTGGAGGTCACTGGTTCGAGCCCAGTTGTGCCCACTTTCCCCGGCTCTCCAATGCGGGGCAGGTAGAGGCCCCGCCAGCAGACCCTGGCACTCCCGTCAGGAAGTCCAGCGGCTACTGGTGTTCAGGCCTACCGGAGGCTCTGCCCCGGACTGACTGTCAGATCCGACCTGAGGCGGATCGTTCCAGTGGAGGATCCGACCGTGATCTCGACGTTTCCACGACCACGGACCCCCTTCCGGGTTGAGATTCGGACCTTTGCGATCCTTACGGCTCCGGCCTTGAGCTCACCCAGCTTCGTACACGGTGCTCTTTTTGCCAGCCTTGATGGAGCCTTTGCGCAAACATTCACTGACCTCGCCGGGGCGTCACCGGTATTCCTGATCGTCACACTCATCACGGCACGGCCGCCAGCTCGGGTCCGGGCCGGTCTGACTCTGTCGGCCCGGAGGACAGCCTCCGATGCGACTCCGTTCAGCTGTCTGGCTGCCCCGACAACATCACCGGTTCCAAAGAAGTCAACGGCGAGTATCGTCGGCAGAAAGCCCCGTCGCTGTTCGCATGCCTCCGCCCGTGCGACAATCGCCGCTTTTGTGTTGACCACTTCGGCATCGCCGATCAGGGGCTCGAAGGAGTCCGGAACCGTTGTTGTAGCCCAGTGGTTCATCAGAAACAGCGAGTCAGCAGTGGCTGAACCTTCGCCCCTGAGCGGAGCACAGCTCTGTTCGAGCTGACCGGAATCGGTCAGCTTGTCGGTTCCGACAAAGGAGTAGGGGGTCTCCCGCATCGGCCCCTGGTAGGCGAGGTGGTACCAGGGCACATCTCCGACCTCGCTCTGGGCGAGCATGACAACCCTCTGGCCGGACGCAATCATTGACCCGAGCGTCGGCCACGGGCCGGCAGGGCCGCGGTAGAGATACTCGTCGAGGCCACTCTCCTGGACCGCGGTGGCAAAATCTTCAGGCGCGATGTTGTCCTCGTTGACGAAGACCATTACTTCGTGCGGGTTGGACTTGAGAAAATCGGCGATCTTTCCAAGCTCGGCGGCCAGGGGCGAGGCCCCGAAAAGACAGGAGGCGTGGCAGAGGTATGTCGGCGCTCCACTTACCCGGCCTACGCTTTTCGAAACATTCGAGACCTGGCCGTTGTTCATCGGGTTTCCGTAGAAGGTGTCGATCAGCATGCCCCGTGCTCCTCGACTGAGTTGGCCGGGGATAGCGTGAGTGTGGTTCGGGTTGAACCATCCGAGCTCTTCCGCAGACATCGAGTTATGACTCCCGGGCAGCACTACCTCATTGAGTTTGCGCTCGCACAGAAGGCTGGATCCATTACAGGCGATCTGGCCGGGGCTCTCCTGAGCGGCGGCGGCACCAGGCACCGCGACCACGAATACAAGCAGGACAGACAGCAGCAGCTTTCTCCCGAAACCGAACATCGGTGAAGTATGCCACCGGTTGCTAATCGGTTCCTAAGCCAGACTGGCGCCCTCTGCTCAACGGAGAGGAACGGTGCGGCCCAGGGTCGCCTTCCAGAGCCCGAAGGAGATAATGGTGATCAGCAAGCCCGCGAGTTCATGACCTTCCATCGGGCCGACGCCGAGCAGTGCCGAGAGCCAGAAGACGGCCCCGAGGGCGGGAACGGCGGCGGCGAGAGCCCTCAGTGGTGAACCGGGGCGAAGACGCCGCGGGGAGCGGGAATCAATCAGCTCCCTTGGTTCGATGACGGGCTCGTCATACATCTCGCAATTGTAGCCCAGCCGGTATCTGGTCTGGCTCAGTCGAGGATCGCGACCGCCCGCGCGGGCGCGGCACTGCCGCCGACCAGCGGCAGGGGCAGACAGGAAACCGTGAACCCGGTGGCAGGGAGGCGGTCGAGGTTGACCATGCGCTCGATTTGCGAGTAGGAGAGACCCGCCTGATGGGCCTGCCAGAAGACCCCCGCATTGCCAGAGGCCTTCGCCTCTTCGGCCTGCATCCAGAGCGGGCGGTCCCAGCCCCAGGCGTCGATCCCCATGACCCTGATCCCCCGGTCGTACAGCCACTGCGTGGCACCGCCGGTCACCCCGGGGCCGTGGGCCATGTACTCCATGGTGTCGATCCAACGGTCGCAACCAGTACGTATCAGCACGATCTCCAAAGGCTTCAGTTCGTGGCCCACTTCGTCCAGCGACTGCTCGAGGTCGGCCACATCCACCGTGTCGCCGTCTTCGCGCCCGGTGAAGTCGAGGCATACCCCGGGCTGGAAGAACCACTCGAGCGGCAACTGCTCGATCGTCTTTGCGGGTTCCCCATCGATGGTCGAGTTGTAATGCCAGGGCGCGTCAACATGGGTCGAGTTATGAGTGCCGAACCGGGTGAAGAAGTCGACTGCCCAGCCTTCGCCGTCGCGCAGCAGTTCGGGGCCGACGCCGAACATCTGCTCGATCAGCACGGCACCTTCGGCATGGTCACTGAACTCAATCCCGGTTCTGAGCACCTCCGGGGTGCCTTCGGGGCTTGCCACGATCGGTGCTGAAAGGTCGATGATTTCCATGGCCGGACTATAGGTGCCCGGAGGGATACGATCCTCGAATGCCGCGTTCCGTAACTGACCGTCTGGCGTCCTTCGTCGTGGCACTTGGTGCGCGCCTCCTCTTCCTGGCTCCCGACCGTCTCCTTCGGCTTGTCTTCGGTCATGCCAAGGGGCCGGCCGAGGGGCTGCGGGTTGACGCACTGGCGGTAGGGAGGATCGTCGGCTTCCTGGACCGCGCGGCCGGAAGACCGGACATTGCCCGGATGCGGGCCGAGACCGACCTGCTCTCTTCCGCAGTAGCGGCACCGAGGCCACCCGGCCTCGAGACCACGGAGATCGATCTCACACCGGGAGACGAAGCCGGCTCCCTGCCCGCCCGGCTCTACGTTCCCTTGAGTGCGCCGGGGTCCGGACCGCTACTCGTCTTCTTTCACGGTGGTGGCTGGGCGGTCGGCTCGATCACCAGCCACGACCGGGCCTGTGCACTGCTCGCCCACGACTCGGGAGTCAGGGTGCTTTCAGTCGAATATCGGCTCGCGCCCGAGGACCCCTTTCCCGCGGCGCCTGATGACGCCCTGCGGGCCTGGCGCAGTGTTGTCGCTGACCCGGCGAGGTTTGGTGCGGAGCCTGGCCGTATCGCGGTCGGTGGCGACAGTGCGGGCGGAAACCTTGCCGCGGTGCTCTGCCAGGATCTCCGCCAGGCCGACGAGCCGCAGCCTGTCCTTCAGTTGTTGATCTACCCGGTGACCGAAGTCGGTTCCCGGCGGGCCTCGATGGTCGACTTTGCCGAGGGCTACTACCTGACAAGTGAGCGCATGGACCGTTTCTCGGAGCTCTATGTCGAGGCCGACCGGCACTCGGACCCACGGGCCTCTCCTCTCTGTGAAGAGGACCTCTCGAGCCTCGCGCCTGCCTGGATCGTCACCGCCCTGGCCGATCCCCTTCGCGACGAAGGCGAGGAGTACGCCAGGCGACTGGTCGAGGCGGGGGTATGGGTGCGCCTTGACCGTTTTCCACTGATCCATGCCTGGTTCAACATGACCCGGTCGCGCTCGTCCCGGACCGCTCACCTCATCATGGCGGACGGTCTGGCCGGACTGATGGCCGAGCCGACCCCGTCGGCTGCGGTTGACTGACTACCATGGCCGGGTGAACATGAGCTCTGAAAAGGTGACGGTCAGGTTGCCCGATGGCACGCCGCTTGAACTCGCGCCCGGGGCTACCGGGGCTGATGCCGCACTGTCGATCGGTGAAGGCCTCGCTCGCGCCGCTCTGGCGATCCGGGTTGGGGACGAAGTACGCGACCTGAGTGCTCCGGTCAGCGATGGTGAGGAGATCGCAATCATCACCTCCCGCGACCCTGAAGGTCTGGAAGTGATCCGCCACGACGCCGCCCATGTGATGGCAACCGCCGTACAGGAGCTCTACCCCGGCACCAAGGTCACCATCGGCCCGGCGATCGACAACGGCTTTTATTACGACTTCGAGTTTCCCGAGGAAGTCAGGATCACCGACGCCGAGCTGCCGGCGATCGAAGAGGCAATGCGCCGCCACATCAAGGCCGACGAGAAGTTCGAGCGTCGCGACCTGCCGGTAGACGAAGCAATGACGATCTTCCGCGAACAGGGCGAGGACTACAAAGTCGAGCTGATCGAAGACCTGATCACCAACGAAGGCGTCGAGACCGTCTCGCTCTACCGCAACGGCTCTTTCGAAGACCTCTGCCGCGGACCCCATGGCCCTGGAACCAAGCGGATCAAGGCGATCAAGCTCAACTCGGTCGCCGGGGCCTACTGGCGCGGTGATGAAAACCGACAGATGCTGACCAGGATCTACGGCACCGCCTTCTTCTCGAAGGACGACCTCAAGGAGCACCTCGAGAAGATCGAACAGGCCAAGGCCCGCGACCATCGCCGCCTCGGCCCCCAGCTCGGCATCTTCATGCTGCGTGAAGAAGCGCCCGGCATGCCGTTCTGGCTGCCGAACGGCACCGTTCTTCTCGGCCTGATCGAGAAAGAGGTTCGTCAGCAGCTCAAGCGCCGTGGCTACAAGGAGATCGCCACGCCGCAGGTGATGGACGAGTCTCTCTGGCATCGCTCCGGCCACTGGGACAACTACGTCGACGACATGTACTTCATGGAGGTCGATGAACGCCGTTACGCGCTGCGGCCGATGAACTGCCCGGGGGCTTGCCTGGTCTATGGCGCCGAGCGCCATTCCTACCGCGACCTTCCGTTGCGGCTGGCCGAGTTCGGGCGTGTCACCCGCAATGAGCGCGAAGGCGTGCTCCACGGGCTGCTCCGGGTCCGAGCCTTCACCCAGGACGACGCGCATGTCTACTGCACCGAGGACCAGATCGAAGCTGAGGTGACCGACATCTGTGAAGCGATCGACGAGCTGTACTCCCGCTTCGGATTCAAAGATGTCCAGGTGGAGCTCTCCACCAAGCCCGACAAGGCGATGGGGTCAGACGAGCAGTGGGAGCGGGCCGAGGCGATGCTGAAGAGCGCGCTCGACGGACAAAGCCGCGAGTACACGATCAACCCCGGTGACGGTGCGTTCTACGGCCCCAAGATCGACTTCCACGTGACCGACGCCCTCGGTCGCTCATGGCAGCTAGGTACCTGCCAGCTCGACTTCCAGATGCCGGAGCGCTTCGAGCTCAGCTATACCGACGCCGACGACGACCGCAGCCGACCCGTGATGATCCACCGCGCCCTGCTGGGCTCGATGGAGCGCTTCGCCGGGATCCTGATCGAGCATTACGCCGGCCGCTTCCCGGCCTGGCTTGCGCCGGTCCAGGCAATGGTCCTGCCGGTGGCCGACCGCCACAACGAATACGCCCTGAACGTCGCAGAGCAGCTCGAAGCAGCCGGGGTCCGGGTGGAGGTCGACCAGCGCTCGGAATCGGTCGGAAAGAAGATCCGGGATGCCGAGCTCGGTCGCTATCCGTTCATGCTGGTGGTCGGTGACCGCGACCAGGAGGCCGGGGAGGTCTCGGTCCGCTCGCACGAGCAGGGCGAGCTGGGATCTATGGATGCGGACAAGTTCTGTATGCTGCTCAACACTTGACCTTTTGCGTAAAAAAGAATCAGCTCCGGGCCGCACCCAAGCGCCCCTTCACAGTTTGTCCGTCCGCTTGAACCTTCCCTTGGCCGCAATCTAGTGCCGGTACCTCGCAGGTTCGACCGCCGTCCCCCTGAAAGGGACACCACTCGTGTCAACGAGCGCATCCGCGTGCCCAAGGTCAGGCTGATCGGCGCTGACGGAGAGCAGGTCGGCATCGTCACCACCGACGACGCCCGCCAGATGGCCCGCGACGCCGATCTCGACCTGGTCGAGGTAGCCGCCGGTGCCAAGCCGCCGGTCGCCCGACTGCTCGACTACTCGAAGTACAAATACGAGCAGGAGCAGAAGCTCAAGGCCGCCAAGAAGCATCAGACCCAGGTCAACATCCGTGAGATCAAACTGCGGCCGAAGATCGCCGCCAACGATTACAACACCAAAAAGGGCCATGTAACCCGCTTTCTCAAGCAGGGCGACAAGGTCAAGGTGACGATCATGTTCCGCGGCCGCGAGCAGGCCCACCCCGAGCGCGGACGCGACCTTCTGAAGCGCCTTCACGAGGACCTCGACGGCCTCGCCGACATTGAGTCCAAGCCGCTTCAGGAAGGCCGCAACATGAGCATGCTGCTCGGCCCGTCCAAGGAAGCGCTGAAGGAAGTGGCCAAGAAGGACCCCAAGAATGACGAGCCGGCAGAGGACGCGATCCCCGATCACCCCAACGCCGTGGCTCCGGACGCCGTGCCGGACCACCCCCAGGCGATCGCAACGACGCCCGAGGACCTCGCCGAGGCCGAAGAGTCGGCCAAGCAGGACGTCTCGCCCGCCGAAGACTGACCCCTCCGCCGGCGCACCGAGGCCTGTCCAAGGGACGAGGTCCTGATTTTCGTTCTATATCGCTGAAATTCCGGATCTCGCGGTGGTCCCGCGGTCGCATCGGTCAGCCGGTTGCGATCTGCTCGGCGATTCTCTCTGCTGCCTTGCCATCCCATAGTGGCGGCGGTGGGCGGTCGTGGCCGGGGTTGGCTTCGATCAGGCCGGGGATTTCGGCGATCCGGGCCGGGTCGAGGCCGAGCAGGATGTTCGTTCCTTCGTTGACGGTGACCGGGCGCTCGGTGTTGTCGCGGAGGGTGAAGCAGGGGACTCCCAGGTAGGTCGTCTCCTCCTGGATGCCTCCGGAGTCGGTGAGCACGGCGGCGGCGTCCGCTTCGAGTGAGAGGAACTCGAGGTAGCCGGCCGGGTCGACCAGTTTCAGGTTTGGGCTGATCTCGACTTCGCCGGTCAGGCGGGCGCGGGTCCGGGGGTGGACCGGGAAGAGCACCGGGATGTCGGCAGCGAAGGAGTACGTGAGAGGGCCACGCTGTCGGTCGCCGAAACAAGCACAGCAATAGCTCCTTGACGAACGCCTCGGCTTGCGCTTAGTTTGAACTTATGAACGAATCAGATAGGTGGGTCCAGTCAGCAGGAGGCTCAAGCGCCGAGGTTTCACAATTTCGCCGGAACTCGGTCCTTGCGGCCGCTCTGGTGATCACGGGCCTTACTGCTGCCCCTTTTCTCGCTGCAGCTCAGTCAATTGACGACCAGAACCCGGCACCTGGGGGGGGCTTGCTCTAAGCAACTCACGGAAATCGGCGACACGGTTTTCGGCACGCCGTGCGCTGATGAGATCGTCGTGACCGACCCGGGCATCGTGGAAGTGCGCGCGGGCGGGGGAGCAGACACGATCGTCGCCGCTGCGAATGTTGACTTCATCTCGGGCGGAGAGGGTAACGACCTGATTGTCGCAACGCCCGAAGTCTCCGAGGTCTACGGCGGTGATGGTGATGACGAGATCTATGGAGACGTAGGACCACCTGAGGCCGAGGCAGTGGTGGCGAGCAAGCGCCTGCGCCGACCTCGGGCAAGGTTGTCTTCGAGTCCGTATCCGTGCCAAACCCCTAGCCCTGGTGATGACATTTGCTACATGGACACCGGCACGACAACCTATTCAGGGGGGCTCGGCGACGACATCATCTTCGGGCAGCGGGGTGGAGACAACATCTTCGGGAACGAAGGCAGTGATCGCCTGTATGGGGGCATCGGAG
>CAIZLN010000028.1 GCA_903933815.1 uncultured Solirubrobacterales bacterium
TGCCGAGCAACTCGCCCGGGTCAATGCAGTCACCTGCCAGTTTTTTCGCTCCGCGAGCTTGATCAATCCCGGACCCCACTGCATTGCGTGAGAATCACCAAGTATCACCAGGTTCTTTTGCGAAGTCAGGTCACCAAAGTGGCAGCTCGGGGAATGGACCTTGCTGACTCCCGTCAGGCAGCCGAAGCGGAAAATCTCTCCCTTGTCACTGCTGACTCTGTTCAGTCCAGGCTCGAACCGCGCGTCCGCTGTCGAAGCGGAGGACAGCAGGGCCAGGACAACGCTTGCGGCGACGGCAAGTCTGGCCGACATCAAGGCTTCTGAAGCCGGCGATCCAGCCAGCCGCTCAGGGTGGCGACATAAGTGGCGCTGAGGTGGGCGCGGTCGCGGAACTTGAGGACTCTTCCTGACGTGGCCTGGCAGGTGCCGCCGGGGCAGATTCTCGCAAGAGGGTCCACAACCTGAACCTGCCTGATTCGGCGCGCCGCCCTGTAGTCGAACGACAGCCAGTTCGGGCGCACGGCCCTGAAGTTACAGACGGACGGATTTACAGGGTTCTGCTGGACGCAGCCTGACGGATCGAACGGGGCGGTGAACAGATCGCGTATCAAGGTCACCTTTGAACCGTTGGCCAGCATCCTCTTTGCCGTTGAAACCATGCCTGCCGTCAGCTTTTGGTCACTGGCCTTTCGATCCAGAGTTCTGCCACGACCGTCCCTCACCAGGACGTTGCGTCCGGTGTTGGTTCCCAGGATGACCAGGGAGGGCTTCAGCTCTGCCATTCGAGCGAGACTGTTCCGGCGCCATCTGTTGCAAATCCGATCAGTGTCGACCAGAGCACTCGTACAGTTCGCCCTGAGCAGGGCGATCAGGCGCCAGTCCCGGGTCTCGGCGATGCGGAGCAGGGCCGGAGTCCAGTGGAGGGCATGCGAATCACCGAATACGACCACCACCTTTTTCGATCTCGGGTTGCCGTAAACGCAGGGCCCTGAATTGACCCTGTTGCCGAGCACCAGACAGCCGTCACGAAAGACAGGGCCCTTGTCGTTCTGGACCTCTGTAAACGAAGGGACGAAGAGGTTTGCGACATCCCCCTGGACAGCAGGGACGGCCAGGATGCCGAGCACCGCTGCTGCCAGAATTATGGATGTAGAGACGATCTTCAGGAGAGTGCCTTCGGGTAATGCTTGCCCCTGACCCATGTCTCACGACAGGAACGGCCAGGGCATTCAGTATTGACAAATGTAGTAGATCCAATTGCGGGGGCAAGGGTTTTGAACCGATGACCGGGTGTCGCCGAGTGGTTGTGCGTACCCTAGTCCGATGCTTTACGACAAAGCCAGAATCTACGTGGAGGGAGGTGCCGGCGGTAACGGCAGCATCTCGTTCCGGCGGGAGGCGCATGTGCCGCGAGGTGGCCCCGATGGCGGTGACGGCGGTCACGGTGGCGGCGTGGTTTTGCTCTGTGACCCGTCCCGACGTGATCTGGGCGCTCTTCGATCCAAGCACTTTCGTGCGGAGCGAGGAAATCACGGCGAGGGTTCCAACAAGCAGGGTGCACGAGGTGAAGACCTCGTAATCCGGATTCCTCCGGGGACGCAGGCCGTCTCTGTCGGAGGTGCCGTGATCGACCTGACCGAACCGGGCCAGACCGCCGTGCTGGCCCGCGGCGGCCGCGGCGGCCACGGCAACAAGCGGTTTTCCACCTCCGTCCGGCAGGCACCCAGATTCGCCGAGAACGGGACTTCCGGCGAGTCAGGCTGGGTCGAGCTACGCCTGAAGTTGCTTGCAGATGCCGGTCTTGTCGGTCTGCCGAATGCTGGAAAATCGTCACTCCTGGGACGGCTCACCCGGGCAGACCCCAAAGTGGCCGACTACCCGTTCACGACGCTCGAGCCGGTCCTGGGGACCATCGAGAGTGACGATCGCCAGGTTGTCCTTGCCGACATACCCGGCCTGATCGAAGGTGCGGCCGAGGGCGCCGGTCTCGGCCACGAGTTCCTCGCTCATGTCGAACGCTGCGCGATGCTGGTCCACGTGGTCGAACTCGCACCTTCCAGCGGTGACCCGATGGAGAACTACCGCACGGTAAGGGCCGAACTGGAAGCCCGCGGTGCCGGCCTCGAAGACCTTCCGGAGCTGGTTGCGCTCTCCAAGGCCGATCTCTGGACTGCAGCCGATACGGAAGACCAGGTCGCCGAGTGGAAGGCTGCCCTGGGCAAATCCATCCTCGGCGTAATGGCGGTCTCCTCTGCCACGGGAGCCGGCCTTGAGGGCCTGACGGAGGCGATCGTGCGGTCGGTTCCCGAGACGGCCGTAGTACCTCAGGTGGCTGCGGGGCCACTTGAGGTCGAGTTCGAGTCTGAGTTCCTCACATACCGCCCGAAGGGAGAAGGCGGGTATTCGGTTGAAAGGGAAGACGAAGGGGCCTTCCGCATTCACGGGCGCGGGGTGGCGGTGCTCTTCGATCGCTTTGATCTGACCAACGACGAAGCACTCGGTTACCTTGAGACCAGGCTCACCGAGATGGGGGTCATGGCTGAACTCCGGCGCGCCGGATTCGAGTCCGGCAACGAGATCCGGGTCGGCGAGTACGAGTTCGAGCTGTACTGACGCCCGATAGGCTCCGGGGCATGTCCGGTGACCGAGTCCGAATATCCGTTAAAGATCATGTGGCAGAGGTCGCTCTGGTCCGCAGCGGGAAACACAACGCTCTTGACGGCGAGATGTTCGTTGCAGTGGCCGCCGCCGCTGAACAACTGGCCTCCCAGGCCGGCTTGCGGGCCGTGGTCCTGCACGGAGAGGGGCCGAGTTTCTGCTCCGGTATCGATGTCGGCTGGCTCGCAGGCGGAGAGGCAGAAGGATTCAGCGAACACGCCCGTCAGCGGGACCCGTCCGGTGCCAATCTCTTTCAGCGGGTCGCGACCGCATGGAGTGAGGTGCCGGTCCCGGTGATCGCTGCGATCCAGGGCAACTGCCTTGGTGGCGGGCTGCAGATCGCACTTGGTGCCGACCTCCGGATTGCTTCGCCTGACGCAAAACTGAGCATTCGCGAAATCCACTGGGGACTTGTACCGGACATGGGCATCACGGCTACCCTGCCCAGGCTCCTCCCGCTCGACGTCGCCAAGGAGTTGACCTTCACCGGACGGATCGTCAGCGGCGAGGAGGCCTCGGAACTTGGTCTCGTGACCCGTACAGACCCCGATCCCCTCGCAGCCAGCCGCGCGCTGGCCGCTGAAATCGCAGGTCGCTCGCCGGACGCCGTACGCGCGGCCAAGCAGCTTTATGACGCTTCCTGGCCCGGCGCCGGACCTGTAGGAATGGAGCTTGAATCGGAGCTCCAGTTCGGGCTGCTCGGCTCACCGAACCAGATGGCCGCGGTGATCGCTGGGGTGCAGGGCACTCCCGGAGAGTTCACTGACCCCGAGCCGCGCGTCTAAGCTGGTGGGCTGATGACCTTGGTCGTGAAACTCGGATCCTCGATCGTGGCTGCTGACGACGGCAGCCTGCGGGTCGGCGTGCTTGATTCCGTTTGCGCTCAGGCATCGGCACTGCGCCGGGCTGGTGAACCCCTGGTGATGGTCACCTCGGGCTCGATCGCCCGCGGGATCAGGATCCTCGGACTGGAGACGCGCCCCCGGGCGATCGATGAACTCCAGGCCGCTTCAGCCGTCGGACAGGGGGCTCTCTTCCGGGAGTATGAAACCCGCCTCGAGAAGGGTGAGTCCGCGGCCGCGCAGGTTCTGCTCACTGCCGCTGACGTCGCCAGTCGAACCAGCTACCTGTACGCCCGGCAGACCCTGCGGCGGCTTCTCGAATGGGGAGTGATTCCCGTGATCAACGAGAACGACACAACTGCTACCGACGAGATCACCTTCGGCGACAACGATTTTCTCGCGGCACAGGTCGCGATCATGCTCGAGGCGCGGCTACTGGTTCTGCTCACCAACACCGATGGCGTCTACACCGCGGACCCGGGCATCAATCCGGGGGCGAGCCTTATCGAGCGGGTCTCCGATTTCAGCGAACTCGCCGACAAGGACATCGGAGACCGCACCTCGGTTTTCGGGAGCGGCGGCATGCGGAGCAAGGTGGCTGCGGCGAAAATGGCCTCCCGGTCCGGAATAGAGGTTCGTATCTGCAACGGCACGGTTGACGGCACGCTTGCCCGGGCAGCCGCAGGCGAGAGTGCCGGAACGGCCTTCGACATCCACGGTTCGCCTGAATCGGGCTTCAAGCTCTGGCTGCGCTATGCGAAGCCCTCCAGCGGCCGCATCGTGATCGATTCCGGAGCCGCAACGGTGCTGAGCCAGAGCGGCTCGAGCCTTCTCCCGGTGGGCGTCACCGCAGTCGAGGGTAGCTTCGAGGCTGGTGATGCGGTCGATATTTTCGGCCCTGAAGGAATCGTCGGAAAGGGTCTGGTCAGTTATTCCGCTGACGAGATCCGGCGGATCAAGGGCATGAAGAGTGGCGAGGTTCTCGAACTCATGCCACATGCATCCGAGGAGATAGTCCACCGGGACTACTTCGTTCTCAGTTGACGCCCCGTTACGATTGACCCATGGAGGCAAGTGCGATCAATCCCGGAACCCGCAGTGTCGCTGAGGACTGCGCCTCTGCGAAATCTGCGACGCGTGCCCTGGCCTCTTCTTCAACCGGGGTAAAGAACCAGGCTCTCGTCTCGATTGCAGCCGGTCTGCTCGAGCGCGCTGACTCGATCCTGGCCGCAAATGCCGAGGATCTGGCTGACGAGCGTGCCCATGGCCTGAGCGAGGCCCTGACCGACCGGCTCCGGCTGGATCACTCCCGGGTTGAAGCCATGGCAGAGGGCGTCCGGGCGGTTGCCGGGCTCGACGATCCGGTCGGGGAGTTGCTCGAAAGGCGCACCCTGCGGAGCGGGATCGAGCTCAGCAAGATCCGGGTGCCCCTGGGTGTGGTCGCCGTGGTCTACGAAGCGCGGCCGAACGTGACCATTGACTGCGCCGCGCTGACCATCAAGAGCGGCAACGCGATTCTGCTGCGAGGCTCCAGCTACGCCGAGAGGACCAACTCGGCACTTGCCGAGGTTGTCCGCGAGGGGCTGTCCGAGGCAGGCCTGCCCGTCGATTCCGTCGTACTTTCGACCGGGGGCGGCCGTGAGCAGCTCGCTGAACTTGCCACCCAGGATGGAGTCATCGATCTCCTGATACCTCGTGGTGGTGAAGGCCTGAAGAATGCCCTGAAGGCTGTAGCGACGGTGCCGGTCATGTACGCGGCTTCCGGCAACTGCCATGTGTACGTCCACAGCAAGGCGGACCTCGAGATGGCCCGGGCAATCGTGGTCAACGCCAAGGTGAGTCGGCCCGGGGTGTGTAACGCCGCCGAAACTCTGCTGGTTGATGAATCCGTTGCCCGCGAGTTTCTTGCCATCGTGTTGCCGGATCTCCGGGATGCCGGCGTGGAGCTGGTCGGTGACGAGCGCACCGTTGCCGCATCCAGCGGGGTACCGGTTGCCCCGGCCGGTGAATCGGACTGGGACACCGAGTACCTCGATCTGAAGCTTGCGGTCGCGGTTGTCGACAACCTTGACGCGGCCATTGATCACATCAACCGACACGGAAGCGGCCACTCCGAGGCGATCGTCACCGGGTCGGAAGAGGCCGCACTGCGTTTCACCACCGAGGTCGATGCCGCTGCGGTTTACGTCAATGCTTCGACCAGGTTTACTGACGGCTTTGAATATGACATGGGGGCTGAAATCGGCATCTCCACCCAGAAGCTTCACGCAAGGGGACCGATCGGGCTGCGGGAGCTGACCACCTTCAAGTACGTCGGCCTGGGCAACGGCCAGATACGTGGTTGAGGGCCGCACCAGGCCTCCACGGATCGGGGTGTTCGGCTCCGCATTCAACCCGCCGCAGCTGGCTCATATTGCCGTTGTAGAGGAGGCGCGCCAACAGCTCGGACTTGACCTGGTCGTGATTGTCCCGACCGGAGAGGCGTACCACAAGCAGCCGGAGTCCGACCCCGGCCGGGAGCTCCGTTTCCGGATGGCTGAGGTGGCGTTCTCCGCTGCCGCGGGCGTAACGGTCTCCCGATGCGAGATCGACCGACCCGGGCCGTCCTGCACGTATGTCACCCTTGAACAGATTGCTGAAGAAAACCCGGACAGCGAGATCCACCTGTTGATGGGCGCCGACGCGGCTTGCGGCTTCGGCGGTTGGCGGCACCCGGAGCGGATCCTCGAACTCGCCCGGGTGGCGGTTTTCCCGAGGCCCGGGGTGGGGCACGAGGAGGTGAGCCGGGTATTCCAGCGTCTCGGAGGTTCCGACAGGATCGAGTTTCTCGACGCTCCTGCAACCGGTGTGTCCTCCAGTGACGTCCGGGGGAGGATTGCATCGGGTCTTCCGATCGAGGACCTCGTACCGCAGGCAGTGGTCGAGATGATCAACAATGAAGGGGTATATGCGTCTGAACTCTGAAGAGCTGACAACCGAGATCGTGCGAACGGCGGATGCGAAGCTGGCCGGTGACATCGTCGCGCTCGACATGCGCGAGCTCGTCACCTACACCGACTACCTGGTTATCTGCACTGCCCGAAATGACCGGCAGGCGGAGGCCATCGCCGACGAGGTTCACATCCGGATGAAGCGTGAGCACTCGCTGCTCCCGGCCAACCCGGACCGCTCCGACAGCATCGGCTGGAGGGTGCTCGACTACCTCGACTGTGTCTTCCACGTCTTTACTGAGGATGCCCGCGGAAAGTACGACCTCGAGGACCTCTGGCACGAAGCACCCCGGCTTGAACTGGAAATCAGCCCGGCCGAAGAAGCCGATCAGGAGTCCGTCCCGGCAGTCTGATCCCCGGGCGGGCCGATGTCCCGGGTTGATCGCTGTAAAATGGCCGTCGCTTCACGATCTGGGGCCGTAGCTCAGCTGGAAGAGCGCCGCCATGGCATGGCGGAGGTCAGGGGTTCGATCCCCCTCGGCTCCACTCGGATTTTTGAGTCCCGTGTTTCCGGAATGCGCTCAGGGGCGGGTAACATCGCCGCATGGACCATTCGGCTTTGACCGGGAAACCGGCAGATGGGCAGGATCGGATCGCGATGCCCGCCGAGTGGGACCCTCATGAGCTGACTCTCGTCGCCTGGCCTCAGCGGGAAGACGCCTGGCGCGGAACGACGATCGAGGCCGCTCGCGACACGCACGCCGAAGTAGTCGCGGCAATCTCCCAGTTCGAACCTGTGCTGCTTGTAGTTGATCCCTCCCAGGCAGCCGATGCACGGTCCCGCGTGCCTGCCGCGAATGTCGAGATTCTCGAACTCCCGATCGATGACTCCTGGCTGAGAGACTCCGGGCCAGTCATCCTTTCCGACGGCCAGGGCAGGAGGGTCGGAGTCGACTTCCGTTTCAACGCCTGGGGAGAGGCCTTCTCTCCCTACGAAAATGATGCTGCCGTCGCTTCCCGCATCCTCGAGCACCTCGGCCTCGAGCGGATCGGCAGTCCGATGGTTCTGGAGGGCGGATCGATCGCGGTTGACGGAGACGGCCTGCTGGTTACCACTGAGCAGTGCCTGCTTGACCCTTCCAGGAATCCGGACCTGGGCTACCGCGAA
>CAIZLN010000029.1 GCA_903933815.1 uncultured Solirubrobacterales bacterium
GCTTCCTGTCTGACCGAGATGATGAATGTGGTTCAGGGAGCAGGCTTGAACCCCCCCGTTCCTTCTCTCCTGATCCGTCAGGAGCAACGCCGCGGCCGTGGCGCGGCGGTATCGCCAACTCGCATGGAATCGCCCGCCGGGAACGGCAGGGCCGGTTTGGCTTCCTCGTCCGGGCAGCCACGGATAACCTAAGCGCGTGCTGAAGCGACTTGAACCTGAAGGCGGGGTGAGTGATGTGGCCCGCCCCTCACCCGCTGACCGGGCGCACGAGGAACCTTGAATCCGCCAGAAATGACAAATCCCGGCGCGAAGCCAGTGGGCTCAGGCAAGAAGGCAGGCTTTCGCCCGGATATTCAGGGCATCCGGGCCGTTGCCGTCGTCCTCGTCCTCCTTAATCATGCGCAGCTTCCCTTCGTCACCGGTGGCTATATCGGCGTGGATGTCTTCTACGTGCTTTCCGGTTTCCTGATCACCGGACTCGTTGTCAGGGAGATCGGGCGAGAGGGCAGGCTTTCAATCCGGGATTTCTATGCGCGGCGAGCCAAACGGATTCTTCCGCTCGCAGCCACGGTGCTGGTTTTCGTCGGGGTCGTTTCTCTGTTTGTTTACGGAACAGTGCGACAGGTCGACGTCGGCGGCGACATCCTTGCCGCAGCACTCTTTGTAATCAACTGGCTGTTCATCGCTCAGGGCATCGATTACTTCGCGGTTGAAGAGGGCCTGGTCAGTCCTCTCCAGCACTACTGGACGCTTGCTGTTGAAGAGCAGTTCTATGTGGTCTGGCCATGGCTTCTGATGCTCAGCGGTGCGATCGCGGTCAAGGCAAAGCGCAATCTCAAACCGATCATGCTGGGTCTGGTTGTCCCGGTTGCTCTCGCTTCACTGGTGTACGGACTGCTCTACACCGAGTCCGATCCCAACAATGCATTCTTTTCGACCTTCGCCCGGGGCTGGGAGCTTGCATTCGGGGCGATCCTCGCCATCGTCCTGCCGAAGGTGGTTCGCCTTCCCAAGGGTGTCACGACGGCGCTTGCGGTTACGGGGCTCGCCGTAATTCTCGGCACGGCCTACCTGATGACCGAGTCTGATCCGTTCCCCGGGTGGCGGGCGCTGCTGCCGGTGCTCGCAACGGTTGCCCTCCTGGTTGCCGGTGCTTCCACGACCCCGAATCTCGTGGCGAGGCTGTTTTCAACCGCACCGTTTCAGTACGTGGGGAAAATCTCCTACTCGATGTACTTGTGGCACTGGCCCTTTGTCGTTTTTGCGGTCGTGATCTGGGGCGATCTCTCGCCCGGGTGGCTCGCCCTCGCAACTCTCGTTTCCGTCATTCCCGCAGCGATTTCGCACAAGCTGATCGAGGAACCGATCCACCATTCGAAGATCCTCAGCCTCAGGCCGAACAGAGCCTTGGCGGTCGGCGGCGTCTGTATCGTCGCCGGGGTCGGGGTGGGACTGGCGCTGAGCACCGACCGGGTTCAGATCGAGGTCCTTCCCGAAGGCAAGGCCCGCGGGGCCAGGGTTCTGAACACGGGAGAGTTCCCGATACAGGGCAAGGTTGATGCGATCCGTCCGGATCCACTCGAAGCCAACGACGACAAAGGGCAGGCCTACGACGACGGTTGCCTGGTTCTAAGCTCTACCGTCGATTCGCCGGAATGCGTCTACGGTGATCCCGACTCCGACACCACCGTTGTCCTGTTCGGCGATTCTCACGCCCTCCAGTATGCCCCTGCCCTGGCACCGATCGCCGAGGAAAAAGGCTGGAGGCTCGTCGTACTCACCCGAGGTAACTGTACGCCGGCAGACGTGGATATCGGCAGCTACTGCAACGAGTGGCGCAGCAACACGGTCGACCGCATAATCAACCAGGAGAACCCTGACATGATCATCATTGCGACCTCCACCACCGGTGAGCTCGACATGATCACGGAGGATGGAGAGGAGCTTTTTGCGCCCGACAGCCTGCCGTTCCACGAAGAGGGAATGATCAGGACGATCAATGAACTCAAAAAGACTGGTGCCACGATGGTGATGATGGGCGACCAGATACAGGCCCCGACCCTGCCTGACCAGTGCGTCGGTGACAACCTCAAGAGCCTTCGGGAATGCGCGTTCCCGAACAAGCCACGACCGGGCCGTTACTTCGACAAGAGGGCAGCCAAAGAAACAGGGATCGAGTTGATCAGTCCGGTCCGGAAGCTCTGCAACGAGCAGATCTGCCCGGCGGTCATCGGCAATGTGCTGGTCTACCGGGACACCTACCACATGTCCGCCACCTACGCTGAAACTCTGGCGCCCTGGCTCGGCCGCAAGCTGCCCGTTCCGGGCAGCTGAATAGCTCTCGGCGGCAGGCTCAGGAAGGCCGTTCCTCCTGTGCTGCCTGATTCACCTGTCCGGCAAGTTCCTCCATCTCGACGAGCAGAGCAGTCAGCTTCAGTCGGGTTTCATCGTCCATCAGGAGCCCGTCCGGACCAAACTTCTCGTCCACCTTTCCGATCGCAAGCTCGGTCTCTACGACGGGCGTGCCGGTGATCGAAAACGCCTTGCGAATCTGCTGACCTGCCCAGACACCACCGAACGGCATCGGGCTGCTTGAGACGATCGCCGCCGGCTTGCCCATGAGGGCAGAAGCCCCATGCGGCCTTGAAGCCCAGTCGATCGCGTTTTTCAGCGCACCCGGAGCGGAAGCGTTGTACTCGGGCGTGACCAGCAGCAGCGCGTCGGCTCCCTCGATCTGACGCCGCAACTCTTCCACTTCTTCTGGCACGGCATCAGGCTCCAGATCTTCATTGAAGCCCGGGATCGAGCCCAGTCCCCCGAAGAGAGTCACGTCAAACTCTTCGGGGGCAGCCCGGGAGGCAGCCTTCGCAACCATGGTGGAGTACGCATCGCGTCTGAGGCTGCCTGAAATGGCGAGGACTCTCACCTTCACTCGCCTGCCTTCACGGCCTCGATGCCCAGTACCAGCCTGACCTTCTCGGCGACGACCGCCGCACCGCTTTCCACTTTGGCGCCCCAGGAAATACCGAAGTCGTTGCGGTTGATCACGCCGGAGGCAGTCAGGGAAAGCACAGCACTTCCATCCATACCCGGACCGGCGCCCTCGACTTCGACGGTCAGTTCGATCGGATGGGTCACGCCACGGAGGGTGAAATCCCCTGAAACGCGGTATTTGCTCTCGCCGTCGGGCTCGACGCTGGTTGAAGTGAAGCTGCCCTGAGGGTGGTTCTCGGCATCAAAAAAGTCGGGGCTCAGCAGGTGCCCGACCAGGGTCTTGTCCGGGACTTCGACACTGTCGACGTCAATCGTTCCGTCGATCTTTTCGATCCCGCCATCCCCGGCAACGATTGTGCCGACGAAGCCTGAGAAGGAGCCGCGGAAGGTTGAGATTCCCAGGTGCTTGACCTCGAAACCGATGCTGGAATGGACTGAGTCAATGCCATAGGTGCCTGGCTCGATGCGGGTGACGGTTGTGCTGGTGCTCACGATTTGACCTTTCAAAGGCATTCATATTTAGTTGCGTAGGCAACCTTTGTGGGAACGTTACCAGAAATAGTTGCGGTGTCAACGACCACCGCTACAATGTCCGGTATCGCTTCCACGACAGATACAGATCTGGAGGGCACCTCGGATCAGCAGCTCGACGGCTGTTACGAGGACGCATGGCAGTCAATTCGCAGCACACATCAGATCCTGAGCGACCGGATCGGGCAGGAGCTGGCCGAGGCCGGGCTTCCGGAGCTGGCCTGGCATGACGTGCTCGCCCGGCTGAACGAGAGCGCCGATCCGCTTCGCCCGAAAGATCTGCTCTGCCGGGTAGGAATGACCAAGAGTGGCCTGACCCGTTTGCTCGACCGAATTGAATCAGCAGGGATGATCGAGCGCCGGAGCTGCCCGTCGGACCGACGTGGCACCTGGCTCACGATGACGGACGAGGGCACCAAAACCCTGGCTGCCATGAAGCCGATCCGCGACAGGGCTTTCGCCAGTCATTTTGTCGGGGAGGTCACCGCCTGGGAGGCCAGGGATCTGGCCGGGGTGCTGAACCGGGTCTCTGCCAGCGTTCTGGGGGAACTCGAAGGCGAAGATTGTTGCGAACTCTGAGGAGTCAGCGCTCCAGTGGTGGAATGTCCTCATCGTCGGTCGCTTCCCAGTCCTGAATGATCTGAAGTCTCCACATCAGGCTGGCCGCGACCAGACCAAGCGCCGCAGACATCATCGTGATGAACCACTGGTCGGCGCTGAGCATCGACATCTCAAAGAACTCGCGGAGCGGAAGCACGGCAAGGATCCCGGCGAACAGCGCACCAAGCCCTGCCACCATGGCCAGCATGTAGCTCTGGATAGCGATGTGGTCACGCCCGGGTCCCCGCTCGAGCAGCAGGACGAAGGAGAGTCCGAGCACGATGAGAGTCGTAGTTGCAGCCGTGCGGCCGTCTTCGAGGGTGCCTCCGAACACGGCATCGATCAGAAAGAAAGACAGGATTGAGGCGAAGGCAGTGGCGAGCCCTGCCGGAACGGCGAACGCACCGAGTGCCCGAAGCAGCCGGCCGCGGTAGAGAGGCCCGTCGCTCGGTGCCAGTGCCAGCACGAAAGAGGGGATGCCAATGGTGATCAAGGCGGCCAGGGTCAGCTGACGCGGCAGGAACGGAAACGGGAAGCCCGGCACTGAAACCAGCACAATCAGCGCCGCAGCATAGACGGTCTTGGTCAGGTAGAGGCGTCCGAGACGGTGGATGTTGCGGGCAATCCTGCGGCCTTCGGCGACAGCCTCCGGCAGTCTCGAGAACTCGTCCTTGAGCAGGATCACATCGGCAACGCTCTTGGTTACCTGGCTGCCGGATCCCATCGCCACGGCCATGTTGGCGCTCTTCAGGGCCGGGACGTCGTTCACCCCGTCGCCGATCATCGCCGTATAGCAACCGGAGTCAACCAGGGCCGCAACCAGACTCTTTTTCTGCTCCGGCCTGATCCGGCAGAAAATCGTGTTCTCCCGCACGACGACGGCCAGATCCTCGGGATCCTCGGGCAGGTCGGAGCCAAGCACCACGCCAGCGCTCTCCGGGATACCGACCGCGCCTGCCACTGAGACCACCGTAGCCTCGGCGTCACCAGAGATCAGCTTCAGGCTGACGTTTTCCCGGCGCATCAATTCAAGGGTCTCGGTTACCCCTTCTCGCAGGTTCTCAGACAGCACGACAAGTGCGACAGGCTCCAGGCCCGGGGGCAGGCCGTCCTCGGGGCCCGGGGGGAGAGACTCGGCAGTCCGGGCAAGAGCGACGACGCGATGTCCGATCGCAGTTTCCGCCTCAAGGCGCGCAGTCATCGCCTCGGAAAGGGCCAGTGCTCCACTTTCGATCATCACATCGGGGGCTCCGAGGACGAGCGTCTGCGGAGTACCGTCCCGGTCGAAACTCAGTCCGCTCCACTTCCACTCGGAGGAAAAAACGATCTCGTCAATCACCCTCTCGTCGGTACCGGGGAACTCGCCGGCAATGGCCTCAAGGGTGCGGTTGCGCTCACCGGCATTGGCTGCGAATGCCCCGAGCTCCCTCCCGGCAAGTTTGCCGTCGGTGACGTAGGCGGTCTCTATCCCGACCAGGCTGAGATTGCCATCAGTGAGGGTCCCGGTCTTGTCGACACAAATCGTGTCGACCGAGGCCAGAGACTCACTGGCGCTCATCTGCTGGACCAGAGTGTCGCGACGGGCAAGCTTGACTGCCGCCACCGCGAAGGTCACGCTCATCAGCAGTACGAGCCCTTCGGGGATGAGGGTTATGAGGCCAGCGGTGGCGGTCTGCGCTGCTTCGACAAGTTCAACCTGACGGATGACCAGCGATCCGATCTGCAGGACCGCGAGGGGGAGCAGGACCCAGGTGCAGGCGACAATCAGCCGGTTCACCTCGTGCTGAAGTGGCGAAGGTGAGTGACGGAAGGCCCTTGCCTCGCCCGCGATCTGACCCGCGTAGCTTTCGTCACGCACGGCGGTGGTCTGGCAGTAGCCGGAACCTGAAAGAACGAAACAACCCGAGAAGACCTCGCCTCCTTCAGCTTTGGGAACCCCGTCGGATTCACCGGTGAGCATTGATTCGTCAACCGTCAATCCGCGCGAGGAGACCATGCGCCCGTCGGCGACCAGTTGGTCACCGGGCACAAGGCGGACCAGATCCCCGGGCACCAACTCTTCAGCCAGCAGATCAACCTCCTGGCCGTCCCGGACCACAGTGGCTCTTGGTGCGACCAGCACAGCGAGGCGGTCCAGAGTCTCCTTTGCCTTCATTTCCTGGCGTATACCGATCCAGGAGTTGATGATCGCTATCAGACCGAATATCGCGTCGGCGAACAGTCCCAGCGAAAGAATCAGGATGAAGAAAACCCCGATGATCGCGTTGAACAAAGTGAAAACGTTGCCGGCCACGATGCTTGAGGTCGAACGTGAGGAGTGGGGCTGAGCCGGCCCCAGTTCCTTCAGCCGGTGCTCGGCTTCAGTTGAACTGAGCCCGTAGCCGTCAGCCGGCAGTTCTCCTGTTTCAGTCTCAGACACGCATTGATTGTCCCGTGTTCAGTGGTCGTTCGACTTTGCACGGATTATCCGGCTCTGGATCTGGTGGCTCGTGCCGGACCCGGACGGACAACCGGATGATCCATATATGGTTGCGCCATGTCGCTAAAGCTCGGTTTGTACCTCGGTTATTGGGGCATCGGTCCCCAGGGTGATGATGCACTTGAAGCAGTTCAGTTTGCTGAGGGCGTCGGCTTCGAATCGGTCTGGGTGGCCGAGTCGTACGGGTCGGATGTCGTCAGCGTGCTGGCCTGGCTCGCGGGCCAAACCGAAAAGATCAAGCTCGGCGCGGCGATCATGCAGGTCCCGGCTCGCCCGCCCGCGGCAGCCGCGATGGCCGGGGCGACCATAGACAAGCTCTCTCACGGGCGCTTCATGTTCGGCTTCGGCCCCTCGGGGCCAGTGGTTTCCGAGGGCTGGTACGGCGTCCCGTACGCAAAGGCCTGGGGCCGTACTCGCGAGTATGTGCAGATCGTGCGCGAGATCGTTGCCCGTGAGCAGAAGCTGGACCATCAGGGCGAGCACTACCAGATTCCGCTTCCCGAAAGCCAAGGCAAGCCACTGAAGCTCAACTTCCATCCTGAGCGCGATTACATCCCGGTCTTCCTCGGTGCGATCGGCCGCAAGTCGGTCGAGATCACAGCCGAGATTGCCGATGGCTGGATCCCGATCTTCTTTGACGTCGACAAGTTCGAAGATGCCTGGGGCGAGCACATCGAGGCCGGACTCAAGAAGGGCAACCGCCAGCGCTCCGATCTGGAGATCTCCCCTTCGGTTCAGGTCGCGATCGATGGTGACCTGGAGGCCGCGAGGAACATGGTCCGCATGGGCCTCGTCCTCTACTTCGGTGGCATGGGCTCACGAAAGACCAACTTCTACGTTGACCTGGCCCATCGCTTCGGCTACGGCGAGATCGCTGACGAGGTCCAGACGAAGTTCCAGTCCGGTGATAAGGAAGGCGCTTTCCAGGCCTGCAGCGATGAGGTCGTGAACGCGGTCTCGCTGATCGGAACTGAAGCCGAGGTCGCCGAGCGCCTGGGGCGGTTCAGGGAGAACGGGATCGACCGCCTGATTGCGTCCCCGGTTCATCCAGACCCGCAGCAGTCGCGCCACACAGTCGCCCGGCTTGCCGAACTTGCCCGGTGAAACTGGGATGGGCGCTACCCGGCCTGGACCGTTTGGTTAAGGTTGTCCAGACCTGCTCATGAAGATTGGTGTACCGAAAGAGACCGCTGAAGGGGAGCGCCGGGTCGCACTGGTGCCCGATTCAGTCCGCTCGCTCGCCAAGCGCGAGGGGGTTGAGATCGTGGTCGAGTCCGGCGCAGGAGTCGCCTCCGGGCATCCGGACGAGCAGTACATCGAAGCCGGGGCCACCATTGGCAGCCGGGATGATGCCCTTACCAGTGATCTCCTGCTGGCCGTTGCCGTACCCGATTCCAACCTGATTTCGAGCCTCCGCTCGGGCCAGGTCCTGATCAGCCACCTTGCTTATCTGACCTCTGCCGAGACCAACAAGGCCCTCGCCGAAGCGGGCGTTACTGCCTTCGCGATGGAGGCGATACCGAGGACAACCCGCGCTCAGGCGATGGATGCCCTTTCGTCCCAGGCGACTGCGGCTGGTTACGCCGCGACCATGATCGCCTCTCGCGAGTCCGGCCGGTTCTGGGGAATGCTCACCACCGCCGCGGGAACGATTCGGCCCGCCAAGGTGCTGGTCCTCGGTGCCGGCGTTGCCGGGCTTCAGGCGATTGCCACCGCCAAGCGGCTGGGCGCCATCGTCACCGGATTCGACATCCGTCGTGCGGCCTGGGAGCAGATCGCCTCGCTCGGTGGTCGTCCTCTCGAGCTTGACTTCATCCCTGACGCTGAA
Source organism: uncultured Solirubrobacterales bacterium (assembly GCA_903933815.1). Taxonomy (GTDB): domain Bacteria; phylum Actinomycetota; class Thermoleophilia; order Solirubrobacterales; family 70-9; genus 67-14. The sequence continues at coordinate 8,433 of CAIZLN010000029.1, forward strand.
GGAGAGGGCGGCTATGCCCGACCCCTGACCGAGGACGAAAATGAGCGCGTCCGTCAGGCAATAGCGGAGAACGCTGCCCGTCAGGACATCATCATCAGCACCGCCGCGATCCCCGGCCGTGCTGCCCCGACCCTGATCACTGCCGAGGCGGTCGCCAACATGGCACCCGGTTCAGTGATTGTCGACCTCGCTGCCGAGACCGGTGGCAACTGCGAACTGACCGAGGCCGGCACAACGATCGTGTCTGGCGGAGTCAAGGTGGTCGGACCGAGCAACCTGCCCTCAGACCTCCCCGGCCACTCCTCCCAGCTCTACGCCAAGAACCTCGAGAACCTGCTGGGGCTGATGATCACCGATGACGGCGCTCTGGTTCTGAACTTTGAAGATGACATCATCGACGCTTCCTGTATCGCCCACGAAGGTGAAATCCGCGGCGAGAGGACGGCGAAGTAGTGGACCTCGTTACCGAAATCACGATTCTCGTCCTGGCCGCATTCGTCGGCTTCGAAGTGATCTCGAAGGTCCCGGCGACCCTTCACACGCCGCTGATGTCCCAGACCAACGCAATCCATGGCATCGTGCTGCTCGGTGGATTGATCGTGGTCGGTTTCGCCAACAGCACCCTCGATGAGGTGATCGGCTTCATCGCCATCGTTTTCGGCACGGTCAACATCGTCGGTGGCTTCATGGTCACCGACCGGATGCTGGAGATGTTCGGCACCCGAAAGAAGAAGCCCGAGTCTGACTCGGCCGCTGCTGAATCCCCGCCAGTCAGTACCGACAAGGAGGCGGGTGAGTGATGCCATTCGCCGCGCTTGACCCCACCGGAGCCACCGTCGGACTGCTCTACATCATCTCGTTCTCGCTCTTCATCTACGGGATCAAGCTGGGCACCCATCCGACCACCGCCCGCCGGGGCAACGGTCTGGCTGCTGTCGGTATGGCGATCGCTGTCGCTACCACTCTCGCCCAGAAGGGAATCGGAAACTGGGGCATCATCATCGGTGGCCTGGTCGTCGGTTCGCTGATCGGTGCGTTTGCTTCCAAGCGGGTCAAGATGACCGAAATGCCGCAGATGGTCGCGCTCTACAACGGCCTCGGCGGCGGCGCCATAGCTCTCATCGCCTGGGCCGAGTACCGCCACTGGGTTCACATCGAAGACCTGCTGTCGCCCTCCGGTGGTTCCTTCGAGCAGGGCATCGCCGAGGCGGACAAGGCAGGCCTTGCCGGCAAGGTTCTGGATAACTTCA
>CAIZLN010000030.1 GCA_903933815.1 uncultured Solirubrobacterales bacterium
AACCGGTTCATCTACCGGCCCCGCTGATCAGGGAACCGGGATTACGGCGCTGAAGTCGCCGTCCCAGTCATCGGCCCGGCAGGGGTTTCCACCGCAGATGTCTTCGATGTACCCGTTCGGCTGGAAGAAGGTGTCGATCATCGTCACGGGACCCGACGCACCCCGTGGTGCACCGTGCGGGTCCTCCCAGATTCCGTTCGGCGGGATGTTGGCGAAGGGCGGCACTCCGGTACCGATGTCCTGAGAGAGGTTGTTCGGGTTGAGCCGGTACGGGCCACCGTCCCAGTACACGATCGAGGAGCCCCTGTAGGGGTATTCGTCCGAGCTGATTCGGGGGATGTTCCACATGGCTTCGTAGTCGGGCCAGCGGACAGGGTCGATACCGCCCGGCGTCTTCATGCCCACTGTCCGGGCCTGAACGTCACTGGCGAAGTTGGTGACCTGGTGATCGCCAAGTGCGACATGGAGGATTACGTTGTGCTCCGGAGTGTTCGGCGGAGGGTCTTCTGTCATCACGTGGGCGTAGCCGTTCGGCTCACCTCTGTCCCACAGGATCTGGATCATGCTGAGCAGAAGCGGATGGCTGAGCTCGTCGGTGTAGGCATTGCCGAGGAAGGTGCCGTAGGTCGGCCAGTTCGAAGACCTCGTCAGCAGGGTCGAGTAGTTCATCGCCCCCACAACTAGGGCCGACTGGATGAAGTCGGGCGAGATCGCAGTCAGTGCGCCGCCCATGATTCCGCCCTGGCTTGCACCCATGTAATAGACGTTGTCGTTGCGGATGACGGACTCTCCGTCCGTGGTCACCCCGTCACCGTCCTGGAAGGCCCGATGCGTTCCGAGCCCGTCAGGGTGGTACATCAGGCGGGCGAGGAACAGGCCGGTGAGCAGCCCCTGCTGCAGCCGGTCCGGTACGACCTTGAACCTGGAGAGGTCGCCGAGGGCGAGCACGACTTCTCCGACGTCCTCACTGGCCATACCGATTTCGTCGGTCGCGCAGGAGATCATCGCGTGGTCCTGGGCCAGGTCGGGGTTGATGCTGCCCTGAACCTGGTCGGCAGCGCCGAGCAGTCCGTGGCCGAAGACGAACGGACGCAACTTCGGCGGGTTTGGTCCGGTCAGGCCGACCTGCGGCACGATGCAGGTGAACTTGGCCTGGTAGTCGCCGTTTCGCTGCGGCAGGCCGTTCGCGTCCAGGTCCATGGTGCCGCCCGGGCCGCAGTTGGGCTCGAGGAAGCAGGGCACTGTGTAGGTGCCGCGCACACGCCGCTTGGTCTGCGGACCGTTGATGTCGGTTACGCCAGTCACGGTGAAATTTGGTGAGCTCCCCTGGCGAATGTTGTCCGCCATGGTGGTGTCACCCAGCGTGGCAAAGGCTTCATCCCGCATGTGGATTGCGCGGCGGTAGTTGTTTTCGTTGCTGGCCACCGTGAAGTCCCAGGCGAGGTAAAGCTCGGAGCGCTTGATCTTGGCCTTCTTCAGCACCTTGAAGATGCCTTCGAAATGCTGCCGGCGCTGGTTCACGGCGCCCTGGTCTGACGGGATGTCATCGCGGTAGTAGCGAAAGGCATTGGGGGCCTCGAGATCGCTGCCTTCGCCGTCGACCAGATTGCGCAGGGCGACGATGTAGCGACCCTTCTCGTCGAAGTTGACGGCCGGGCTGATCAGCAGGGCTGCCCGATCCGGGGTTGAAGAGTTCGCGTCGATCTCCACCCAGATGGGCCAGCGCTTCCCGGTCTTGGCATCGATTACAACTGCCTTCTGGTTGCGTTCCGAGTACCGGCTCAGCGTGCTCAGCGGCACGAAGTCATTGGCGACGACGTCTTCGGCCGTGTCGATACCCGGCACCTTGAGCACGATGCCCTGCCCCTGGCTGAAGCCGTCAGACTGGGAGTAGGTATCGGGGTTGATCGGCCTGTTGCTGGTGTTCCTGGGCATTCCTGCGGAGCTGAAGTCGAGCCGCTTGCCGGTGTTCGTGGAAGAGTCCCTGGCGGTGTAGTAGTCGTTCGGGAAAGGCATCAGACACATGCCTTCCTTCGGCTGGGCTATGAAGTCACAGGAAGCTGCCCGGGAGACATCAACCGGGTCGAGTCGGCAGGCGGATTCCTGGCGGGTCATTGAGGCCGATGCGCGGGCAGTACGCTTGCCGGTGCTGGCGCTCGCCAGTACTTCGCGGGCCGAGCAGCCCGTCGCAGCCTGCCGCTGGGTGGCCGATGCCCTGACAGTGACGGTCTTGCCGCCGGCACTGCCAAAGCGGATGGTCCGCGATGGGGCCAGGCTCCTGGTCCCTTCGTCGAAGCTGTCGACCTTGAGGGCGAGGCGCACCACACCCGGACCGTTCAGCGACACGCGCAAACGCACGCCCTGACCGGTGACCGCGTTCTGGCTGGCGTTCAGCACCTTCACTGTCGGGATTGCACTCTTCGTCCTCTTGGAGGCGGAGGCATCGCCCGGAGCCGCCTGAGCTGCCGAAGCGCCCAGTAGAAGAACAGAAGCCGCTATTGCGGTCGCCGAGAACCGGTTGATGAACGAGTGCAACAGAATTCCTCCCCTTATGGATTGACTACTCCCTGCGGCGCAAGATACCACGGGACCCAACCGTTATGTGGCAGCGGTCACACAGAGGTAATGGCGTGGATCGGGACTCCGTGCACCCGCCCGGCCGCTGCGCAGGTCAGCGCCCGTTGCCCCCGTTGCCCCCGTTGCCTCCGTTACCACTGGCACTGAAGTCGCCGTCCCAGTCGGGTGCCCGGCAGGGCTGTCCGCCGCACGTATCGTTGATGAAACCGTTGGGCCGCAGGAACGTGTCCAGGATCCCGACCGGGCCGACGGCCCCACCACGGGGTGCCCCGTGAGGGTCTTCCCAGTCGGGGTTCGGCGCCAGGTTCCCGTATGGGGGCAGGCCGGTGCCGATCGTCTGGGACAGGTTGTTCGGGTTCTGGCGGATGGGGCCGCCGTCGAAGTAGACGATCGCCGAGTCTCGGTACGGGTACTCGTCTGCACCGATCCTTGGGATGTTCCAGAGATCTTCGTAGTCAGGCCAGCGCACCGGGTCGATTGCTCCGGCGTTGGTCTTCATCCCCATTGATCGGGCCATCACGTCGCTGGCGTAGTTGGTGACCTGATGGTCGCCGAGCGCCGGGATCAGGAGCACGTTGTGCTCCGGAGTGTTCGGCGGAGGGTTGTCGGTGGTCACGTGGGCGTAGCCGTTCGGCTCACCACGGTCCCAGAGCATCTGGATGATGTTGAGGATCAGCGGCCGGCTGAGCTCGTTCCTGTAGTTGGCGTTGAAGATCGTTCCGAACTGCCCCCAGTTGGAGGACCGGGTCAGCAGGGTCGAGTAGTTCATTGCGCCCACCACAAGCCCAGACTGGATGAAGTCGGGCGAGATCGCGGTCAGCGGTCCACCCATGATCCCGCCCTGACTGGCACCCACGTAGTGGACCTGGTCGGTCCTGATGACTGACTCACCCGGGGCTGTTCCGTCGCCGTCCTGGAAGGCCGGATCGGTCCCGAGGCCCTCCGGGTGGAACATCAGCCTGGCCAGGAACAGCTCGTTCAGCAGGCCCTGCTGGAGGCGGTCGGCCAGCTTGCTGAATCCGTTCATGTCGATCAGCAACTGGGGGACGATGAAGACCCTGTCGAGGAAGTCCATGCCGATTTCGTTGGTGGCGCAGACGATCGAGTCGTGATCCTGAGCAAGGCCCCTGCTGACCGGGCTGAAGACGACCTCGATGGCGTCACCGAGCAGACCGTGTCCGTAGATCATCGGACGCAGTTTTGGAGGGTTGGGTCCCGACAGGCCGACTGGCGGAATGATGCACTGGAAGTTGGCCTCGTAGGTGCCGTTTCGCTGGGGCAGGCCATTGGCATTGAGGTCCATGGTGCCGCCCGAGTTGCAGTTGGGCTCAAGGAAGCACGGAACCGTGAAGGTTCCGACGACCCGGCGGGCGACGCTTGGACTCAGGTCGTCTGTCGGCTGTGAGGTGACGGTGAACTCCGGTGCCTCTCCCTGGACGATCTGGTCGGCCAATGTTGTATCGCCGAGCGACGCGAAGGCCTCGTCGCGCATGTGCAGGGCGCGCTTGTAGTTGTTCTCGTTGCTGGCGACCGTGAAGTCCCAGGCGAGGTACAGCTCGGAGCGCTTGATCTTGGCCTTCTTCAGGGTCTTGAAGATGCCTTCGAAATGGTTGCGCCGCTCGTTGACCGGACCTTGGCCGGACGGAATCCCGTCGCGGTAGTAGCGGAAGGCGTCAGGAGCCTCAAGCTCGTTGCCCTCCGCGTCGACCAGGTTGCGGAGCGCCACGATGTAGCGGCCCTTTTCGTTGAAGTTGACTGACGGACTGATCATCAGGGCGGTGCTTTCCGGGCTGGTCGCGTTGGAGTCGATCTGGACCCAGATCGGCCACCGCCGGCCCGTTCTGGCGTCGATCACGACCGCCTTCTGGTTGGGCTCTGCGTACCGGCTCAGGCGGTCAAGCTCGACGAAGTCATTGGCCTCGATCGCTTCGGGCGTATCCACTCCCGGCACCTTGACCACGATGCCCTGGCCCTGACTGAAGCCGTCCGACCACCTGTAAGGCGCGACCCCGATCACTTTCTTTGCCTTGTTCTCCGGCATGCCGCCGGCCCGGAATGCGATCCGCTTGCCGGTCGGGGTCTTACTGTCGCGGACCGTGTAGAAGTCGCTCGGGAAAGGCAGCATGCAGAGCCCTTCCTTGGGCTGGGCGATGAACTCGCAGTTGCCCGCTTTACGCAGATTCACCGGGGCGAGGCGGCAATCGGGGCGCTGGCGCAGCATCGACGACCGGGCTGTGGCGTTGCCGTTGTCGGAGGTCGCTTTGACGGTGAGGGTGCGAGCCGCACAGGAAGCCGTGGCAGTACGGGCGCCGGCAGTCAGGCGCATCGTCACGGTTCTTGATCCGCTGCTCCCGAGCCGGACCGATTTCGGCGGAGAGAGCGACCTGGTTCCTTCGTCGAAGCTCGCAGAGCTCGCCCGCAGGACGACGCTGGTGCCCGGGGTGCCCTTGACCCTGACCTTGAGGCCCTTGCTGATCAGGCTGTTCTGGCTCGAGCCGAGGATCTTCACCGAGGTCCTCGAAGATGAGGTCGACGCCCCGCTCGAAGGTTCCGCCTGAGCTGCAGAGCTTCCGGCACAAACGAAGCAAGCTACGACCAACAGAGCCGACACGCGGCGTGAAAAAGAACTCATTCTGACCCTCCCTAGAAATTGACTCCCTGGCGCGAGCCTAGCAGGACATGAGGTTAAGCGGCATCCCTTTCACACCCTGACGGCCGGGCCGGGTGCGGCCCGGGTACGGCTCAGGAATCGTCGGAGGGCTCAGGCACGGTCCACTTGATTTCGTTTCCGAGCAGTTCCGAGACCGTCACGAACCGGTAGCCCTCGCCCCGCAACTCATCGATGATTCCGGGTAGCGCATCGATGGTCTTTTCCCGTCTGGCATCGCCGCCGTCATGCAGGAGGATGATCGAGCCTGGCCGTGCGTTGAGCTTCGCTCCTTCGACGATTGAATCGACAGAGGCACCATCGGTCCAGTCTTCGGTGTCGACGTCCCACAGGACAGTGTTCATGCCTTCGCCGGCCGCACGCCCGGTGAGCGGTGGGTCAACGCTTCCGTAGGGGGGACGGAAGGAGCAGGGCCTGAATCCGGCGACCTCTTCGATCACGTCATTGGTTGCGGTCAGGTCGGCCGAAGTGGGGAAAGCATCGTGGGCCATTGAGTGGTTGGCGACTTCGCTGCCGCTCAGCACGATCTCCCGGGCTGTTTCAGGGTCCATTTCGACCGCCTGGCCGAGCAGGAAGAAGGTGCCGTCTGCCCGCTTTTCCTTGAGGATGTCCAGGATTTCGCCTGTCGAAGTACCGGGACCGTCGTCAAATGTGAGGGCGACCACTTTCCGGTCCTCCGGCCCCGACCGGACCTCCACTCCGTCAGCGCCACTGCAGCCCGCCATGACAGGTGTCTGGAGAGTGAAATCTGCCCCACCGTCCCCCGGCAACTGGTCAACGCAGTCGTCGCCGGGCTCGGATCCGCAGCTGCCGTCGCTGCTGATGAAGCGGAATTCATAGGCCCCGAACGGCAGTCCCAGCTCTGCCAGCGGGATCGTCACTTTCAGTGTGCCGGACTCCGGGCTTTCGATGGTCGCCTCGACCACGCCGTCCTCGGCAACCGGCGCGACCGCTTCACCGGTCGGCGTGACACCCACAGTCGTGTCGTCGCCTCCCGGGCAGATCAACTCGCCGTAACCGGCTTCGTCGTTGCCCTGCTGTTTCATTTCCAGGCAGAGGTAGCGGGCTTTCGCATCGCCGAGGTCAGGACGCGGCTCAAGATCGGCGAGGTCGGTTGAAGTCGCCGTTGCGACCGAGAACTCGAGTGCCTTCTCGACCTGGCGGACCTCCCCCTGCCGGATCGCCAGGGGACTGGTCAGTGCAGCCGGCTGGGCCTGGGTTGCGAAAATAACCGCCAGCCCCACGGCAAGGAGGCCGGCCAGCATGAAATAAAGCTTGCCCCGGGGGCTCATGTCTCACGAATGGTCGTCACTCCCTGAAACAGTACCCGTCATCACTTCTCTCCGCACCAATTGGCCAGGATCCGTGTTCAAGAATGCGATGTCAAAGAACACCGCCCGATTTCTCGGGCTTTTCGCGATGCTGGCTGTCGCGTCGGCCCTGCCGGCTGCGGCTTCGGCGTCCGGGCCGGAAGGGCTCTCGTCCGCTCCGGCACTGACGAATTCCGCGCCTGCCAGCGCTCTGGTGAATCCGGCTTCGACGGTTCAGCCGGCTTCTCCCTACCGGCGGGCCGGGATGTGGATCTGGTACATCGACGCCTCTGAAGGCGGCAACGTCAGCCGGATAATCGCCCGGGCCAGAAGCTCCCGGATAGGCACGCTTTACGTCAAGTCCGGGGACGGCACCAGCGTCTGGAGCCAGTTCACTCCGGCGCTGATTGACCGGTTCCAGCAGGCTGGGCTCAAGGTCTGTGGCTGGCAGTACGTATACGGCCGTAACCCGGTTGGCGAGGCCAAGGTCTCGGCAGTTGCCAAACGCCGTGGTGCCGACTGCTTCGTGATCGATGCCGAGACCGAATACGAAGGCAACTACGCAGGTGCGGACCTGTACATCCGCAAGCTCCGCCAGCTCGTGGGTCCGCGATTCAAACTCTCTTTGAGCACTTTTCCCTACGCGCACTTTCACCCCGGGTTTCCGTATTCGGTCTTTCTGGGTCCCGGCGCTGCGACCGACAACCTGCCTCAGGTCTACTGGAAGGCCATTGGCGACTCAGTTCGAGAGGCGGTCGAGACCACCTACACCTACAACCGCATGTACGAGCGACCGATCTACCCGGTCGGACAGACCTACATGAACCCCGCCGCGCGGGATCTGCTTCAGTTCCGCCGTTACATGCTCAACTACGGCACCGCCCCGAGCTGGTGGTCCTGGCAGGAGTCCAACGCCACTGAGTGGTCCGTACTCGGCAAGGCGCTCAGCCGTCCGATCCCCGGCTACCGCACCGTGAACACGCACCCGACTCAGGGCAGGGGAGCCCGTGGCGATCAGGTGGTGTGGCTTCAGCAGCATCTCTACGGAGCCGGTTTCAGGATCCCGGTCACCGGGATCTTCGGCAGCCGGACTTCACGCGCGGTCCGCCAGTTCCAGGCAAGTCGGAAGCTCAAGGTGGACGGAGTAGTCGGCAACCAGACCTGGAACCGCCTGCTCAAGGTACGGCCGGTCCGGGTGCGGTGGTCTGCTGCCGGGAGCAGCGGTACCAGGCCGGGCGTTTCGGTATCGCCAGCCGGTCCGCTCTCGGCCCTCGATCCACCACGTCGCGACGAGATTGCGGGAGCCAGGCAGCCCGGTCGTCCGGGCTGAGTCAGGCTTGACGTCGAATCGTCGTCCTGAGTTCACCCAGCGAGGGTGAGGAGACGACGAGTTCATCTCCGTCCTGAAGCCAGATCCGGGGCTTGCGCGCGCTACCGACCCCGGACGGAGTCCCGGTGGAAATGATGTCCCCGGGCTCCAGCGTCATCCACCGGGAAAGGTGACTGACCAGTTCCGGCACCGAGAAGATCAGGTCGCCACTGTCGGAGCCCTGCATCTTTTCACCGTTCAGGGTCAGTGAGATCCCGATCGAGTCGTGTGGTCCCGCCTCGTCGGGGGTCACCAGCCACGGACCGCAGGGTGCTGAGCCGTCGAAGACCTTGCCGGGCATCCACTGAGGAGTCAGGAACTGAAGGTCACGAGCCGACAGGTCGTTGAGCAGGGTGTACCCGGCTACGTAATCCAGAGCGGCCCCGGCGGGAACGTCTCGGGCCTGCCTTCCGATTACAAACGCGATTTCGGCTTCAAAGTCGACCTTTTCGCTCGCCGCCGGAAGGTCCACCGGCTGCCCGTCACCGGCCAATGCGTTGCGGTACTTGGCGAAGACTGTCGGTGCCTTCGGCAGCTCGAGACCGAATTCCTCGGCGTGCGAGCGGTAGTTGAGACCGATGCAGATGATCTTGTCCGGATCGGGGATGGGCGGCAGCAGGGTGACCGAGGTGGGGCTGAACGCCGCGGCTTTGGCAGCGGCAGCCTCTTCGATGAGCGCTGTGCGCAGCCTCTCGAGGTGTCCTCCGGCGATCAGTTCCCGCAGTCCGGTGCCTCCCGGATTGCCGATCAGGTGCCAGGCATCGAGCATTCCGTCTTCAGTCAGAACGCCCGCCCGGGGACCTTCTCCGGCGTCGAAAGTAGTGAGTTTCATGACGCCAGCTTACGCCGGGGCCGGGACATTGCGATAATCCCCGCCGGTTGACTTCACGGTCGCCCGCCTCACGGGGGTGTAGCTCAGTTGGTTAGAGCGCTGGCCTGTCACGCCAGAGGCCGCGGGTTCGAGTCCCGTCACTCCCGTCGCCGGACCTGCCCGAGAGATCGGGTAGTTCCCGGTTCACCAGGCCGAGGGCCGGTAGTCCTTGAGGAAGCAGCCGAAAAGGTCCTCGCCGGCTTCGCCTCGCACTATCGGGTCGTAGACCCTGGCGGCGCCATCAACCAGATCCAGCGGTGCGTGGAAGCCGTCTTCGGCGAGGCGCTTCTTCATGGTGTGAGGGCGCTCGTCGGTGATCCAGCCGGTGTCGACGGCGGACATCAAAATACCGTCGTTTTCCAGCATCTCCTGAGCGCTTGTGCGGGTCAGCATGTTGAGAGCTGCCTTTGCCATGTTGGTGTGTGGGTGGCCCGGTCCCTTGTAGCCGCGCGAGAACTGACCCTCCATTGCCGAGACGTTGACCACGTATGTGCGTCTGGCCGGGGAGGCTGCCATCGCTTCACGCAGCCTGCTGATGAGGATGAACGGCGCGGTCATGTTGCAGAGCTGGACCTCGAGCAGCTCGACCGGATCCACTTCGTTGACCCGCTGGATCCAGCTGTTGCTCGATACCTGGTCCGGCACCAGGCCGCCGGCATCGATTGCCCGTTCCTCTTCGACGAGGTCGAAGTTGGCAGAACCCGCCGTCAGCGACATCGCGGTCAGCGCGTGGGGGGTTGGCGCCCAGTGGTCGGCGGTTCCGGAGGTGAGGTGGTGATGGCCCTCGCGGTCGGGGCGGGTGAAGGTCTCGACCGCGGGCAGCCTGCCTTCCGGCAGCTCGCCCTGCTCGGCAGCCAGCAGCGGGGCATAGGCGCCAGGACTCCTGCGCACGGTCTGGCAGGCGTTGTTGATCAGGATGTCGAGATGTCCCTTCGAGGCGACCCGATCGGCGAGGTCGATCACCTGGCCCGGATCACGGAGGTCGATGCCGACGATGTCAAGCCGTTCGATCCACTCGTCGCTGTCATCCATGGCCTTGAAGCGGCGCACGGCGTCATGGGGAAACCTGGTTGTGATGGTTGTGTGGGCACCGTCGCGCAGCAGACGCAGCGCGATGTACATGCCGATCTTCGCCCGGCCCCCGGTGAGCAGGGCACGCCTGCCGGTCAGGTCTGTGCGGGCATCGCGACGGTCGTGGTTGAAGGCGGCGCAATCGGGGCAGAGCTGATGGTAGAAGGCGTCAACCCGGACGAAGCGCTCTTTGCAGATGTAGCAGGCGCGCGATTCCTTCAATGTGCCTGCCGTGGCCCCGCGTGCATTCGAGACCAGCGGTAGCCCGGCTGTCTCATCGTCGATTCGTTCCGGGTTGGCGGTAGCGGTCCGGGAGGTGACGGCTGCGTCGTGTTCGATCATGGCCCGACGCTTCTCCTGCTTTCGCCGGCGCTTGACCGACTTGTAGAGGCCGGCAGTGGCCTGCTGAAGGGCGACAGAGTCAGGGTGGTCCACAGGCAGTCGGTCGAGCTCCTCGATCAGCTTGAGGCAGGCGGCAACCTCATCGGGATCAAGACGGTGCTCGGGGTCTGCCGGAGGACGGCTTCGCTGGTCGGTCATCGCGTCGGAGACCTTATGGGCTCAGCGACCCGGCCGCGACCTGCAGGTAGGCTCCGGGACATGATCAGACTCCACATCATCATTGGCAGCGTGCGTCCCGTCCGCGTTGGACTCCCGGTCGCTCTCTGGGTCGAGTCGGTCGCGGCGGCGGATGAGCGCTTCGACGTGACCCTTGTTGACCTGGCCGAGATTAACCTTCCGTTTCTCGATGAGCCGGAAATGCCGCACCTGGGCAAGTACACCCACGAGCACACCAAAGCCTGGAGCCGCATGGTCGACTCGGCCGACGCCTTTGTGTTCGTAATGCCTGAATACAACGCTGGAGTTTCGCCGGCGTTGAAAAATGCTCTCGATTTCCTCAGCGCCGAGTGGAGGCACAAGGCGGTGGGCCTTGTCAGCTACGGAGGGGTTTCCGCCGGTCAGCGCGGCGCCCAGGTCCTGAAGCCGACCTTGCTCCAGCTCAACCTGATGCCGGTTCCGGCGGCCGTGCCGATCCCGTTTGTTTCGAGCATGGTTGACGATGAAGGGGGCTTCGAGCCGACTGAAGCGGTGGCGGGCGGCAGCCTCCGCATGCTCGATTCAATTGTCGAGTGGACCGCCGTCCTGGAGCCGCTCCGTCGTTCTTCGAACGCCTGACCCGGTCCACCGGGTGTCGGCTTGCCCTCCGGGAGGGAAAGCCAAGTCTGATCTGGAGTTGGAAGATCCGGGCCGGGTTGTCAGCCGCCGCCGGCGGCCGGGGGGGCGGTCGGGTCTTCGCCCTCCTCGCCGAGACCCTCGCGACTGATGTATTCCTCGACGAGGAGCAGGTTGTCCTTTGACCGCTCGACCGCCTTCAGCAGGTCGCCCATCAATGCGACCTCTTCAACCTGTTCCTTGACGAACCACTGCATGAACTGCTCGGCACCGTAGTCGCCAACTTCCCGGGCGAGCTTGACCAGCGAGAAGATATCCGCGGAAACTGTCTCTTCCTGGGCAAGCGCGCGGCGCACCGGATCGGCAGCGTCCTCGAACTTTGTTCCTGGTGCGGCTACTCCGGGGATTACGACCTCGGAGCCTGTGTCGAGCAGGAACCGGGTCATCATCATCGCGTGCTCACGCTCTTCGAGCGCCTGACGGTAGAAGAATGCGGCCAGCCTCGGAAGGGTCTCGCTGTCGTAGTAGACGGCCATCGCCACATAGCTCTGGGAGGCGGCGAACTCATTGGCGATCTGGGCGTTTAGGGCTTCGGCGAAGGTTTTCTTCTTCTTGGCCATGGCGGGCTCCTGTTCTGAAGTTCTGAAGTGGATCTGATGGCACCGGGAATACGGGTGACCGACCCCGGTCAGTTCACCGTAGCGAAGCTTCCGTATTCGGTCGGCCGTCCTTGTCATTAGGCAGCCCTGACCGGCACGGCACTGTCCTCGCCCCAGAGTGAATCATCTCGAAGCCGATCTCGACTGAAGGTTCGGCAATGCGCTCGTGAGTGGACATACATGAACGATATTCCCGTCCTGAAAACAGTCTGCCCCCGCTACAGTCAAGTTGTGTCCGAACTCATTCACACCTGTTACCGCGTCCGCGATGTGGAGAAGTCGGTCGCCTTTTACGAACAGCTCGGAATGAAGGAAATGCGCCGGATGCCGATACGTGATGAGGCAATCAATGTCTTCATGGGCTTTGAGGG
>CAIZLN010000031.1 GCA_903933815.1 uncultured Solirubrobacterales bacterium
CCGTCGACTGCTCGTTACGTCTGCGTCATCGCCTGGATTGATGAGGAGGGCAACGAATCGACTTTCGAAGGAACCTGCGAAGGCAATCTGGTCCAGGAGCCCCGGGGGACCGGCGGCTTTGGCTACGACCCGGCATTCGTTCCTGACGATACGGGTACCGAGGACAGCCGGACCATGGCCGAGCTGAGTGCCTCCGAGAAGCACAGCATCAGTCACCGGGGTCGGGCGGCCCGGGCCATGGCCGCAGAGCTTGAGAGGCGTGCGGCCGGGCGTCGTAACGACTGAATCGGCCCCGGTCGAGTCGACTCAATCGCCCGGAAGCGGCAGAAGATTGACCGCTGCTGCGGCACCCACTGCGATCACGATGGCACCGTAGCCGGCATAACCGGTGACGAATGCGAGGGCGGATGCCATCGCACAGAAGACGACCGCAGCTATCCAGGAGGCTCTGGCGAGTGTCATGGGCGGTATGTTCCTACATCGTGCCCCCGAAAGCCAAATCCAACCCCGGGCCGGAAGGTCCTGCCCGACCGGAGAAACTGGCGGAGCTTTCGCAGCTGGCCCTCGACACTCTGGCTGGACTCGAACCCGAGCTGAGGGCGGCTGCCGTTATTTCTCACACTGGTGAAGTGCTCGCCACGACGACTGAAGGTGAAGCCTGGGGAAGGGCAGCCGTTGAGCTCCTGGAAGCGCTGGAAAAGGCGGGCCCGGGTGATCTCGACAGCTCCCACATCACGACCGGGGACGCAGAAGTCTTCATGGTCAGGGAGGCTGGCCTCGCACTGGTGGCGGTGACTGCCAGGTTCGTGCTCGCTTCCCTTACCTCCTTCGACGTGCGCATGTCGCTTCGGGACATCGCGGCCGAGATCGCCGCTGGAGGGGATCCCAATGCTTAAGCCCCACCGGGTGCTGGCCGACAAGATCAGCTCTTACGCCGATGAAGCCTCAGCCTTCATGAGACGCAGGAGGCATCACCGTCGGCCTTACATCCGCATCCAGTACCGGGATGGAAATGCGATCGAACTCCATCCGGAAGAGCCGGGGTCGGAGCAGATCATGGCCGCCGTGACCGGGCTGCTCGAGCTCTCTCCCTGAGGCCCCGGGCCTCTCTTCCGCATCAGTTCTGCGATGGCTGGCCTGATTGACGTCCGCAAGCGCTGTTACGGTTTTCTCATTCCACAACTCCGAGGAGGATCGAAGACGTGACCAAAGCTGAATTTCTTGAGAAGGTAGCCGGCGACGAGCGCATTGAAAGCAAGAAGGCTGCCGCTGATGCGGTGGACGCAGTGCTCGATGCCATCACCGACGCACTTACCGCAGGCGGCGAAGTCAACTTCACCGGTTTCGGCAAGTTCCACGTAGCCGTGCGCAGCGAGCGTCAAGGCGTGAACCCCCGCACCGGTGAGCGCATCACCATCGCCGGAGGCAAGGTTCCGCGCTTCTCGGCAGGTTCGGCCCTGAAGAAGAAGGTCAAGGGCTGAGTCTCTTTATCGATCGGGCTGCGGCGCTCGTCATTGAGCGCCGCAGTCAGATCTGCCTCGGCCTCGATCCCGATCCGGCCGAACTCCTCGATGGTGTAGCCGCAGGGATTGAAACCGGGCTCCCTCCGGACGAGGCTGCCGGTCGCGCGGTCGAAGAACACTGCCTGCGGCTGATCCGCTCAGCCGGTCGGCACTGCGTCGCGGTGAAGCCCCAGATTGCCTGCTTCGAGCGGCTGGGCTGGCCGGGCTGGCGCGCCCTCCAGAATGTCTGTGAGGCCGCACGAGAGTCGGGCCTGTTGGTCATCGCAGACGGAAAACGCGGCGATGTCCCCGTGTCTGCCCGGGCCTACGGGCAAGCCATGGTCGGCGAGACATTGACCCCATGGGGTTCCGTTCAGGGGCTCGGTGCCGATGCTTTCACCGTCAACCCGATGCTTGGTGCTGACTCACTTGAGTCAATGGTGGCATCCGCGGAGGCGGCCGGGGCAGGCATTTTCGCCCTGGTCCGGACCAGCAATCCCGGTGCCGCTGACATCCAGGACCTGGAGACCCCTGAGGGGCCGGTTCATGAACGGGTCGCGACGATGGTCGACAGCTTCAGCGACCGACTGGCTGGAGACGGCGGCTCGCTGAGTGGCATGGGGGCCGTGGTGGGTGCGACCGAGCCGGAGCACATCGAGCGTCTGAGGTCGCTGATGCCCCGGGCGATCCTTCTCATCCCCGGTGTCGGGGCTCAGGGTGGCAGGCCCGAAGACCTGGGTCCGGCATTCGCGCCTGGTCGCGCCGGGGCGTTGGTCGCAGCTTCCCGTTCAATCGCCTCGTCCGCGAATCCCGCGGAGGCTGCGGAAAAGCTGAAGGAATCAGTCTGGACGGTCTCCGGGTAGTTCCCTTGCCTGCACTTCCAGGTTGGGGGTGATCCCGAATGGACTGTACGATCCACGTCCGGTCGTTCTGCCTGAAGACCGTTTATGAAAAAGACATCCTTGACAGCCCGGGTTCTCGCTGCCGTTGCTCTGGCAGCAGCCGTCGCCGCAGTCGTGGTCGTGCTCGGCTCGCAAGCTGGTGAGGATGGTCCCGGCCGGACACCGGCAGCTTCCCAGGGCAAGGCCGTCGATGGCCCCTCTGGCAGCAGCGGAAAGAAGAACAAGACCGGTGATGCCAAGAGCTACGAGGTCCAGGAGGGTGATTCACTCACCGCAATCGCCGAGAAGACTGGCGTTCCTGTCGAGACGATCGAAGAGCTGAACCCCGGTCTCGATCCGCAGGCAATCATTCCGGGGCAGAAGCTGAAGCTTCGTTGAGGCTGATTGCCGCCGCGACGGTCGCGGTGACATTCGCCTTCGGGCTGGTCGCGTTCCCGTGGTCGGCCGCCAGCGCGGCTGGCCCCCCTCAGCTGGACGCCCGCTCCTGGCTGCTGATTGATGCCCGCACCGGGGAGACCCTTGCGCGGGAGTCGCCGGACCGGCGCCTTCCGATGGCCAGCACCACGAAGATGATGACCGCCTACCTTGCCATGCAAAGGCTCCGGTTCGACAAGGTCGTCCCCGCCGTCAGGTACGAGGCGAGTCCCGGGGAGTCCCTCATGGGCATCCAGGCCGGGCAGGAGCTTTCGGTTCGGGATCTGCTCTACGGGCTGATGCTGCTGAGCGGAAACGACGCGGCGGTAACCCTCGCAGTCGCAGTCGCGGGGACCGTACCACGCTTCGTAGCACTGATGAACAGAACCGCCCGGCGGCTCGGACTCGGTGACACGAGCTACGAGAATCCGATCGGTCTCGACGGAGCCCGCCAGTACTCGAGCGCAGCTGATCTGGTGGCGCTCAGCAGGGTTCTCATGTCGGATCCCCGGTTCCGGGTCATTGCGGGGGCCCGCACAGCAACCCTGCGCAGCTACAGCCCGCCGATCGAGATCGAGACGGGAAACGAGTTTGTTCGTGACATCCCCTGGGCCAAGGGCATCAAGACGGGCTACACCAGACTGGCCGGCTACGTGCTGGCCTCCGACGGCCGACGGAATGCCACCGAACTGATCGCCGCCGTAATGGGTGCCCCAAGCGAGGGTGTCA
>CAIZLN010000032.1 GCA_903933815.1 uncultured Solirubrobacterales bacterium
AGCTTCGTCGTCGGCCTCCATGTCGTAAATGGCGGCGAGATGGTAAAAGTGATCGATCTGGCCGTGGAGCAGCTCGACCTCATGGTCAGCAATGCCGAAGTTCGGCTGGGTAAGGTCGCCGACCACCGGCTGAACCCTTCCTTCAGTCTCACCCCAGCCAGTGATCAAATCCTCCAGCCGACCACGGGAGCCCTCGCGCACCAGAACGTGAACCGTGCCGCCCCGCTTCAGGAGACGCTCGACCAGATACCGACCTATGAAGCCAGTTCCACCAGTTACGAAGTAATTCATCGATCACCCTCCAGGTCGCGAACGAGATTTGCCGGGGCTGTCCCTCAATCAGTCACGGGCCACGCCCCCGGGACGATACATTGCCTGCAATGGGAGTGAGGATGCAGGCCTCTCACGGCCGTTACATCCGGGCGGCGAAGTTTGCATAGACTGACCGCAAATGGCCGAGTCCACAATGATCGAAGTGACCATGCCCGAAATGGGCGAGTCGGTCACCGAGGGAACCGTTCTTGAGTTTCACGTCTCGGTCGGGGATGTGGTTGAGGAGGGCCAGACCCTGGTTGAAGTCTCGACCGACAAGGTCGATGCCGAAGTGCCGGCTCCAGCAGCAGGCCGGGTGACAAAGCTGTGCGCGGAGATCGATGACGAGGTGCTCATCGGGGCCGCGCTGGTCGAAATGGACCCCTCCGACACGGAGGGTGCAGCGGCCGCCGCGTCGGACGGCAGCGCACCCGAATCCGGCACAGATACAGCCGGATCCACAGCCCCGGAGCAGGCCGCACCCTCCGGCAACGGCAGTATCGACCCCGGAGAGGGCCAGGCGACACCGATCGCCCGCCGGGCAGCCGCTGCCGAGGGACTGACCCTCGATTCGATTTCCGGCACCGGACCGCAGGGCAAGGTCACAAAGGCCGACGTACTCGCCGCCTCAGATGGTTCTGCCAGTGTCGGCGCCGAAGAGAAGACGCTGCGTGGCCCGGCCGGCATGCTGGCCAAGGCGATGGACGAGAGCCGCTCCATACCTACTGCCACCTCGTTTCGAACGATTGCCGTAGATACCCTCGACGCCAAACGCAAGGGTCTCAACGGTGAGCTCTCCCAACGCGGCATGAAGGTCTCATTCACGCATCTGGTCGCCTGGGCGATCGTCCGGGCGGCGTGTGAGTGGCCGGTAATGGCCCGTCATTTCGAGGAGCGCGACGGCAAACTGATCTCGATCGATGATGGTCGGGTCAATCTCGGAATCGCTGTCGACGTCGAACGCAAGGACGGCTCACGCAGTCTCATGGTCCCGGCAATCAAAGACGCTGGCAGCATGGATTTTGCGGGCTTCCACGCCTTCTACGAAGAGCTGATCACCCGGACCCGGGAGAACCGCCTTACACCTGACGACTTCGCTGGAACCAACATCACGCTGACCAACCCCGGGGGGATCGGCACGGTTGCCTCGGTGCCAAGACTGATGACCGGCCAGGGGACGATCGTCGCTGCGGGCTCAATCGCTTACCCGCCTGAATGGTCCCACGCTGATCCAAAGCGGATCGAGAGCCTCGGGGTTTCGAAGGTCATGACCCTGACCTCGACCTACGACCACCGGATCATCCAGGGAGCCGAATCCGGCAACTTCCTCAAAGCGATCGAAGCCCTGCTGCTCGGGCAGTCGGAGTTCTACGAAGGCGTCGCTTCAGACCTCGGCCTGGAAATATCAGTGCTTGCCTCGGCAGTACCGAAGGCAGCAAAGGCCCCGCCGTTCACCGCCCAGCTGCTGCCGTCCCCGGCGGTGGCTGAAGCCCCCGGCACAGAACTGCTCCAGGCAGTTCAGGCGGCTACCTCGCTGCTCAAGGCCTTCCGCACGCACGGGCACCTCTCGGCCAACCTTGATCCGCTCGGAAGCAAGCCGAAGGGCGACCCCGCGCTGGACCCTGAGACAGTAGCCCTGACACCCGAGCTGATGTCCCAGATCCCGGCCTCGATTCTGAGGATCGGGGTGCCCGGCGAGACCCTGCTGGAGGCGCTGCCCCGGATGCGCGCCGCGTACACAGGAACCATCGGCTACCAGTTCGAGCACATCTCCTCCCATCAACAGCGGGTCTGGATGAGGGAAATGATTGAAACCGGCGCCCACCGCAAGCCGCTCAACCCGGACGAGCAGAAGAACCTTCTGAACCGTCTTATTGAAGTCTTCGAATTCGAACGGTTCATCGAGAAGGCATACCTCGGACAGAAAATGTTCTCAATCGAGGGGCTGGACTCGATCGTGACAATGATCGACGAGCTTTCAACAATCGCCCGTCGCAGCGGTTCCGAGGAAGTTGTGATCGGCATGGCCCACCGCGGCAGGCTGGCGGTGCTCACTCACAACGTAGGGCGTCCCGCAGAGTCGATCTTCGCCGAATTCGAAGGCTCGAAACGGATTGAGGATGTGAAGGCAGTCGCAGCGATTCCGCACGGTGGAACCGGTGATGTCAAGTACCACTACGGGCATGAGGGTTCATTCACCACCGACGAAGGCGAGAGCATCGCCGTCCACCTCTATCCCAATCCGAGCCACCTTGAGTTTGTCGACCCGGTGGTCACCGGAGCAACCCGCTTTTCCCAGAGTCAGATCGACGGCCCGAAGATAGACCTCGACACCAACCGGGCGGTGCCGGTCGTCCTCCACGGTGACGCCGCGTTCCCCGGCCAGGGAGTGGTGGCAGAGACCTTCAACCTGCAGAGCCTTGATGGATACTCGGTGGGCGGAACTGTCCACATCATCGAGAACAACCAGATCGGGTTTACCACAGACCCGACGGACGCCCGATCGACTCCGTACGCGGCCGACATGGCAAAGGGATTCAACGTGCCGATCATCCATGTCAACGCTGATGACGTCGAGGCCTGCTCCCACGCGATGCGGCTGGCGATGGCCTACCGGACCCAGTGGAAGCGGGACATCGTCATTGACGTAGTCGGCTACAGGCGCTTCGGCCACAACGAAACCGACGAACCGGCCTACACCCAGCCACTGATGACAGCGAACATCAAGGACCACAAACCGGTTTCCGAGGTCTACACCGAAACGCTGGTCGAGCAGAAAATAGTCACCCGCGAAGAAGTCGACAAGGCCGCGCAGGCAAGGCAGGTCGAGCTGCGCACCGCTCTGGACACGCTGCGGCAGAAGATGGACTCGGGCGTCTACGAGGATCCAACCGCCACTTCGGCAGGTACGGGTGATCTGGATCGCTCGGCCAGCCCGCCGGTCCAGACGGCGGTCAAGGC
>CAIZLN010000033.1 GCA_903933815.1 uncultured Solirubrobacterales bacterium
GATGACCTTGTTGGCCTGGCCACTCTGGCCGGCCACAACCTTGAGCGGCTCGACCGGATCCGGCGTCCGCTCCATCCGGTCACAGGCCGGGTCCAGCGACTTGGCCTGACCATGCCCCGCACTACCCGCTCACGGGGAAAGAGCCAGATTGCCGCTCACTATGACCTCGGCAATGAACTCTTCTCGCTCTTCCTTGACCCTTCGATGAACTACTCGTCGGGCATCTTTCGCGGCCCGGAGGATGACCTCGAGGCTGCGCAGATCAACAAGATGAACCAGATCGCGGACCGCCTCGAACTGGGACCCGACGATCACCTGCTCGAGATCGGCACCGGCTGGGGAGGGCTGGCTGTCCACCTCGCCCGGCGCAGCGGCTGCCGGATCACCACGACGACGATCTCGAAGGAGCAGGCCGCGCTGGCCAGGCAGAGGGTCGAAGAGGCTGGTCTGACGGATCGGATCGAGGTGATCGAAACCGACTACCGCGACCTTTCAGGGACTTATGACCGTCTCGTTTCGGTTGAGATGATTGAAGCTGTGGGGTGGCGGGACTTTCCGACCTACTTTCGTCAGTGCTCCGCACTCCTCAGGCCCGGAGGGGCGATGCTGCTGCAGGCGATCGTCATCGATGACGATGCCTATGAGCTGGAGAAGGCTTCACGCAGTTTCATCAGCCACTTCATATTTCCGGGTGGCTGCCTGCCTTCAGTTGCCGAGATCAGCCGCTGCCTCGAAAGCGAGACCGACATGCGCACCGTCTGGCTCGATCGGATCGGTGATGATTACGCCCGGACGCTGGCTGCCTGGAGGGATCGCTTCACGGCGGTCACCGGCCGACTGGAAGAGCTCGGCTATGACAGGCGCTTCAGGCGTATGTGGACGCTTTACATGTGCTTCGCCGAAGGTGGCTTCCGCGCGGGCCGTAACGACGATGTCCAGATGCTCATTGCCAAGCCGGGCTTTGTTTCCGCCACGGGCGAAAGCCTTCAGCCGGAAGATCTTTCTTTGACCCAGCCTGCCGGGAAGGCGCCCGGGGGAATCAGCCCCGGGTAGTCAGGGAAGTGCCTGAGGGCAACCCGTTCGGCCGTGGTGCCGGAAAAGAGCGGCTGGAGGTCACCAATGCTCAGAAGCACCCGCACGGTCGCCCCGATCTGAAAGTCCGCCGCTGTCGGGTCCTCGCCTCCGATCAGACCCTGCTCTGCGTAGGTCTCGATCCGGTCAATCATGGCTGGGAGGCCGGCAAGGTCGTGGCCTGTCTTTTCGGCGGAAATCCCGTGGTGCTTCCAGGTTGAGCGAACGAAGCTGATCGCGAAGTCGGTACCGGCCGGATCGAGCATGCCAGCACCGCCATATGTGCCCATTGCCTCCGGCCTGAAGTACAGCGCTGACCAGGGCAACCGTCGCCCGAGGTCCTGAAAGTCACCGTCGGCCCAGAGCTCCGCTTCCCTGACGGCTTCGGCCGAACCTTCCGGGTAGAGGGGGTGTTGGGGGAAAAGCTGCTCGAGCTTCCACAGGATTGCTGTCGAGCCGTGCACCGTGTCGTCGCCGATCGTCATTCCGGGGACGGTGCGTCTGCCTTCGCCGTAGATCTTCTCGATCTCATCCTGATGCTTGCCCATGCCGAGATTCACAAGCTCGTAGGCCAGGTCCTTGTGCCTGAGCGCCGCCTCAGCGGTCATGCACGGGTGAGAGGGAGGCAGGACGTGAAGGGTGATCGGCTCCGTATTCATCATGGCCCAACCTTATGCCCAAAGCTGCCTGACCGGGACGGCAGCCGAAGTCGTTACGGTTCAGGAATGAATACTCGAATGACACTCAATGTCGGCTTCGGTCTCAGCCGGGTCGTGTTCGGCCTGGTCGCGGCTACGGTTCCGGAAAAGATCGGCTCGACATGGGTTGGCGAGGACGCATCCCGGGCTTCCAACAAGACGATTTTTCGGGCGATGGGCTTCCGCGACGTAGCCCTTGGGATCGGAGCCACCGAAGCCGCGCTTCGAGACCAGGCCGGACCCTGGCTGGCGGTTTCGCTCCTTGCTGATATCGGCGATGTTGCCGCGACCCTCATTTCCATGAACGGAATCGATCGCAAGGGTGTGGTTACGACCTCTCTGCTGGCCGGGTCCGCCGCAGTCGCAGCCGGTGTCCTGCTGGCGATCGACCGAAGCTCCTCGCCCGAAGTCTGACCAGATGACTCCGCTGGTCCCCGTCGCGCCAGACGAACCGGAGGCGATTTGCTACCCGCTGGGAGCAAAAGAAGCGTCCCATCCCCATGTGACCGGTCGCTTCGACTTCGGACCTGCCGCCCGGGGCCCGTGGCACTCCGACGCCGCACACGGTGGCGCTCCGGCGGCACTTCTTGCCCGGGCCATCGAAGCCCACGGGACCAGTGCCGGGATGAGGCTGGCCACCTTCCACAGCATCTTTTTCGGGCCGGTCCCGTTGGGGGAGGTTGATCTGAGCACGAGCATCCTCAAGCCGGGCCGCCGACAGATGGTTGTCGGTGCTCAGCTGAACGCCGGTGGCCAGACACTGGTTGAAGCTCGAGGTGTCCTTTTGCGAGCAGGGGAGGTCGAGCTCCCTGCCTCTGCAGATGAGACCGGATCCGGGATGCCGCCACTGGAGGCCGGCCGGGAGATCGATGGTGGCCATTGGGGCAGCGGGGAAGGCCTCGCGTTCCAGCGCACTTCAAACACGATCCGTTTGATCCGGGGCGGTCCCGAGGACGACCGCCGGGACGGAGCGGCCTGGTTCAGGCTCGACAGTCCGATTGTGGCCGGCGAGCAGCCCTCTCCGGCTCAGCGGGCGGTCGCGGCAGCTGACTTCGGACACGGGCTGGCCCATCCGATTTCGTTCGAGAAGTTCCTCTTGGTGAACTGCGACCTGAATGTCTGGCTGCTCCGTGAGCCGCTCGGGGAGTGGATCGGGGTCAGCGCGACCACGGAGGTCTCGGCCAACGGCTCAGGGGTGACCCGAACCGGGCTCTACGACACCGAGGGGCGGTTCGGCACAGCCGGTCAGTCGCTCTTCGTTGATCGCATCGGTTGACGCACCAGCGTCTCGAACAGCCGGCGGAGTTCGGCGGCGGGGTCGTCGGTCAGTCCAGTGTGGACCTCAGAGGGCTGGATTGCGGTTGAGGACGGAGCCACCAACCAGCCGAACCGCTCTGACTGGGGGAGTTGCGCCAGAGCCCCGGCTCTCTCGTGGCCATCGATCACATCTGCAATCTGATCCAGTCTGTCGGCCATCGGCGCCGGGTCGAGGTCGGGCGTGAAGGCGGCCAACCGGTCCGGATCGATACCCGTCTTCATGGCCAGAAAACCGTGCTGGCGTGAGAACAAAACCACGCCGACATTTATGCACTCCCCGCGTTCGATCGAAGGAACTGCTCTCAGCAGCGCGTAGGAGAACGGTTTTTTCGTTGGCTCAGTCATCGGGATAAAGATCCTTCTTCATCTGGCCGCTGTCTTCAAGTCTGTTCATCAGGAAGAGTCTGAACTGCTCTCTTGCTGACTCGGGATCAGAACCGAGCCATTCTGACGGAACGGCTGTAACGGCGGATCCGATTGCGTTCCGTGCGGAGCCGGCCAACCGTTCGCCAGCCTCCATGACGGACCCTGAGCATGGCAGCAGGACGTGCTCCTTAAGCATCGGGGTGGGTCGCTCTGATGTCAGAGACAGAGGCTCCTGCCCGTGCTGACGAAAGAATGCTGCCCCGTGGTCAATCAGCCAAAGATCGCCATGCCAGGTGAGCAGGTTGGGGTTTCTGGGAGTCCGATCGACATTGGTTATCAACCAGTCGAACCAGACGATGGCAGCCGCTTCCGCGGGGTCAATGCCGTGAGTGGAGCTGCCATCAAAGGGCAGGGCCCCCGGAAGGAAGTCCATCCCGAGATTGGCACCGGGACTCGCATTGATCAGCTCCTGAATCTCCACATCCGGCTCGGCGTGACCGAGTTCCGGTGAGACGTCGATCACGACCAGCTCCGGGATCCGGAGTCCGATTGCCCGTCCGAGTTCGCCGGCCACCACTTCCGAAACAAGGACGCCCGGACCCTGGCCGGCGCCACGAAACTTGACGACATACAGGCCGTCGTCATCGGCTTCGACCAGTCCCGGAAGGGATCCACCCTCCCGCAGGGCGGTCACGTATCTGGTCGCATTTACCCGACGCATCGCTGAAGCTTCGCAGGTGGGTAGGCTTCAGCGGTCCCGATGACTCCCTGTTCCCGCAAAAAGAAGGGTCTTGATGTCCACGTTCACTGAGGCGGCGTCGTCCGCCCGCGTTCCAGTCCTAGCCGATGTCTTCTCCAGCAGCCGCGTTCAGACGGCGCTGATGGTCCTTGGGGGCGCTCTGTTTACCGCCCTGATGGCTCAGATCACGATTCCAATGACTCCGGTCCCGATGACCGGACAGACTCTCGCCGTGGTGCTTGTCGGTGCCGCACTCGGCTGGAAGCGTGGAATGGCTGCTTTGGCCCTTTATGTTGTTTTGGGGTTCTTCCTGCCCTTCTACGCTGACGGTGCCAGCGGGGCCGCGAACGTTCTGGAAGTGGGCAGCGTCGCCGGTGCTACGGCCGGCTATCTCGTCGGTTTCATCTTTGCGGCCGGCGTGGTCGGCTGGTTCGCTGAACATGGCTCTGACCGCAAGGTCATCTCGGCCTTCCTTTCGTTTGTAATCGGGCAGCTGGTGATCTTCGCCTTCGGTCTCGCGGGCCTGAAGCTTGCCGCACCCGCACTGGTCGAGGCGGGCTTCATGGCCAGCTCGAACTGGAGCACCGTGATCCACGACGGCTTCACGATCTTCATCATCGGCGGGTTGGTAAAGGCTGCTGTCGGTGCCCTTCTGATGCCAGCGGCATGGAAGGTTCTCGAGTCAAGGAAAAAGGCCGAGGGTTGAAGCAGAAGCAGACTCTGAACCCCGGCTGGCAGGAACGCGACTAGGCTGGACTAGGCTGTTCAAAGCGGGCTCGCTCCTTCAGGACCGGCTCGACAAACTGATTTGAAAGGAAACCACTTGCTTCTCGCTGCATACGAACTCGGTGATGGACTTCTCACCGCTCTTGCGATTTTCTTCTTCGTCATCTGGATCTGGATCGTCATTGCAATCCTTATGGATCTGTTCCGCGACCACGATCTCAGCGGCTGGTGGAAGGCTGTGTGGGTGCTGTTCTTCATCGTGGCACCACCATTGACTGCCTTGGTCTACCTGGTCTTCCGCGGCTCCGGCATGCGGCAGCGGGCGATCAGGGATCAGGTCGAGTCGAAGCAGCAGTTCGACGCCTATGTGCGTGATACCGCTGGCACCTCGCCGGTTGACGAGCTCCACAAGCTCGATCAGCTCAAGCAGAGCGGCGGGATCACCGAAGACGAATACAAC
>CAIZLN010000034.1 GCA_903933815.1 uncultured Solirubrobacterales bacterium
CCGATCTGTGAAGGGAGTGACTTGCTCTCTGGCGGCCCGGGCACTGACGAGTTGTTCGGACGCGAAGGCAACGACCTGCTTCGCGGCGACGGTAACCCTGACGAACTCTTCGGAGGTCCCGGCACGGACACGCTCAGTTTTTCTAGCGGTGCATCACCTGGGTTCACGTCCCCCGCGACGGTCTCCTGCGACGGGCCTGGAGCCTGCCCTGGTTTTCCTTCAACCGCAGACGGACGCGGACTCTACATCGACCTGACTCAGACCGATGTTGAGTTCGCCGCGCGAAACGGAGCTGCCCTCAGCGGCGGCGGCAACGACAGATTCGACGGTACGTTCGAGGACGTCATTGGAACAGCCCACGCCGACTACATCATCGGAGATGACGGGAACAACACGCTATCCGGCGGAGGTGGAGCAGACGTAATCCTCGGCGCGGGAGGTTCGGACGTGATCAACGGCAACGCCGACGGGGACTACCTTGACGGCGGGAGCGGTACTGACGAGCTGACCGGCGGTTCGGGTTCTGCCAATACGAACTACTGCGTCAACGGCGAGAGCAACGCGCAATGCGGGGCCACCACAGCCGGAGTAATCGGCCGCGATCCATCGAAGATCGCCGTCGGCATGACCACTCGCGTCTTGACGCGCACCTACCACATGATCTACCTCACCGGGACTGCGGGAGCGGACGAGGTAGAGGCCTCGGTTAGCCCGGGTTACAACGTGGTGTTTACGACGCCCTCGGGTGGCTCGGAGTTCGATCCGAACCAGGAAGGCTGCGTCTATAGCGATCCCCACCAGGTGACCTGTAACCCGAGCTCACTTGATGTTGTCCTGATGGACGGCTTCGGCGGGAACGACACCCTGAACGGAAACTACGATTTCTCGGGGACCGCTTCACTGATGCTTTTCGGTGGCAACGGGGCCGACGAACTGTCGGGCGCCGAGAAGACGGAAGACGTGCTGGTCGATGGCCCAGACAGCAGCGGAGATGTGCTTCGAGGTTACGGACATGACGACGCTCTGATCGGGGCGGGGGGCTCCGACAATCTGATCGCCGGCGACGACAACGATGTGATGCTCACTTCAGAGATATGCGACGGAGGCGGCTATTTCGGCCAGGCAGGAGCCGACAACATCGCCTTCGCCCCGGTCCCGTTGCCGCGACGTTCGGTCACGAATGGTGTCTGGGCCAATCTGAACTTCGATCCAAGCAGGGGAATCGCCGGCCGCGTCGGCGTCGCTGCCAGTATCGAAGACAGTTGCCCGGGCGGGCAGGTCAGCGACCTGATCGGTGTCGAGAACCTCGAGGGCACCGGGGGAGTAGACCTGCTGGTCGGCGACGCCAATCAGAACAACCTGCTCGGTCGAGCTGGGGTAGACAATCTGTTTGGGCTCGGTGGAGACGACACGATTCAGGCCAACTCCGGCGATCATGATGAAATCCTGGAAGGTGGTGCCGGAGCCGGCGACATCCTCTTCCAAGACTTCGTCATTTTGGGGGACAACGCGATCGACCGAGATCAAGCAACCGCCGAAATCTACAACCAAAGCGAACCGAGATGGGACGGCTACTTCAAGCCAGTCGACAACGAGATGATCGACGAAGCGTCCAGCCCTCTGGCGTTCTTTCGCTTGGGCGAGCGCACCGGTTCGGTGGCATACGAGGGCCCGGAACCGCTCGCTGGCGGAAACAACGGCACATATCTTTCGGGACCAACTCTCGGCGCAGACAGTGCGATCGCCGATTCCGACAATAAGGCGATCAGGCTCGACGGCACAAACGATTCGGTCAACCTGACCGATAGCTGGGATCCCGCCAGCTACAGCTCTTCCGGCTACTCGATCGAGTTCTGGATCAAGCCGAGGGCCAACCAGAATGGGCTCACACGCTACGTCTTCAGCCGCTTCAACGGTTCAAACGGCGTCTACGTCTTCCGCAACTCCGCGGGCAAGCTGGTGTTGGGTAGTAGGAGAGGCGGGAACATCTTCCACGTGACGTCGACTGCCTCACCGTCAACCGGAGCCTGGCACCACGTGGTGGGAATCTTGAACGGTAATATGTCAACGCTCTACGTCGATAACGTCGCCACAAGCACCAACTTCGGACAGTCGGTCTTCCCGAACGCAGCTGTCAGCACACCCAACCGCCTCGGCAACTACCCGGCTGCCGGCTTCCTGGAGGCCGACCTGGACACACTTTCGATCTATGGTCGAGCTCTTCCAGCAGGCGAGATCGCACAGCATTATTCGCTCAGTTTCCCGGGATCCTGAGGAGGATTTGATGTCGGGCGGAGTCAGGGACGCAGCGATCTGGAGGCTGCTTGTCGCTGCGATCACGGCCCTTCTGCTGAGCTTGGCCGCAGGCAGCGCGGCGAGCCAGGCCGCGATGCCCGACCCCTCCTTCGGCGAGAACGGGTTCAGCTTTGTTGCGCCCGGCGTTCTCAAGAGCGCCGCTTACGGAATGACCATCGACCGCTCCGGCCGAGTGATCCTCACCGGCCGCGGTGGTCCAAGAGGCGATCAGTTCTACGCAGCGCGGATCAGCCGCGATGGCAGCCCGGACGCCAGCTTCGGAGATGCTGGTATCAGCGTGACCGCCTTTTCGAGTGGGTCTCGGAGCGTGGCGATTGCCAACGCAGCAACTGTCCAGCGGAGCGGGAAGATCGTTGCCACCGGCCTTTTCAACGCGGCGGGACGGGTCTACCGTTTCAGCATGGTGGTAAACGCCCGCTTCAATTTCGATGGAAGTGTGGACTACCCCTTCAGCGGCGAGGGGCGGGATTGGACGGGCAATTACCGCGCATACACCGGCAACGCCATAACCCAGGACCGACGGGGAAGGTTCCTCACGGCTGCTACGGGTTCCGGCAACAAGATTGGCTGGGCTGACTACGGTCTGCTCAACCGCTACTACGCAAACGGGGAGCCAGACCCAACTCTCAATGGAGGCCTCAGGCGTCGCCGATCCGGCCAGATCAAGATCGCCGCTGGAGTCAAGCGCCAGATCACGCTTCAGGACGTTATCGCGATGCGCGACGGCCGGATCCTGGTATCCGGCAACTACGGGGCCAGCTTCATGGTCTCTCGTCTGAGGCCGAACGGCAGCTACGACGTAACCTTTGGCCGAGGCGGAAGGGCAGCGGTCGATGTGAACGGCCGAGGGCCCTGCGGTTGCCGGACCTTGGCACTCGGCATGGCGCGAACCAAACGCGGCAAGATCGTAGTTGCAGGTGAAAGCCAGCGACCCGGCTTCGAAGACACCTTCCCCCGGACGCCCTACCTGGTGATCGCCCAGTTCAACGCCAACGGCACCCGCGACCGCAGCTTCGGGCGCAATGGGATCGTCCGCTTCGGCCTCAAGAAGGGGATCACGGCGAACGATGTCGCCGTACAGCGAAACGGGCGTATCGTCGTGGTCGGGGAGTCCGACTTCTACATGACCGCGATGCGCTTCATGCCGAATGGTCGGATCGACCGAAGCTTCTTTCGCAATGGCCTCTACCGGAAAGCCGTCTTTGGTCAGGATACGCTCGCACGAAAGGTCATGATCGACCGGGCTGGACGAATAGTGGTGGCGGGCGGTACCGATCAGGCAGGAACCGCGTTTGCGCTTCGCATATTGCCTAACGCCAAGCCCTGATTTCCGTTATGACGCGTCCGCTGCTGAAGCAATCTGCGTGGCGATCCTTTCGGCTGCTTTTCCGTCCCAGAGCGGGGGAGGCGTGCGGTCGTGGCCGGGGTTGGCTTCGATGAGGCCGGGGATCTCGGCGATCCGGGCCGGGTCGAGGCCGAGCAGGATGTTGGTTCCTTCGGTGACAGTGACCGGGCGCTCGGTGTTGTCGCGCAGGGTGAAGCAGGGGACTCCCAGGTAGGTCGTCTCCTCCTGGATGCCTCCGGAGTCGGTGAGCACGGCGGCGGCGTC
>CAIZLN010000035.1 GCA_903933815.1 uncultured Solirubrobacterales bacterium
GCTGGGCACGCGCTGGCCGAGGCGACGGCGGACGCAGCCGGACCCGGGCCAGTCACAGTTGTGTGCGGTAAGGGAAACAACGGAGGGGACGGGCTGGTCGCCGCCCGGCATCTGGCTGAGAGCGGATATGAGGTCCAGGTGGTGATGCTGTGGGAGCCTGACGCGCTCAGCCCGGACTCGAAAGTCAATTTCGGCCTGCTGGAAGGTATTGAAGTGCTGGTGGGGGAAGGTGCAATTTCGAGGCTTGGCGGCTCTGGAGCGATAGTCGATGCGATGCTCGGCACCGGATTTGAAGGCGAGCCGCGGTCGCCGGTGTCGGAGGCGATCGAAGCGATCAACTCCGCACCTTGCCCGGTAATCGCCTGTGACGTTCCGTCGGGGATGAACGCTTCAACCGGTGAGGCTGGTCTGGCTGTCTCTGCCGAGCGCACGGTGACTTTCCACGGGCTCAAGGTGGGCCATCTGATTTCCCCCGGCAAGCACCTCTGCGGGGAGGTGACAGTGGCCGCAATCGGAATCCCGTCCGGGGCTCCCGAAGGTATCGCCGCTGGCCGCATCAATGACAGCGTGCTTGAACTCCTGCCGCTCCGGGGGGCCGAGTCAAACAAGTTCACCTCCGGCCGGGTCTCGATCGTCGGAGGGTCTCGCGGGCTGACCGGGGCAGTCTGCCTTGCTGCCGGGGCGGCGATCCGTTCCGGGGCCGGCTATGCCACTGCCGCCGTCCCGCGAGATCTCGAACCGATCCTAGAAACGAAGCTCACCGAGATCATGACCCAGGGTTGTGGAGCTGAAGACGGCTTCCTGGGGATGTCTGCGCTTGATCAGGTGGCTGACCACTGTGAGAACGCTTCCGCCGTAGTCCTGGGATCCGGTCTGGGTCGTGAGCCGGGCGCGGGGGAGTTCCTGCGGGCACTGGTCGTCAGCCTGAAAGCCCCGATCGTGCTCGACGCCGACGGGCTCGGTGGGCTCGACGGTCGTCCGGATCTGATCCTCGAGCGACCCGGAGCAACCATTCTGACTCCCCACGAGGGGGAGATGGGTCGTTTGATCGGCCGGAGTTCGGCTGATGTCTCGGCCTCCCGACTCGACGCGGCGTTGACCCTGGCCCGGACAAGTGGCGCGGTAGTGGTGCTTAAGGGCGACGATACGATCGTCACCGACGGTGAGATGGTTGCCGTGAACGACCTTTCCTCACCAGCACTGGCTACAGCAGGAACAGGGGACGTCCTCGCGGGGGTGTGCGGCGCGTTTCTTGCCCGTGACCTTGACCCTTTTGCAGCTGCCTGCGCCGCAGTCCACTGCCACGCCAGGGCCGGACGTATGGCGGCCGACCGGTTGGGATCTGCGGAAGGAGTCATCGCGGGAGACGTGGTTGAAGCCATGGCTTTGTCGATGGTTGCGCGTCGGGTCGGCGGGCAACAGTGAGACAGGACTTCCGCACGGCGCATCTGCTGGCCGGTTGAGGCTCTAGACTCGCGTCCCATGCCGACCGTTGCAGACATCATGGACCGCGAGCCCGCGACCGTTTCGCCCGACGCCGACATCCGATCGGTTATCGCTGCGCTCCAGACCCACGACCTGCCGGGAATCCCGGTGATTGACGAAGAGAGGAAGGTCCTGGGCATCATCACCGAGTCCGACTTGGTGATTTCCGATGAAGAGTCTGACTTCCACCTGCCGCATTACGTGAACATCATGGGGGGGATCGTCTTCCTCGAGTCGACGAAGCACTTCGAGGAGCGGGCAAAAAAGGCATTCGCTGCGACTGCCGAAGAGATGATGACGCCAGAGCCACTGACGGTCGGCCCCGAGGAGCCTGCCGGTCACGCCGCCAGGCTGATCTCCGAGAAGCACCACAACCGCCTGCCTGTAGTCGACGATGAGGGCCGACTGGTCGGCGTGGTGACCAGGGTAGACGTGCTCGCCGCCCTCACCGGCGACTGATGTACGAGCGGGCCGAGGCCCGAATTGACCTTGCGGCGCTGAAGCACAACTGCGCCGAGCTCCGGCAACGGGTCGGGCCCGATGTTGAGCTCGCTCCCGTGCTGAAGGCTGATGCCTATGGCCATGGTGCTGCGCACTGCGCCGCCGCCGCCGTTGAAGCCGGGGTCGATCGGATTGCGGTTGCGACCGCGCGGGAGGCCTTGCAGATCCGGGCGATGGACCCGGAAGTTCCGATCCTGGTTCTGGGCGCACTCGCCCCGGGGGCGGTCGAGACTGCGGTTATTGCGGGAGCCGACATCTCGGTCTGGGACCCACAGTTTATCGGCTCGGTTGAAGCTGCCGCTCGGGCTGCGGGCCGTGTGACAGGAGTGCATGTGAAATACGACACCGGGATGGGTCGGCTCGGCAGCTTCGACCCTGAGGTCGTACTGGCCGTGGCCCGCTCGGTCGCCGCCAGTCCCGACCTGCGACTGGAGGCGATCTGGACTCACTTCGCTTCGGCCGACGACCCTGATCCGGCCTTCACGAACCTCCAGAAGTCACGGCTTTCCGAGCTGGGTGAGAGGGCCCGGGCAATCTTTCCGGGCCTCAAGCTGCACGCTGCCAACAGCGCTGCAGTTGTCTCGGATGCCACCACTCATTTCGACCTGGTCCGGCCCGGGGTTGCGGTTTACGGCATGGATCCGTTTGGTCGTGATCCAGCGGCCCACAACCTTCGCCCGGTCCTCTCCCTTCATTCGTACGTCGCGACAGTAAAGAGGTTCGAGCCGGGCATGAGCGCGGGATACGGCCGCACCTGGATCGCTCGGGAACCGACAACCGTGGTCACGGTTCCGGTCGGCTACGGCGACGGAGTCCGGCGCGGGCTGTCGAATCTGGGCGAGGTGCTCATCGGCGGTCGGCATTGCCAGATGGTGGGAACGGTTTCGATGGACAACATCACGGTCGAAGTCGGTGATCTTTCCGTTTCGGTCGGGGATGAAGTCACGCTCATCGGCAGCCAGGGCGAAGAGACCATCACCGCCGAACAGGTGGCCGCGAAGCTCGACACGATCAACTACGAAGTCACCTGTGCGATCTCGCCCAGGGTTCCTCGAATTCCATCTGGTGAGCGGGAGTGAAGGCCGAATCGGATCTCAGCCTTGAAGCAGCTACAGGCCGGATCATGGCTTCACCGCTGGTCAACCGGATAAGGACCGCTCTCGGGTTTGCCTCAGCCGGAGAGGGCCCCGGCCAAAGCCGGGCAGCCTGCGGGGCGGCCTGGGTGGTCGGAGGTGCCGTCAGGGATGCTGCGCTCGGTCTCGACATCGGCGACATTGACCTCGCCGTTCCCGGCGACCCCGAGCCCGCCGCCCGAAGCATCGCGGCCGCGCTGGGTGGCTATGGATTCGAGCTCTCGTCGGAGTTTCCGACCTGGCGGGCAGGGGACCGCGAGGGAACCTGGCAGGTTGATGTCGCCACACTCCGCGGACCCGGGATTGCGGAGGACCTCGCGCTCCGGGACTTCACCGTCGGTGCCATGGCGGTTGATCTCGAATCCGGCGCGGCGCTTGACCCCGGCGGTGGTCTGGAAGATCTGGCAGCGGGCAGGATCCGCGCGGCAGGACCCAATTCCTTCTCCGATGACCCGTTGCGGCTGATGCGGGCTGCCCGGCTGGCCGCCCAGTTCGGCTGGCATGTGGATCCGGGCACGATCGAGCTCGGCCGGGCTTCGGCTGGTCGCTCCCGCGAGCCCGCCGGCGAGCGAACCCTCAGCGAGCTGTGCCTGCTGATGTCCTCAAGGGACCCGGTCGCCGGCCTGGCGGCGATGGAGGGTCTCGGACTGTTCGACACCCTCCTGCCTGAAGTGGGGGAGATGCGCGGGGTCGTTCAGGGTCCGAACCACCACCTCGATGTCTATGGCCACACGGTCGAAGTCCTTGAGGGTGTGCTGAGGATCGAGTCCGAACTGGACCGCTTTGTCGGCAGCGACGCGGTCGAGGTTGCCGCCTTGCTGGGGGAACCCCTGGCCGACGGGGTCAACCGTTCGACCGGCCTTCGGCTGGCTGCCCTGTTCCACGACTGCGCCAAGCCAGCCACTCGCAAGGAGTCCGATGGCTTCATCAGCTTTCGCGGTCACGACAAGGAGGGTGCTGACAATGTCCTCGCGGTGTTCGCGAGGCTCCGTTCCAGCCGTCGGCTCGCGGAATATGTGGCTGATCTGACCCGCAACCACCTGATCCTCGGCTTCATGGTCTCCGAGCGTCCACTGTCGCGCGGGCGCATCTTCGACTATCTGAACAGCACTGAGCCAAACTCGGTTGACGTGACCCTGCTGACGGTGGCTGACCGCCTCGCCGCCCGCGGCACGAGTTCGATTGCCGGCCGGGAGATGGTTGAGGGACACCTCGAACTTGCTCGGGAAATGGTCGAGAAGGCCCTCGCCTGGCGCCGGGAGGGTCCGCCCGCACAGCTACTCCCCGGGGACGAACTGGCCGACCGTATCGGCATCGAACCCGGTCCTGAGCTCGGTCGGATTCTGAGGGAGCTGGATCGCGCTGTTTTCTGTGGCGAGGTCAGTTCTGCAAGCGAAGCTGTGGATTACGCGCGTCGCCTCCTCGATTCCGCATGAGTAGTACGCTCCTTCGTCGAATGGGCAAAGAAGAAAAGATCGAGATGGAGGGCGAAATAACTGAAGCCCTTCCCAACACCATGTTCCGGGTCAAGCTGGACAACGATCACGAGGTGCTGGGTCACATCTCCGGAAAGATGCGCCGGCACTACATCCGGATCCTGCCCGGGGACCGGGTGAAGATTGAACTCTCCCCCTATGACCTGACTCGCGGACGTATTACCTACCGTTACAAGTAGACGGCGGGGCGCAACCATTCGCCGGGGGCCGTGTTGTTTGTACTGATGCCTAACCTCTCACAAACATTTCCTTCATCTTTCTTCGCAAACGCCAGATTGGCGGTTCTGGCTCTGCTGCTGGCAGCAGGACTCCTTCTCGCCTCTTTCGCCGCTGCGCCTGGAGCCAAAGCCGTTCCGGTCAAGCGCATAGTCCTCGGCCAGGCCACCGAACGGCTTGAGCCCAACTGCGGCTCCAACTTTTCGCGCGACTGCATCGTGGAAGGCAAGGTCACTGGCCATCAGGTATTCAGGAAGGGGTCTGCCCGCAAGCGTGGGTTCGTGGTGCCATGGTCCGGCAGAATTGTTTCCTGGTCAATCTCCCTGAGCCGTCCCACCCGACGGGTCATCCGGGAGAACAACACTGATCAACCGGCACAGTTCCCGTTCTTCAACGATCTTTTTGGTTCGCCGGCTTCGGCGCGAGTTTCCGTACTGCGGGAGGTTCAGCCCAACCAGCCCGGACCACCCAGGTACAAGATGGTCAGACAGAGCCCGGTAGAGATCCTGAATCCCTACTTCGGCCGGACCGTCCACTTTGCTCTCGAAGCGCCCCTCAACGTGGTTCGCAACCAGATTGTCGCGCTGACAATCCCGACCTGGGCGCCTGCAGTCTGGAAGCCGCAGTCGTGCAGCTTCAACCCGATCAGCGGGGTCCAGGATCCGGATGCATGCGCTCAGGCTGAGAAGGACTACACCTGGCGGGGCAGCCGTGCCAAGGGTAAGTGCAAACTGGGCATCCTCGAGAATGGCGAGCCGAACGAAGCGCTGGAGAAGACCTCGCCGCAGCAGAGGGTTGGCTCGGATCGCTCGTACGGGTGCTACTACGGCAGCAACGTCCTGCTTTACACAGCCACGGTCGTCGGCAAAAACTGAGTGTGCCGCTTTCGCCCCGTCGCCTGCTGGCCGGGCGTCAGCGGGTGAGCGCGTTTCCGGCTGACCGTCTCAGGCGGGCAGGCCGCAGAACTCGCACACGGGGAGGTCCCGGGCGGTGAACTGGCCGCAGCGCCGACAGACCCGAAGGTTTTCGGGAGTGCGCGGAAGGCTTGAGGCTGAAGAGGCCAGTGGCAGAACCTCGGCGACCGGCTCGAGCTCCTCGCCGGTTTCGGCATCGCGGTAGACGACCCCTTCAGTTACGGGGGCGATTGACTCCCGCCCGGATGCGGCCGCCCGAAGGCGGAATACCTGCTCGCTGCTTTCAGAACTCATTGCGGGGAGAATAACCCGAAATGAAGATCCTCATCTTTCACGGCTACCTGCTGCGCGGTACCGGCAGCAACATCTACAACAACAACCTGGCCCGGGCGCTGGCCGGCCTGGGGCACGAGGTGCACCTCTTCTGCCAGGACCTTGAGGCTGAGTCACTCCCGTGGGTGAGCTCGATCGGGCTGTGGATCGACAGCCCTGACAGAGAAGGTGGCAGGCTCGAAGTCCGCAGGTTGCGCGACACAGATGCATCCGGATCGGTGACCGTTTACCGGCCACCGATCGGCACCGTTCTCCCGGTTTACGTCGAGGATCCATATGAGGGATTTGAGGCGCGGGCATACCCTCGGCTCAGCGAGCAGGAGATCGAGAACTACATATCGATCAACGTTGCCGCCGTGCAGGAAGTCGAGGTACTGATTGGCGGAAGCGACGCGGCGCTCGCGAATCACCTGTTGATGGCCCCGGTGGTGCTCGCCCGGGCAGGGGTTCGGCCCTATGCGATCAAGCACCACGGCTCGGATCTTGAGTACACCGTGAAACCGAACCCCCGGTTCCTTCCGTATGCCGAGGAGGGACTGGAGCCGGCGGCGGCGATCCTGGTCGGCTCCTGGCACACGGCGGCCAGCCTCTGGGAAGCGGTCCCGGGTCTGGATCTCGAGGCCAAGACGGGGCTCGGGCCGCCCGGGGTTGACACGACGGAGTTCAGCCCGCTGCCCGCTGCCGATGCCCGGGGGCGCATCATCGAACTTGCCGACACGATCCGCTCCGGTCCCCCGTCCACGAGTTTTGGCCGAGATGAAGGGGCAGCCGTGCAGGCTCTGGAGGAACTGGCAGATGCGGCCGGTCCGCGGGTCATCTTCGTGGGCAAATTGATCGTCTCCAAGGGCATTGATCTGCTGATCGCGGCCTGGCCCTTGATCCACCGTGACCACCCTGGCGCCAGGCTGATCATCGTCGGGTTCGGTGGTTACGAGATAGGCCTTCGCGCTCTGGCCACCGCACTCGGCGATGGAGACATCGACTCGGCTCGTCACATCGCCGAAGCCGGCCGTGAGCTGGAGGGCGGCGAGGCCGCCAGACTCGACCATCTCGCTGACTTCCTGGCGCTTGCGCCGCCCGGATACGTTGAGGCAGCGCGCGCAACGGCTGGATCAGTGTCTTTTGCGGGGCGACTGGAGCACGAGGAGGTCGCGCGTGTTCTCCCGGCCTGCGATGCCATGGTTGTGCCGAGCACATGTCCAGAGGCATTCGGCATGGTCGCGGCAGAAGGGGCGGCTTCGGGCGTGCTTCCGGTCTGTGCCGGGCACTCCGGGCTGGCCGAGGTGACGGCGGTTCTGGCCCAGGAGGTTCCCGCGGTCGCTGACCTGATTTCGTTCCGGCTTGGCCCGGATGCAGTTGGCGATCTGGGCTCCAGGCTTAACCAATGGCTCAACCTCTCGGCCGAGGAGCGGATCGTGATTGGCCAAAAAATAGCCGAGTCCGCGGATCGGAATTGGAGCTGGGCCGGTGTAGCAACCGATGTCATTTCGGCATCACAGAGCCAGATAAGGCCAGTGCAAAGACCGTGAGCATGGGACCGGAGTTCCTCCGTCGCCCGCTTCAATAGAATCCCACGGGAATTATGGAACGTCTGCCCTACCTGAAGCTCGCCCTCGCCTCCATCGCCCTCGGAACCATCGTCTCAATTCTGATGATGCAGTACGACTGGATGGGTGACGCTGCCTCGACGGCTGCGGGCCCGATCGACACGCTCATGGACGTGTCGATAATCATTTCGTCCTTCGTGTTCGCGATCGTCTGCGTTGCGCTCGGCTATGCGCTCGTCAAGTGGAGGGTCAAGCCGGGCGACGAGGGCGACGGCCTTCCCATTCACGGCAACACAAAGCTCGAGATCGTCTGGACGCTTATTCCGACCGTGATCGTTCTCTTCCTGGCGGGCTACAGCTGGGTCGTCCTCAACGACATCGAGAAGGAAGATCCGAACGCACTGACGGTCAACGTCTACTCGCAGCAGTTCGCCTGGACCTTCGGGTATCCGGAGAACGGCAACAAGTGGTCCGAGGGCGTGCTTCACGTTCCGGTAGACCGCCAGATCGACTTCAGGATGAACGCCCAGGACGTCATCCACTCCTTCTGGGTGCCCGAGTGGCGCATCAAGAAGGACAACGTTCCCGGTATCACGACAGATGCATTGATCACGCCGGACAAGGTGGGCACCTACCAGCTGATCTGCACCGAACTCTGTGGCGCCGGCCACGCGACCATGCGGGCCCAGGTAGTCGTCCAGACTCAGGAAGAGTTTGACCGGTGGGTGAAGGGGCTTGAGTCAGAGGTGCCCGAGGATCTACTGCTTACCGCGGATCAGGCGATTGAGCTCGAGCGTCAGATTCAGGAAGCAGAACAGGGGATCGACGGCAGTGGCGTCGATGAAACTTCGGCTGAAAATGTGGATCAGTCATGATGGAGGTCAGTTAGATGGCAGTCGCACTCAGACAACCAGGCTGGTACCGCGGTGCACTCGGCGCCCTTCTTGGAGCCGCGTTCGGGTTCGGTCTCGTCGTCGCCCTCAGGGCCATCTCGGGTCTTGACATCTTCCAGACCGAGCAGACGGGGTACCCGCATGTGGTCGTTCCGCTGATCACGACTCCCTTTGGCTTCCTCTTCGGTTTCGGTGCATTCGATTACTGGTTCCGCTGGGCGGCTGGCAAGCCGACCATCCCGGACGACCACGCCAACCACGGGGCTACCCGGTGGCAGGACTACTTCAAGTTCAACACCGACCACAAGGTCATCGGCATCCAGTATGTGGTCACCACGCTGATCTTCTTCCTGATCGGCGGGGCTCTCGCCCTGCTGATCCGGGCCGAACTGGCTCAGCCCGGCACCCAGGTGGTGGATCCGAACGTTTACAACGGCCTTTTCTCCACCCATGCCGTAGTGATGATCTTCCTTTTCATCATTCCGATGTTCGCCGGGCTCGCCAACTACGTACTGCCTCTGATGATCGGCGCTCCCGACATGGCATTCCCGCGGCTGAACGCACTCAGCTTCTGGATGCTGCCGATCGCAGGCATCATCTTCCTCAGCAGCTTCCTGGCCCCCGGTGGTGCATTCGATGCGGGCTGGACTGGCTACGCGCCACTTTCCACCGGAGCTCCGCTGGGTCAATCCTTCTTCAACATCGGTGTCCAGTTTGCAGGGGCTTCCTCAATTGCAACCGCCCTCAATTTCCTGGTCACGATCATCACCATGCGGGCACCCGGAATGAATCTCTGGCGGATGCCCCTGCTGGTCTGGGCCAACCTTGCCACCTCGCTCCTGGTGGTCGGGGCCACCCCGTTCGTGGCCGGCGCCCAGTTCATGGTGCTGTTCGACCGGGTGCTCGGCATGAACTTCTTCCAGTTCCTGGAAGGAGGTGACGTCCTCTCCTACCAGCACATCTTCTGGTTCTACTCACATCCGGCGGTCTACATCATGATCCTGCCCGGCTTCGGAATAGTGTCGGAGATCATCTCCACTCACGCCAGGAAACCGGTATTCGGATACCGACTCATGGCGCTGGCCCTGATCGGGATCGTTGTTCTGAGCTACTCGGTCTGGGCCCACCATATGTTCGTGGCAGGCATGTTTGACTGGCTGCGCGTGCCAATCATGATCACCACGCTGCTGATCGCGGTGCCGACTGGAATCAAGATCTTCTCCTGGCTGGGAACCCTTTTCTACGGCAAAATTCATACCTATTCGACAGCGATGCTTTTCTCGCTCGGCTTCATCGTGACCTTCACTGTCGGCGGGATCAGCGGGGTCATGCTCGGCATGGTGCCGCTTGACATCCACGTCTCCGATACCTACTTCATCGTCGCCCACATCCATTTCGTGCTTTTCGGTGGTTCGGTGTTCACGATCTTCGCCGGTATCTATCACTGGTTCCCGAAGATGACCGGACGCATGTACGACGAAAAGCTTGGCCGGGTTCACTTCTGGGGGACGATGGTCGGCACCTGGGGAACTTTCATCCCGCAGCACTGGATCGGGCTTGACGGCATGCCCCGGCGGGTTGCCGACTACGCAAACATTTACGGTGACTGGAACCTCGTCATCAGCGTTTTTGCCTTCATACTCGGGTTCGTCCAGCTGGTGTTCTTCTACAACATGATTGTCAGCTGGAGGTTTGGTCCGAAGGCAGGGAACAACCCCTGGAGGGCCAACAGCATCGAGTGGCAGGTCAGTTCGCCGCCTCCGGTGTTCAACTTCGACGAGATCCCCAGAGTGGTGGGCGGGCCGTACGAGTTCGGTACCCCAGGTGCGCGTCACGCAATCATGGGTGGCGAAGACGAGCCCGAACTGCCGGGGCCAAAACCCACCAAAGTGGCTGAGCCAGCTTGAAGCCCCTGCTGATTTTTCTCAATGAAGTCGCCGGTGGTCGCAAGCTGCTCGCAGCCGCCACTGAAAGGGCCGAAGGAGCTTCATATGTTGTCGTGGTGGCACCTCAGAACCAGCCTGTGGCAGGTCAGCTGATTTTGCCCGAGGAGGCTCGCGAAGCGGCCCGGAGCAGGGTGGAGGTGACGCTTGCGGTGCTTGAAGAGTTCGGCGTCGAGGCTGTCGGCGAAGTCATGGACCCCGATTCGGATCTGGCACTCGGTGACGCAATCCGCAGCCATCGTCCAAGTGAGGTACTCCTCTCCTGCCTGTATGACACCCGGTTCGGACTCACCCGGAAAGATCTGGTTGATTGGGCCGAGCGTGAGTTCGAGCCTGGCACCACAATCACCCACATTCCCGTCCGGATCGAAGATGACTCCATCCGGCAGGACCTGACTCACACCCTGGTGGTTGCCAACCAGACTCTCGCCGACCCGGAGCTGGGCAAGCGCCTGATCGAGATAGCCGCTGAGAGGCCCCATCGCTTTACGATCATTGCGCCGGAAACCGAAGGTGTGTCCCCCGGCACCCTGACCCGGAATCTCGCTGGCCTCATGGCCCAGCTGTACCGGGAGGGCATCGACGCCACCGGTCAGCCAATGAGTCCGGATCCGTTCTCCTCTGTCAGGAACGCGATCGCGCACTACCGGCTGGATGACATCCTTATCTCGACATTGCCCGGCGAAGAGTCCCGTTGGCTGGCAGGCGACCTTGTCGGCAAGGTTCGCGAAATCACTGACAAGCCTGTTTCCCATCACGAGTCCGGGGCGGGCCCGGGGGCCGTTGCCTCCGCAGTAGCCGAAGGTGGATCAAGCGAACAGGGCAGCACGGAAGCCGAAGAGCCAAACGTGGAAGCCAGCGAGGTATAGGGAAAATGGAAAGCGCAAGTATCGCAGTCGGTCAGGGGGCAGCTGCAGACCATCACGACCACCATGGTCCGCCTGAGTTCCACCGCAGTGCGCGCATCGACCAGACAGTTCTTGGGATCCTGCTTTTCATTCTCTCCGAGATCATGCTTTTCGCGGCTTTCTTTGCCGCCTACTTCTTTCTCCGCGTGGTCGTTTCACCCGATACGTGGCCCCCGGCGGGGATTGAACTACCAGTTCTCATCGCCGGCATCAACACCGTCGTTCTTGTTTCTTCGAGTTTCACGATCCATTACGCGCTCGAGGCGATCAAGCACAACAACCACCCTGGCCTGAAACTTGGCCTCGGTCTTACCTGGCTGCTCGGAGCCACCTTCCTCTTCATCCAGATAAACGAGTACATCCACATCGGTTTCACCCCCCGTGACGGAGCCTTCGGTTCAATCTTCTTCAGCCTCACCGGCCTTCACGGTGCCCACGTCTTTGTTGGGCTGCTGCTCCTCACCTTCGCCAATATCCGGGCCTGGAGGGGGCATTTCGGGCCGGAGCAGAAGAATCACCTTGGGGTAGAGGTTCCAGGCATCTACTGGCACTTCGTCGACATCATGTGGATCGTAGTTTTCGTCACGATCTACATAATCTGAGCGGCGCATTCTTGGGCAATCCGCTCAAGTCTGAGGGCGCAGCCTTCCGGTGGCTCGTGGCCTTCATCGCGGGTGCCGTCCTGGTAATCCTCGTTGCCGTGCTGATGTCATCTGTCGCAGCAGCTCTGCTCGGTTTCATTCTTCTGGCCATGGTTTCCGTCTTCATCGTGAGGGGGATGGCCCACATGCTTGGTTCGCCTGATGAGGATGAGGCTCCGGCAGGCGCCAGCAGCTCCCGTCCAGGTGAACAGTCAGATGGAGCGGAGACCACATCAGAGTCTCCGGAGCAGTCCCTCGGCGACGACAAGGACTGAGCACCGAGATTGGATTCCCCACCCCCCCAGGAGCAGGTACTACGTTCTTGAGCAACAGCGCCGCTGCCTGCCCTGAGTAACGGCGCCGCTGCCTGCCCTGAGTAACGGCGCCGCTGCTAGGCCTTGGCGGCGGAAAGGGTGATGTCGCGGCCCTTTATCTGCCCCGCTACCGCCACCGACCAAAGCACTGCCAGCCAGATCAGGGTCGCGGTGGCCACATGGAACCAGACCAGGATCGCCGGCAGCTCAAGTAGCCACTGGGTGATTCCGAGAGCTATCTGGAAGAGGATCAGGCCAAAGGTGACCTGCAGCGGGCGGATTGCCCGTCGATCCCCGCCCTTTCGCATCAGGATGAAAACGACCGCCAGCACCGCCGCCGCGAAAACAACGGCCATGGCAGCGTGTCGCTGTGCGATCCACTCGAGTGTGCCCTCGCCCATGAAGTCAAAGCGCCGTACCAGCTCGGCGTCATGATCGCCAGGGTGGGGTCCGGAGGCTGTTGTGATCGTCCCCAGCAGTACCGTGAGCTGGCCAAACGGAATCAGTGCCCGGACAGCCCAGACGCCGAAGAAGTCGCCGGAGAAGCGGCGCTCGCCCGGCTCGTAGCGCGAGCACCAGAAAAGTGCGAACGCGGCATCCAGAAGGATCATGGAGAGCAGGAAGTGTCCGATTACCAGTTCGGGGGGCAGGTGGTACTCGACCACGAAAGCACCGAGGACAGCCTGGCCGATGACACCGAGAGGAAGCAGCGCAC
This sequence comes from uncultured Solirubrobacterales bacterium, assembly GCA_903933815.1. GTDB lineage: Bacteria > Actinomycetota > Thermoleophilia > Solirubrobacterales > 70-9 > 67-14. Next base: position 13,040 of record CAIZLN010000035.1, read on the forward strand.
CGAAAAGGGCGAGGTGCCAGCGATAGGGCCTGCGGAAAAATGCCAGCAACGAAGCCGCTATGACCGCCAACCCCACGAAGCCGGTCAGCAGGCGATTTCCGTACTCGATCCAGGCGTTGATCTGCGCTGGAGCAATGTAGCTGCCGTAGCATTTCGGCCAGTCGGGGCATCCCAGCCCGGAGGCGGTGAGGCGGACGGCGGAGCCGGTGAAGACGATGAGGACCAGGGCCACCAGAGCAATCAGGGTGACCTGTGCGTAGCGTTCCGGCGATATTTGGATGCGCTTCAGCATGGACGGTTCCGCGTGCTTCGGCGACGGTGTCGGGAACCTGAAGGTGCCCTGTCGGGGTTAGCCGCCGTTCTTGCCGCCTGCCTTGGCGTTGCCGGTGGAGGCCACAAGGAAGTCGATCAGTTGCTGGAGTTCCTGCGGAGGAAGGTTTGACCAGCGGTTTGGCATGACGGCATTCTCGTAACCGGGTGATTTGCTGGCATCCGGCTCGACGATCGACTCCTCGATCTTCGCTCGGGTCATGCCCGGGATGACCTCATCCAGATTGGGGCCAAGGACGCCAGCTGACTCGGCAGCGGCGAGGATGTGACAACTTCCGCAACCCTGGTTTGCGTAGACCTGAGCTCCCGGGCCCTCGCCGGGCGCAATCGGCGGCCTGGCACCGGGGACGCCGGCATATCTGGCGACGTACCTGGCGACATCCTGAAGGTCGTTGCCGGTGACGATGTCTGCCGGCATGCTCACACCGGGGTAGCCGGAAGTCGAAGGACGAGGATGCTTGATCTGATACTCGACGACACCTTTGACGGTGTCTTCATCCAATCCTGCGGCGCGAGCGGCGGCAAAAGCAGTGTCCAGATTCGGCCCCTGTACCCCTTGGCTGGCTGCCTGGGCCATGACATGGCAGGTGCCGCACTTGGCGTTGAACAGCTGCCGACCACGATCCTGAAATCCGCCCGTTATGGGGGCAGAGGTCTCAGCTCCGCAGCCTGCGGAGAGGCCGGTTAGCACCCCGAGGGAAACGACCAGAATGAGAGCTTTTGAAGTGGGGCGGAAGAGGTTCATGGGTTCAGGAACTTCACTGGGCATTCTATAGATCGCGGCCCCTCACGCGGCGGCTGCCGATCGGTTACGCTGGCAACGAACGTCACAAGCTTATGGAGAGGCGGATTATGAGGGTCAGCGTGGGCATGTCGCAGGTAGTCCTCAGGGTCGGACCGGCACACACGCTGCGTGATGCCGCGTCAAGGATGGTAAGCCACGGGGTTGGTGCCGCGATCGTTGAAGACGATGGTTGGCCGGTACCTCGGATCATCACCGAGCGGGACATTCTCAAGGCTCTCGGCACCGGTCTTGACCCGGACTCTGAAAAAGTCGGCGACCACATGAGCGAGAGCGTGATCTCGGCGTCACCTGAGTGGAGTATGGAGAGGGCCGCCATGGAAATGTCGCGCCGTAATATCCGGCACCTGGTGGTCTACCGCGAAGGCGAGCTGGTGGGAGTGCTTTCGATGCGGGACATCATGCGCATCTGGACGAGCGACGGTGCTACTTCCGGAGGACCGCCCTGAGGCGGCATGCAAAAGCCTTCAGTTGTGGTCGGGAGCAGTAAAGCTCTCAACCGGAAGCTCTGAACGGACATCCGCCTGATCCCGGGGCAGACTGTAAAAAGAGCGACGACCCTTCCTGATCAGGCTGCGGAGACCGAAGAAGGCGAAAATCGCTCCGAGAACGCCGTAGGACCAGACCGGGAAGATGAACCCGGTAGCAAAGGTGGCTGCGACCAGACCAAGGATGCCGAAGGCAAGCAGAACCGGGGCCCATGACGGGGCGGGCAGCTGGATGGACTCGGTCGGCGCGATCACATCAGGGGCCTGGTCTGTGGGGCTCATGAGTCTCAGGCCGCCAGATAAAGCGTCGCGAAGAAGAACGTGAAGGCGAAAATCGCCGCTGCGCCGGTGCCAATGAGCATGCCGGAAGAAAGATTCGACTTTGTTTTCTTGCGATCCATGGCTGGAGTTTTATCAGGCGACGGCGTCGATGGCCATCGCCACGAAAAGCAGGGCCAGGTAGGCGAGTGAATAGAGGTAGGTGCGGAGGTTCCGGGTCGGGTCTGGATCGCGATAAAGGACAACCGAAAGCCCAATGAAAATGCCGCCCAGTACCAGGGCACAGGCCAGGTAGAGCGTTCCGAGCAGCCCCGTGAAGAACGGCCCCAGAGTGACCACGAACATCACGACCGTGTAGATGAGGATCTGGCGGCGGGTCTCGGCGTCTCCCTTTACAACCGGGAGCATCGGCACCCCGGTTCGCTCGTAGTCCTCCTTGATCATCAGCGAAAGGGCCCAGAAGTGGGGCGGAGTCCAGAAGAAGATGATCAGGAAAGGCCACGCTGCCTCGAGAGTCAGGCTCCCTGTCGCGGCTGCCCAGCCGACAAGCGGAGGCACCGCGCCGGCACTGCCGCCGATCACGATGTTTTGAGGAGTGATTGGTTTTAGCCAGACCGTGTACAGGAACACGTAGCCGAGCAGGCCGACCATCGCGAGAGCGGCAGCCAGGAAGTTGACCGTCAGCCAGAGCTGCAGGAATGCGGCGGCCCCCAGCGTAATCCCGAAGATGAGTCCGTGGGTGGGTGAGATCCGGCCGTTGACCAGCGGTCGTGAGCTGGTCCTGGCCATGTGGGCATCGCGCTTGCGGTCGACGAAATGATTGATGGCACCGGCCCCTCCTGCCGCCAGGTAGCCGCCGAGCATGGTCCACAGGATTATCGAGAGCGGGGGACCTGCCGGATCGGCGACAAACATCGTGGTCACCGTCGTCAACAGCAGAAGGCTGATGATCCGGGGCTTGGTGAGGGTGATGTAGTCGCGAACTACTGCAAACACGTCTTGAAGAGGGGTAGGCTGGACGTTTTCGGCAGAGGTTCGAACATGCGCCTCGCGCACTTCGAGTCCGTCGATCATTCGCTCAGGCTACCGGCTGGCGCTCGCCGGCCGGAGCCGCCTCTTCGACTTCTCGTCGAACGAGGGAATCACGGATGTCCTGCATTGGCTGCGTACTTCGTACATCCGGCAGCACGTCGAAGTTATGGGGCTCCGGCGGCGACAGTGTCAGCCACTCGAGCGAACTTCCGCGCCACGGGTCTGGTGTGGAGGCCGCGCCCTCGGACCGGCTTCGGATCAGATTGCCAACAGCGAGGATGAGGCCGATGAACAGGATCAGAGTGCCGAACGAAGCCAGAAGGTTGAACCGGCTCAGGTTGTCACTGGCAAAGAACCGGTACGAGTCGGTTACCTGCCCTTCGACGCCGGCTCCCAGTAGCGGCACCAGCGCGATGAGGGTGCCCGCGAACATCACCCAGAACGAGATCCTTGAGCGGTCTTCGTCAAGCATCCGGCCAGTCATCTTCGGGTACCAGTAGGAAACCGCCGCAAAACCTCCGAACAGCCCGAAACCGATGAGGGCGAAATGGGTAGCGGCCCAGGCATCGTACGTCTGCTGGAGCTGGGAGCCGACTGCGATCGTTGACTGGCTCACCTCAACGGCGAGGCCGACTGAAGCCAGAGAAAGGGCTCCCATTGCGAAGCGCAGCGGGCCACGCATGTGGAAATCGCTGTTTGAGACCGCGGAAACAAGGTTGTAGAAAATCAGGCCGAAGGGCACGATCAAAGCGATCGAGAGGAGCATTGCGTAGTACTTGAAGCCGACCGGAATTGGCGCGGTAATCATGTTCTGGGTCCAGGCCAGGGTTCCGATCACGGCTATTGCGGCCAGGGAACTGATGATTACGCCCCGGCCGGGAAGCTGGCGACGGGTGAAGGTCTGGACTATCTCGGAGATCGCACCGAGCATGGTCACTGCGACGGCCATATAGGCACCGGTGAAGAAGATGTAGCTCAGGTGTTGCCAAAGGAGCGGCGCGCCGCCTACCCCGCCTGTGAAAAAGCCACCGTCGAGCTGGCGATCGATCATGAGCATCGTCAGCGCAGCGAGAAAGATCGGGGCGATGATCACGATCTGCCAGCAGACGATTGCCGCGGTCCAGACGAAGATCGGCGCCCGGCGCCAGGCCATACCGGGGGCCCTCATATTCCTGACGGTGACCAGCAGATCAATTGCCAGAAGGAGAATCCCCAGTGTCACCAGGCCGGTTGAAGCAATCCAGACGTCAACGCCATTATTGGGCGTGAAGATGTGTTGCGAGAGTGGGGGGAAAGGGTTGATTCCCGCTTCAGGCGGGGTAAAGAGGAATGAAGCGTAGAGCAGGAAGCCACCGAGGATGAACAGCCAGAGTCCCGTCTGGCCCAGTCTCGGCAGGGCGGTCCCGCGGCTTCCGATCTGGAGCGGCGTCACGTAGTAGAGAAGGCCGATGCAGAGAGGCAGAATGAAAAGGAAGATCGCGGTAGCTCCGTAAACCGAGAGCAGCCGGTCAAAGGTCACGGCGCTGAGGAAGAGGTTTTCCGGAACGGCGAGCTGCATGCGCACCAGAACGAGTTCGAGGGCCGCCAGGAAGGCTGAACCGAAAGCAGCTGAAATCAGGATCAGTGAGATGACCTTGTGGTCGGGACTTGTAGCGAGACGGGCCCAGCCGGGGCGGTCTACAGCATCACCGGTGACGATCTCCGGACGGGTGGGCGGCATGGTTCTGGGGAAGCTGCTCATGGCTGTGGTTCGACCTCTCCTGTGGGGGTCTCTTCAGCGGCTTCGCGGAGTTCTCTCTCCTGCGTGGCCACCACGGAGTCCTGCGCCTCCTGAATGTCAGCCTTCAACTGCTTGATGAAGGCTTCGTACTCGGCCGTCGATACGACTTTCACCTCGGATTCCATCGCGTCGTAGCCCTGACCGGAAAGCACAGAGGCGCGCCCGCTGAAGACACCCTCGCGGTCGGCCCTGAAGAAGATCCGGTTGGTCTTGCCTGGAACTGCCTGGGCCTTGCCGGTGAGGGAGGGAACATTCCACCCGTGGACGACATCGGCGGATACGAGATCCAGGGCGACGGTGGTGTCGACCGGCACCACAAGCTGGTGATAGGAGAAGGCCGTGTTGGGGTAGTCGTAGCGCCAGAGCCACTGCTGGCCGGTCACCTTGATTTCCAGCCGGTCGTCGGCGTTCAGTCCCGCGACGTCACTGCTTCCGACCGGCACTTCCCGCGCCTGACTCGAAAAGACCGTTGCCGTAACAAAGAGGGCAAGGGCGACGACGCCCAGCCCGAGGCCGACACGCATCTGGCGCCCGCCGCCGGTGCCTTCGCTGTGAACATGCCGGTGACGTGGCCTGGCAGCGCGGAGGATCGCGAGGTTCACGAAGACAATCGCGATAACGCCTACCACGAAGATGATCAGGTGGAAGGTGTTGATCTTCTCGATGCCCGGCGACGCGGCGTCAGGGTTCAGCGAAAGGGCCGAAGCAGGCGTTGTGAAGAACGCCATCGCGACCGCTGCTGAGGCGATCGTCGAACAGAGGGTCAGGATTTTTCCGGGACGGGACAGCACAGCCACGCCATTCTAATCGGATGGGCCGGACAGGCGACGCCGGGCCATCGTCAACGGTTCGCGCAGGTCGCTTAGTCTCCCTAGCGGTTATGAGATGGCGGACCCCCTCCAAAGCAGCAAGGGACCGGAAGCGAGCCGCTCTGCGGGTCGCAGGTTTTGCTGCCCTGGCAGCGGCAGTCGTGGTGCCGCATGTTCGCCGGCAACTACGTCTGCCGATGTCGGTGACGGTGGCCTCGACGGTTGCGGCGCCCGCCGCGATAACGATTCTCTGGCCTCGCACCAGGGCACGGGACCTTGCGCTGTTCGGGGCGCAGATGTGGGCCTTTGCGGTGACTCACGAACTCCCCTATGACGATCCGGAGCGCCTGCGCAAGCGTCTGAAAATCAGCTACCCAATCAAGGCCGACCGCTGGCTTGGGCGAGGTCGACTCCCCAATTCGATGCTTCAGCGGGCCCTTCACGACGGGCCATGGGGAGATTCCCTGACCACCTTTGCCGCCTGGTCACACTGGATCTGGTTCATCCAGCCCAACTCCGCACTTATCTGGATCCTGCTCCGCAGGAGCGAGGCCTTTCCGCATTCGGCAAGGCAGATGGCCGCCGTCTTCGACATCGGCTGCGCGATCTACTTTCTGCTGCCGACGGCCCCTCCTTGGTGGGCTGCCGAGAACGGGCACACCGGGGACGAACAGGTCAGGCGGGTGATGGTCGAGTTCGGCGAGCGGATCTGGGGCCCGGCCTGGACCCGCATCTTCGGCACTCTCGGCAGCAACCCGTGGGCTGCAATGCCGTCGCTCCATTTTGCGACAGCATTGATGGCCGCGATCCTGCTCAGCGAAAATGGCGGCCGGGTTCAGGGCACCCTGGGCTGGCTCTACGCCGGAGCGCTCGGCTTCTCACTCGTGTACCTGGGTGAGCACTACGTCACCGACCTCCTGGTCGGAGGTGCTGTCGTCCTGCTTGTCCGAAAGGGCGAACCCCTTGCCCGCCCGCTGGTCGGTCAGGTCAACTCAAAGCTGAGGCTGCTTGAAGCGATCGCGACTTCCTGAGATGGTCACAGTGGGGTGTGCTCATTAGCCAGAAGATGAAAGGAGGGGGTGAAGATCACCTGGCGGGTGAGGCTGACCTTCCGACCGGGGAAGCAGGAAACGGTGACCGGCCAGGTGCCGTTGCTGGTGACGGGCTGCCCACCTTCACTGTTCGGGGAACGGTCCAGACGGTCCTGCTGATCACGGTGCTGGTCGTCGGCATTTACTTCTTCGTGCCCAAGCTGGTCGGAGTCGGAGATGCGATCGAGACACTGGGCGAAGCCGCTCCGATCTGGGTGGCAGTCGCCATCGGATTCGGCATTGCCTCTTTTGTGACCTACATCGCCCTTTTCCGGGCCGTGGTAGGCGGAGACGTTTTTCCGATCAGCTGGCGTGAGGCCTACGAGATCAACATGGCGGGTTTCGCGGCAACTCTTCTCTTCTCTGCGGGCGGTGCCGGCGGGGTGGTCCTTACCTACTGGGCCTTGCGACAGGGGGGCATGGAAAGGCGCGACGTCGGCACCCGCATGGTCGCGTTCATCGTGCTCCATTACCTCTTTTATCCCCTTGCGATAGTGGTCTTCGGAATCCTCCTGAGGACCGGGGTGCTCAGCGGCAGTACGGTCGTGTCCCTGACCATCGTCCCCGCAGCGATCGCCGGAATCGTGATGATCGTCGGGCTGGCGATTGCTCTTGTCCCAGCCGACATCGAACGACGGATCCGGGAGTATTCGGACCGCCGCCCCTCGGCAAAGTACCTGGCGCGACTGGCGACGGTGCCAGCGACCCTTGCCGAAGGCGTTCGTGTGGCCTTGAGGCTGGTCGCCCATCCGACCCGGGCCGGCCTGGCCGTACTCGGGGCAGTTGGTTTCTGGGCGGCCAACATCGGCATCCTCTGGGCATCGTTCAAGGCGCTTGGAATCGCGGTGCCGTTCGGGGTCGTGGTGATGGGGTTCTTCATCGGCATGGCTGCCAACCTGATCCCGTTCGTGCCCGCCGGAGTCGGCGCGGTTGACGCTGGAATGATCGGAACTTTCGTGCTGTTCGGCTTTCCGGAGGCGGAGGTATTTGCTGCGATCCTGATCTACCGACTGGTTGCCTTCTGGCTGCCGATTCCTCTCGGGGTAGTGGCTTTCTTCCAGCTTCGAGGAACCGTCAGAGGCTGGAAGACGGAGGGGCTGCCGATCGACCGCACACCACAGAGATCACTCATCAGACACGAGGCATGAAAAGCCTTCGAGCCAGAGTGCCTGAAGCAGTCTGCGGGGGTAGACTTCAAAAAGTAAAGTGTTGGAACCACGAAAGCATGAATCCAACCGCGTGGAAAGCGAGGAAAGAGGGACATGAGCGGCAAAGAAGTTGAGAACATGATCATCATCGGTGGAGGCCCCGCCGGCTACACCGCCGCCCTGTATGCCAGTCGGGCCGAGCTCAACCCTCTTGTTTTCGAAGGTTTCCAGTGGGGTGGTCAGCTTCAGAACACGACTGAAGTTGAGAACTACCCTGGTTTTCCCGAAGGCATAATGGGGCCGGAAATGATGACCCGTTTCCGCGAGCAGGCCGAGCGTTTCGGGACCCGCTTTGTGACCGATGACGTTGACCGGGTTGAACTCGGAGATGGCGGCATCCAGAAGGTTTACCTGGGCGACGAGGAGTACCTGACCAAGTCGGTGATCCTGTCGATGGGTGCGGAGCCGCGAAGGCTGGGCATTCCGGGAGAGATGGAGCTCATGGGTCGTGGAGTTTCAACCTGCGGTGTCTGCGACGGAGCCTTCTTTAAGAGCAGGAAAACGATGGTCATCGGCGGTGGTGACTCAGCCATGGAAGATGCCGTTTTCGTATCGAAGTTCGCTTCGGAGCTCAACCTGGTTCACCGCCGCAACGAGTTCCGGGCCTCGGCGATCATGCAGGACCGCGCAGAGGCGACACCGAATATCAACCTCATGACCCCGTACTCGCCCGAGGAGTTCATCGCCGGCGAGGATGGCTCGCTGGCCTCAGTGAGGCTGCGCCACTCGGATACAGGTGAGACCAGTGAGGTCGCGGTCGATGGTGCTTTCGTCGCGATCGGCCACATTCCCAGGTCGGAAGTAGTGACTGGTCAGGTAGGCACGGACGACGAGGGCTACGTGGTTACCGAGGCCGGGTCGACGAAGACCAACCTTCAGGGTGTGTTCGCTGTCGGTGACCTGGTCGACCACACCTATCGACAGGCGATCACCGCCTCGGGTTCCGGGTGCCAGGGTGCGTTGGACGCAGAGTGGTACCTGCGTGACACCGAGTTCTAGCCGGCACCTGCCTCCTCTTGGACCCTGGTTTTCGCAGAGCGCCTGAAAACCACCGGGCCTTAAGTGGCCAACCGCTCAGCTGCTACCGCATCGAGGAAGGCCACCCTGGCTTCGGCAGTACGGGGTGCCGGCGCAGTCGGGATCGGCTGGCCGTCGATTGCATGGACCGGCTGGATCTCACGGGTTGTTGATGCGAGAAAGGCTTCGCTGGCAGCCATCACGTCTCCGATACCGAACTGACCGGTCTCGACTTCGCAGCGTTCGATGACTTTGCGACGGGTAATCGAGTCAAGAACACCTGCTCCGGTGTCGGTGGTGCGAAGCGGCCCTTCAGCCGAGACCCAGAACAGCGTTGAGGTCGGAGGCTCCAGGACGATGCCGTCAACCGTGACCAGAAGGGCCTCGTCTGAGTCCGCCCGTCTGGCAACCCGGGTCGCCTGCATGTTTGCCGCATACGAAAGTGACTTGACTCCGTTCAGAATCAGGCTCGGTGAGTAGGCCACCGTGGCAAGTGCAACCGAGTAAGGATGAACGGGGAGGGGCTCAATCGAGAGCACCCGTCTGCCGGCCCGGGTGACGACAATCCTGAGCAGACAGTCCGGTCCACCGGGCACCGCGTCCCGGCTCTCGGACATTTCGCCACCTCCCCCACCCGTCACGAGCCGGGCCATCAGGGCAGCGGTTTCGGCTGCGATTGAATCTCGCTCGACGGGGAGATCGAGGGCCGCCGCTGAGGCCTCCAGTCGGTCGAGGTGTTCATCAAATGCGAAGAGGTGACCGGCGTAGCAGCGAATGACCTCGAAGACACCGTCACCGCGAAAGAAACCGTCGTCGGGCATGGGCAGCATGGCCTCGGACGAGGGTGTTGTGACTCCGTCGATGCTGATCAGAAGTGGCAGCCTGGACATCGGACAAGCTTAGGGGCGGAATCGGCAGAAGGCCGGAGTTCCGCTCAGGTGAAGGCGCGGATCCGGATCAGGAAGTCAGCCAGAATCCTCGCGGTGGCACCCCAGATCATGTGGCGGCCCATGTCAAAAGTGGGAGTGCGGATCGGCATACCCCGGCGGACGAGCCTTCGCATCGCGTACGCGTCGACCAGATCGTCAACTCCGAAGTGAAGAATCGAGGCCACCTCCTGAGGGTTGGCGACCAGCGGTTCATCTCCCGTGACGATTCCGACAAAGGGCTGGATTCGATACGAGGTGACAAAGGTTCCCACCGGTGCCAGTGCGCCGACGATCTCGACCCGTTCGGGCCGGAGGTTGATCTCCTCGTGGGATTCGCGAAGGGCTGTGGTCGCAAGGTCCTCGTCGTCAGGCTCGCTCATCCCACCGGGAAAGGAGATTTCACCGGCATGCTTGTTGAGATCGGCCCGGCGCTCGGTGAAGATCAGCCTGGGCTCATGTGACCAGTCCATGATCGGTAGCAGGACGGCAGCCTCCCTGTTTCCGTGCGCCTTCAGGTCAACGGCCTCCTGATGGGTCAGGAGCAGATCCGAGAGTTCAAGGGCTCCGTAGTCCACCGGACAGATCATGCCGCAAGCCCGGTGGGGTAAAGCCACTGGCCGAAGGCGGTGGGCTGTCCGGGGTGAAGCTCAGATGCTTGTGGGGACGGTGCCTCCATCGACTCCCCAGGCCGAGCCGGATACAAAGGAAGCCCGGTCGGAACAGAGGAAGGTGATCACGGATGCGATCTCCTCGGGCGTGCCCATCCGCCCGATCGGCCGCTTCGATCCGACGCTGGCCCTGGCCGCTTCGCGACTTTCTCCCCCTGAGGCGTGGCGTGCCTGGTCCAGCAGCCCACCGGGCTCCAGCCAGAGCTCCGAACCGGTCGGGCCAGGGCAGACCGCGTTCACCAGCACCCCTTTCGCCGCGTACTGCTCGGCGAAGATGCGCGAAAGCGAGAGCATTGCGGACTTGCCAACCGAGTAGTCGGGCATCATCTCCGAGGGTCGCTTGCCAGCGCTTGAGGAAACGTTGACGACCCTTCCCCAGCCCCGTTCAACCATGCCCGGAATGGCAGCGCGCATCAGATTCAGCGGCGCCATAACACTGAGCTCCAGCTGGTCGCGGAAATCCTGATCCGGAGTGTCTTCCAGAGCCTGCCTGCGGGCGAACCCGGCGTTGTTCACCAGAATGTCGATTCCTCCGAACTCCTGCCGGGCTGCCGCGACCACGTGCTCGCCGGCGTGATCTTCGGTGATGTCCATCACGAGCACACCGGCGTTGCCCCCTTCGGCGCGGACCACCTCCGACATCGCTGCAAGCTGCTCCGGGTTGCGCGAGATCATCAGCACCTTCGCACCCTCGGCGCAGAGTTGCCGGGATACCTCGAAACCGATTCCGCTGCTCGCGCCGGTGACGGCGCAAACCCGGTTCTCAATGCCCATGTTCAAGTGGTCAGGACTTCGATCGGAGTCGCTTCGGCCAGCAGCCGATGGACCGGGCAGCGGGTGGCGATCCGCTCCAGGCGTTCGACCTGGTCGGCTTCCAGGTGGTCCGGGTAGCCGACGGTGACCTCGAACAGGGTCGGGTTCGGACCTTCATATTCAGTCTCGACCGAAACCTCCAGTCCGGAGAGGTCCCAGCCCTTGCGGGACGCGTACACATTCAGGGTGATCGCGGTGCAGGAGGCGAGGGCAGCGCTGACCCCCTCAGTCGAACTCGGCCCTTCGAGATCGCCCTCGCGACCTTCGTGGCGCTGGTCGAAGACCACGGTGATTCCGGTGTTCAGCTCCACCCTGGACGGAAGGCCTGGTCCGGTGGTGACGGTGGCCGTCTTGTTCACTCTTTGCGCCTTCCCTCGAAGAGCTCCGGGTCTTCTGTGTCCGCGTATCGGGCCATCGCGAAGCAAAGGTCGGATGCGCGGTTGAGGAAGCGCAGGATCTCGTCCGAGGCGAGTTCACCGGCAATACCGATCCGGACCACGGCCCTCTCGGCTCTCCGGATGATCGTCCGGGCGAGGTCGAGGTGTGCCGACAGCGCCGTACCGCCCGGGATCACGAACTTTGGCGGGAGGTCAACCTGTGACATGTATTTGTCAATCTCGCCGTCGAGGGCATCGGTCATATCTGCGGTGATCCGGCTGATTCCATCTTCCAGCCGGTCGGCGGCCTCCGGGGCCGTGGCCAGTTCGGCACCCGCAACGAACAGTTCGTTCTGGAGGGAGAGGATGTCGGCGGCGAGTTCGGCCTGGCCGTCTCCGCAGGCTGCCCGGGCGACACCGAGTGCCGATGAGGCCTCGTCGAGCGTGCCGTAGGCATCGGTCCTCAGGCCGGACTTCTCGACCCGACCGCCGTACCAAAGCCCGGTCGTCCCGTCGTCACCTTTTTTTGTGTAGATCTTGAGCAAAGCTCTCCTAACTGAGGGGGTTGAAGACCATTCCCGAGAGCAGCTTGGGGAAGAAGTAGGTCGATTTGGGTGGCATGGTCTCGCCGGCTGCCGCAACCTCACGAACCTGCTCGATCGGGGTTGCCCGGAGGATGAAAGCGGCCTGATATTCGCCACCGTCGAGCATCTCGAGGGAGGAGCGAATGCTCTTCGAGTATCCGAGGCCACGCTTGGCTTCAACATCGGCCTCACTCATGCCCAGCACTTCCTGGAAGACAACCTTTTCGAGAATTGCGGCATCAAGCCGGCGGTAGGCCCGGGACCGGCCCTCCATCAGCTGATCGAGCTTCACCGGATCGCGAAGCGTGAGCCGGAAGTGCCTGCCGGTGGTGCCTTCGACATAGCCAAAGCAGCCGATCCCCTCGCGTCCCTCCGGATCGAGCCCGTCGAGGTCGGTTTCCTCAACTTCGAAGGCCTCGTTGATACCGCGCTCGAGGTGGTCACGCAGGTCTGCGTCTCCGGCCAGGCCTGAGAGCAGACGGTGGGTGGGGAATACGGTCAGTCCAGGATCGGCGAGTCCGGTGAGGCACATGAGCGTGTAGTTCTGAGGCCCCGCCCCCGGCACTTCGTCGCGGTAGGCGCGGGCCGTTTCGTAGCGGTGGTGACCGTCGGCGATCAGCAGTTCGGCATCCCGCAGTTCGTCGCTGACCGCCTCGTGAATCGCGGGGTCTTCGATCGGCCAGATCCGGTGGACGGTTCCGTCTTCATCAGTGACCTCGGCCCACGGCTCGGCCGCGGTGGCCGGTGCCACATGCGGCCACGCATCGCGGGTGGTCAGGGAAAAAATGGGGGACAGGTTGTAACGGGTCGCCCGGGTCAGGTCCAGGCGGTCCTGTTTCGGCCCTGGCTGGGTTCGCTCATGCGGTCGGATCCGGCCGGGGCCATAGTCATCGACGCCGACACGGACCAGGATTCCGTTTCTGGTCCTGGTCGCACCATCGGGTCCTTCGTACTGCTGGGATAGCGCCCAGACAGTCGGTTTGCGGTCCTGCGTGAGGACACCTGACAGCGTCCACTCCTCAAGCGTCTCGGCGGCGTGCGTGTACGGGTCAGACCCTTCTCCCTGGGCAAGCGGCAGGTCGATTTCAACCACATTGAAGGGTGACCTGGCCAGTAGCCGGACTCGTTCGCTTTCGTCGATCACGTCGTAGGGCGGTGCAACCACCGCCGAGAGCGCACCCACTGAGCCGAGGTTGTAGTGGAGCGCGGGGATGGGCTGAATATCGGCCATGCCCCAAAGGTACCGCCTGAACCGGCCAGTTCGACTAACAGCCGGGGGGCGCTAGCATCACCACCCATGTCTGGAGCAGATAACGGCCTGTCGGGTGAGGGGGAGCAAAACGGCTCCGGGCTCCGGCTGCCCTACGCACTTGTCGGCGCCGGACCCACCGGCCTGGCTGCGGCACGAAACCTCGCTCGTCGCGGGATCCCATTCATTGGCTTCGAGAGCCACACCGGGGTCGGTGGCCTGTGGGACATCGACAGCCCGACCAGCACCATGTATGAGTCGGCCCACCTGATCTCCTCCAAGACCACGACCGCCTACGACGAGTTTCCGATGCGTGACGAGGTTGCCGATTACCCCAGTCATTGGGAGATGCGCGAATACTTCAATGACTACGCCGACACCTTCGACCTGCGCCGGAACTTCCGGTTTGAAACCGAGGTGGTCGCCGCCAGACCAGAGGATCCGGATTCAGTCAATTCAGCCTGGAAGGTTACGATCAGGACGAAGGATGGGGAGGAGGAGACCAGCCGTTACGCCGGGGTGATAATCGCCAACGGGATTCTTTCCGAGCCGAGCATTCCCGAGTTCGAGGGCCAGGACAAGTTCGAGGGAGAGATCCTCCACACGGCTTCGTACAGGCGGGCCGACATCTTCCGGGGCAGGAAGGTCCTGATCGTCGGTTGCGGCAACTCCGGTTGTGACATTGCGGTGGACGCGGTCCATTTCGCCGAATCGATCGAGATGAGCCTCCGGTCCGGCTACTGGTTCTTTCCCAAGTACATCTTCGGCCGGCCGGCCGACACCCTGAACGAGGGCAAGGCACTGCCCGCCTTCCTCAAGACCAGGATCGACGGCAAGGTCATCAGGTTCCTGACCGGGGACCCTGCCCGGCTTGGCTTCCCGGAGCCGGAGGGACGGATCTACGAGACCCACCCGGTGATGAACACCCAGGTGCTCTACCACGCCGGCCACGGCGACATCCACATCCGCAAGAACATCAAGCGCTTCACAAAAACAGGGGTCGAGTTCGTCGACGGCAGCACCGGTGACTACGACATGGTGATGCTCGCCACCGGCTACAAACTCCACTACCCGTTCGTCGATCCGGAATACCTGAACTGGAAGGGCAACAGCCCCGACCTGTATCTCAATATTTTCACCCCGAAGTACCGGAACCTGTTCGTGCTGGGGATGGTCGAGGCGACCGGTCTCGGCTGGCAGGGCCGCTACAACCAGGCTCATCTGGTTGCCGGGTTCATCGAGGCCGGGGATCGTGCTCCGGCCCGGGCTGACGAGATGTGGCGCCGGATTCAGGGCCCCAAACCCGACCTTTTCGCTGGCTACAACTATCGCCAGCTTGATCGGCTTCCCTTCTATGTGAACAAGGATGCCTACCGGGCTCAGATTCACGAGCACCTGGAGCTTTTCGAACCGGTTGACGGTTGAAGGCAGTCGCTTGCTGACCTCCCTGCCCCTGGCGGCCACTGACATAGACAGCATCACCCTGAACACGAGCGCCGGGATGCTGATTCTGCTCAGCGCCGTGATTGCGGTGATCATGTTCGGCATCGCCCTCGAAATGAAGGTCGATGATTTCCGGGCCGTCGCCAGGATGCCAAAGGCGATGGCGGTCGGGATCGCCGCCCAGTTCATCTGCCTGCCGGCAATCACCTTCCTGCTGACCGTAGCCCTCGATTTCCGTGCCTCGATTGCGCTCGGAATGATCCTCGTCGCCTGCTGCCCGCCGGGCAATATTTCGAACATCCTCGTGTACCGCTCGCGGGGAAACGTGGCGCTCTCTTTATCGATGACCGCGCTTTCAAACTTCCTGGCGATCTTTCTGATGCCGATCAACATCGCCTTCTGGGGAGGCCTTCACCCCGAGGCCTCACAGATCCTCAGGGAGATCGATGTCAGTGCGTTCGAGTTGCTGCTCGACATCGTGCTGCTGATCGGGGTACCCCTTGCCCTCGGGCTGACGATCTCCAGCCGCATGCCGGAGTTCGCCAGGAAGGTCCAGCCGATGGTCAAGAAGTTCAGCATGATCTTCCTGGTCCTTTTCATCATCGGGGCGCTGGCATCCAATATCTCCGTTTTCATCGATTACATCGCCCTGGTGGCGCTCGCGGTGTTCATCCATGACACGCTCGCCCTGCTGCTTGGCTACGGGATCGCCGCCTCTTTCAAGGTTTCCGAACCGAATCGGCGCGCCATTACTTTCGAGGTGGGTGTGCGCAACGCAGCCCTTGGCCTCGGCATTGCGCTCAGTGTGTTTGAGGGACTCGGTGGAGTCGCTATCGTGGCCGCCTGGTGGGGGGTCTGGGACCTGATCGCGGGCCTCGCACTGGCTAGCTGGTGGGCAAAGAGACCAACCGGGAGTCCTCAGGAAAGCACGATGGAGGCAAGGTTGTGAAACGCGTATTCGTCACTGGAGGCAATGGCTTTCTTGGCCATTCCGTTGTTCGGGAGCTGGCCGCAGCAACTGATCAGGTCGAGCTCGTTGTTTCCGGTGACCTGCGCCATCCGACCGACGATCGCCGGATCGACGGCGTCGATTATGTGGTCGCGGATGTAACCGATCCTTCGTCGGTCGCCGGCCCGATCGGGGAGCACGGGATCGATACGGTCGTTCACCTTGCCTCTATTGTCAACCCGGGCAAGGACACGACTACCGAACAGGAGTATGCGGTTGACGTGGACGGCTCGCGAAACGTCTTCGAAGCCTGCGTCCGCCACGGGGTGAGGCGGGTGATCGTGTCCTCCAGTGGCGCGGCCTACGGCTACCACTCCGACAACCCCGCCTGGCTCACCGAGGATGATCCGGTTCGCGGGACCGACACCTTTCCCTACAGCCTGCACAAGCGCCTGGTCGAAGAGATGCTGGTCGGGTACCGGGAGAGCGCCCCGCAACTCGAGCAGGTCGTGTTGCGAATCGGCACGATCCTCGGTGAAACCGTTGACAACCAGATCACCGACCTTTTTCGGAAGAGGAGGCTGCTGAAGATCCGTGGGTCGGACTCTCCCTTTGTATTCATCTGGGACCAGGACGTGGTTGGCGTCATCCTGGAGGCGGTGCTGGGTGGAAAAACCGGCATCTACAACGTCGCCGGCGACGGCGCGATGACGATCGACGAGATCGCCAGGGAGATGGGGAAGGGAGTACTGCCGGTGCCGGTCGAAATTCTGAAGGTCGGGCTGGCCACCGCGCACGGCCTCGGTCTGTCCCCGCACGGGGCCGCCCAGACCGACTTCCTCGAGTACCGCCCGGTGCTCGACAACACTCGTCTCAAGGAGGAGTTCGGCTACACCCCGCAGTACTCATCCCGCCAGGCCTTTACAGCCTGGAGGGAGGCTCAGGGCCTCTAGCCGGTCGCTCGTTGCCCGGCAGCGGGATCCGGGCGCCCGCTTCGGGGTAGACTCGCCGCTCGCGGGGTGTAGCGAAGCCTGGTATCGCGCTCGCTTTGGGGGCGAGAGACCCCCGGTTCGAATCCGGGCACCCCGATCGCATTTCAATGATTTTTGGCCCGTCCCGGGCGATCCGGGGCCGGGCCGGGAAGTAGTGCTCAGTTCTCGAGCAGGTGACTGCGGAGGAATGTGACCTGGTCGGCGACGACCCGGTCGAACCACGGGTCCAGGTAGACATCGAAGTGGCCGCAGTCGTAACGCCTCAACTCGCCCCTCGGGGCGCGGGCAGCGGCCTTAGCAGCCGGTCCGGGAGGGGTGTCGAGGTCCTTCGAGGCAACCTGGACCAGCAGGGGGCACTCGATCTTTGTCGCTTTGGCGCCTGGTCTCCAGGCGAGGGCTTCCACTGCGATCGACGCGGCCACGAGGTTCTGGTGACGAGATCCCTCCGGCTTGATTGCCTCGAACCCGGGCAGGGCGTCGGCGCTGGTCATCGCCGCGAGCGTGCCGGGTGGCCCGGCGGCCGGGATCATCACGCGCTCGCCGCCGCTCTGACGGGCCTTGATGTCGGCCAGGGCCTTCGCGGTAAGCCTGGCAGCGTTGGCGGGGGGCACCGCACCAAGCATCGAGGGTCCATCTGCGAAAGGGACCTGTGCGATCGCGCAGGAGAGCGAGTGGTCTGCGGCGGCGGTTTCGAGAGTCAGGCCGCCCCCGAAGGAGGTGCCCCACAGACCGACCCGCGCGGGGTCGATACCGTCGATGCTGCGGGCGAATGCCAGCGCAGCCGACAGGTCTTCGAGCTGTCTGCGGATACTGAGCACCTGTCTTTCAGCGCCACCGCTGTCACCGAAACCGCGATAGTCGAAGGTCAGGGTTGCGATTCCCGCGTCGGCAAAGCGTTCGGCGAAACGGCTCAGGGATTCCTCGCGGGTGGCCGTGAACCCGTGGGCCATGACCACGATCGGCACGGGACCTTCGCCGCGCGGCCGATAGAGCCACACCGCGCACTCGTCCCCGCCGAGGGTGAACTCCAGTTCTTCCCTGACGGCACCCATACGGCTACTTCGAGGTGAAGGCTTTGGGGAGGCCGACCACGGCACCCGGAATGTCCCTGACGGAGCGGTCGATCGCCTGTTGGAGGGCCTCGGTTGCTTCCGGGCCGTGGACCGGCTCGCCATGGCCGAACAGCAGGTGTTCTGGAAGGTAGGTGCCGAGCTGGCGCTTCGGTGGGGTGAGGCGCATCGCGATGTGGATGCCTGCGCCGGCTGGCCCCGGTCTGTACATCCGGTTGGAGCCGAGCGCCTCGGCGACAATCAGACAGCGCTCCTCCGGCCACCAGAGCGCCTTTTCTTTCCAGAGGCGGTTGTTGACCACGCTGATGGTCTTGAACGGGGTGGACTTGACCTCGTCGGGCAGCACCACCAGGGGGACTCCGAGACGGTCGGCGACGGTCCGGCAATCGCGGTTGTGGCGGTCGAGCAGCTGAAGCACCGCGGCGGGCTCCCCGAGCTCGGAGACCTTTGCCATGGCGTCATGGTCATCGACCGGATCGATGATCCACACACGGCCGTCCTTGGCCAGGGCGTGGGAGGCGCGGGCCATCGGCTCGTCCATCACCCAGGTGATCCCCAGGTCGGTCTGATCGATCATTTTCAGGCCACTCATCGGCTGGAGTCTAGACCGGCTCCGATGCCCGGGTAGGATCGATCAATGATATTCGGACGAAAGAACACGTCTCTGCCGGATGGCGAGAGCGCGCTGGCGGGGCGCGAGAGCTCGCCTTTTGCCGTGCCTGAACGCCATGCCGTGCTGGACAGTCAGATCCAGCCTCCATTTCCGGACGGCATTGAGACCGCCTACTTCGCCCTGGGGTGTTTCTGGGGCGCCGAACGGCTGTTCTGGGGACTCGACGGGGTTTATTCAACCGCGGTCGGCTATCAGAACGGGATCACCCCGAATCCGACATACGAGGAAGTCTGCTCCGGCCAGACCGGTCACGCCGAGGCCGTTCTCGTGGCTTTTGATCCAGACCTGATCAGTTATGAGCGACTGCTTCAGGTGTTCTTCACCGAACACGACCCGACCCAGGGAATGCGCCAGGGAAACGACATCGGCACCCAGTACCGATCGGGCATCTACTACACCGACGAGGAACAGAGGCAGACGGCAGAGCGTGTTCTGACGGCCTACCAGGCGGCACTGGCCGAACGGGGCCTCGGCGAGATCACGACCGAAGTCGCCCCGGCCAAACCGTTCTATTTTGCCGAGGAGCACCACCAGCAGTACCTCCACAAGGTCCCCAACGGCTACTGCGGGCTGGCCGGTACGGGGGTCGCATGCCAGACAGGGGCCGGTCTGGAGTGAGCGCCGGTTGTTCGAATCCCGGCTCTCATCTGCCTGCGGCCTATCTCAAATAGGATTCCGCCGGTGTCAGCTCAGATGAAAGGCCGGGGTTGATCCCGAGCCTCGCCTCCTACATTGTCGGAACCGCCGCGATCCTCGCTGCGGTGCTTTCTGCCTGGCTGGGTTCCTACTGGCTACGGCGCTGGATAGTCCCGGAGTTCTCCGGTGCCCTTGCCCGCCTCGCTGAGCTGACGCTGGGCTTCGCGCTCCTGATCGTGGCGCTCCAGCTGGTGGGGTCGCTCGGGCTGCTCAACCTGCTCTGGATTACCGTCGGATGCATCGCCGTGCCCCTGCTCGCAGCCGCGCTCGGATACCGATTTGCTCCTCGGGACATCAAGCAGATCGCCGCGCCGGCCATTCCGGTGTGGGCCTTGCTGATCGCCGTCGGCGTAGCCTCGTGGACAGTCGCCGAGTGGAGTTTTCCGACCCAGCTCAGCCTCGACCAGGGCATGTTCGGTGGCGATACGACCTGGTACCACATGCCGGCATCGGCCCGTTTCATACAGGACGGCTCGATAATCCCACTGCATTTCACCGACGCCCTCCGGCTGGCGGTCTGGTACTACCCCCAGAGTTCCGAGCTCATGCATGGTGCCCTGATCGGGCTGATGGACAGCGACTGGCTTTCGCCTCTGTTCAACATGGTCTGCCTGGGGGTCGCCCTGCTTGGCTGCTGGTGTGTAGGTCGTCCGTATGGAGTCGGTCCGGCGACACTGGTCGGCGGCGCGATTCTGTTGAGCGGGGGAGTCATGATCGAGACCCAGCCTGGCGAGGGTCGCAACGACATCATGGCCTTTGCTTTCCTGATCGCGTTCGCAGCATTCCTGATCAACGGTCACCAGCGTCGCGCTCCTGAATCAGGGGCGGTGGAGGACAGGCCTGATCCGGATTCACCATTGCTGGACAAGGGACCCCTCGTGATCGCCGGCATCGCCGCCGGCATCGCGATTTCGGTCAAGGTCTCAATGCTTGCCCCGATCGGCATCATCTTCCTCGGCATGATCCTGGTCAGTGGCCGGGCACGCTGGTGGGTAACGACGATCTGGCTTGGAATACCGATGCTTCTGGTCGGTGGCTACTGGTACATCAGGGCGATGATCTACACCGGCGGCAACCCGGTGCCGGCGATTGGCTGGGGACCACTGAAGCTTCCGCAGCCTGATCAGATGCCCCTGGATCCCCGGCCTCGTTTCTCGGTGGCCCACTACCTGACAGATCTGAACGTCTACCGCTACTGGTTTCTGCCGCGACTCGACGATGCTTTCGGCGTCCTGTTTCCGCTGATTCTGGTCATGCTCGCGGTGACTGCCATCTATCTGGTCGTCAAGGCCCGCAACAAGGTCATCCGGGTGATTGCCGCAGCGGCGATCGTCACTGCGATCGTCTATGTATTCACACCGCTGACAGCTGCCGGTCAGGAAGGCGAACCGAGCGGCTTCTTCACCAACACCCGTTACCTGCTGCCCGGCCTGCTTCTGGCGATGGTCCTGTTGCCGTTGGTCCGGCCGCTGAGAGAGCCGGAGAGCCGTGCCCGCACGGTGCTCTTTTTCCTGACGGGCATCTTTGCGATCACCGTGCTGGCTTCGCCCAAGTGGTACCCGAGCTTCCTCCCGGGGGCCATCTTTCTGGTACTTGCGATCGTTTGGGCTCCGGTCGGCCTCTCCTGGCTGAAGGAGCACGGCAAGGCCTCGAATGGCCTGATAGTCGCCGCAGTCGCAGCGCTTGCGCTGGTGGCGACGGTCTGGGGAAGGGGCGAAGAGGTGGGCTACGCGAGCAAGCACTACACGCGTTCGACTCTCTTTCTGCAGGAGGGCGGCCCGCAGGCTTCTTTTGACTTCACCCGTGACCTGAAGGACAAGCGCATCGCGATCGCAGGCTCGGGCCAGATGGTTTTCGGCCAGTACGGTTTCTACGGAGCGGATCGCTCCAACTATGTCCAGTACATCGGCAAGGAGGGTCCGGTTGGCAGTTACCGGCTGATCGGGAGTTGCGAACAGTTCATCGCGAAGGTCAACGAGGGCGATTACGACTTCATCATCACCAGTGAGTTCACCCAGGACTCCCCCGATGCGCCTTATCGATACCCGGTCAGGGCCTGGATCGAGAATGATCCTGCGGTGACCGAGGTGGTTGCGGAACCTGACATTACGCCTCAGCCGACTTACGTCTACGCAATCGACGGCAAGCTGGATCCGGCCGGCTGCCGGAATCTGGCACCCGGTTCACCCGGGGTGTCGTCATCGGCTGAAAGTTCCGGCTGAGACCGGATATCTTCGTCTTTCCTGCCCCCGTAGCTCAGCTGGATAGAGCGCCGGCCTTCTAAGCCGGATGTCGCAGGTTCGAATCCTGCCGGGGGTACTGCCAGCGACGGGCTGCGACCCGTTCCGGAGCCGGGCTTGAGGCGAGCCGGGGCCTTCGACTCGACTCACCCGGAGACCGGTAGTATGCCGTCGCCCATAGGAACCAGAAGACAGCAGGAGGGGCACCTTGAGGTTCGGGACACTTGATTGGAATCTGGTTTGTGGAAAGACCCCTTCGCCGCAGCTTGCCGTTCTGGCCGCTACCGCGTCGGCGGCCGGACCGGATAAAACCGCGCTGGATGACCGGAACGAGATCCGGATCGTTGCCTCCATGAAGCGACCGAAGCCGACACCCGTGGCCGGCTGATCGCCCAGATGACGCTCAAGAGCCTGGGCATAAAGGAAGGAAACAGTGTCTGGAGCATGCTGCTGGGGAGCGGCCTTCTGGCGATGCTGGCATTCACCGTAGCTCAGCAACTGACCCGTGACGGTGGGCTGACTCAGGCTGGCAACCCACTCGACGGCGCCTGGATGCTCGTCCAGTGCGCGGCAGTGTCAGCGGGGCTGGCGGTACTGCTTGACTGGAGACTGTTCCTGAAGAGCCTCGTGTCACTGCCGGTCATCCTGTTGCTGGCGCTCGCAGCACTCACCCTGGCCAGCGGCTCCTGGTCAATCGTCCTGGAGGCCGAGGCGCAACGCTACGGTCTCCTGATACTCGGATATGCCACGGTCTGTCTGTCGGCGGCGGTGCTGGCATCCCGTTTCGGTCCGGTGCCGCTGATCGTTCTCTTGGTCGGGATATCTGTTGCCTCGGCCGCATACGGACTGTGGGGGTTTGCTCTCGAGCGTGTTCCATACGCAGTCGAATCAGGAGGAGTCCTTACCCCGGCCGGACCCTTTCGCTACCGGAATGCGCTCGCCCTTACCTCAGCAGTTGCCCTGCTGCCACTCATCAGGGGCATCTCCATTCAGGGGCGCTCACTGCCGGAGGTCGTGGTGTTCCTCCTGTCTTCGATTTGCCTGGGGGTCTGCTCTCTCGCAGTTGCCCTCTCTGACAGTGAATTCAACCTTATCTTCGCCATTCTGGTTCTGGCGGCGGCGCTGATCTGGCCCGCGGGTCTGCTCAGTCGCTCGCGACAGCAGGCGATCGGAGCCGTCGTCACGGTCCTGCTCCTGGGAGTTGCCGGCAATCTGCTTTTTCGGAATTTTCTTCCCGCTGGAGTTCCTGAAGATTCAACCCGGCTGGTGGTGATGGTCGCTCTGGTTGTGGTGACACCGTTGATCGCCTGGCTCTCGGGTCTTCTTGCCGGTGGGATCCCTGACAGGCTCGCACGACTGGTGCCCGCGATCGCGCTGGGTGCGGGCTTGCTCGGCGTTGTTTTTCTGATCGCGGGCGGGGCATACCTGGGCTCAGGCGGTGACCTGACCCAGTCGCGTCTGACCTACTACGAAGTATCCGTCGAGGCAGCGAAGCAGAACCCGCTCAAGGGAACGGGGTCCGGTTCCTATGCCAGTGCGACTATCGGCTTCCAGGCTGCCAAGCTCTCGACCACGACCAGGTTTGCCCACAGCATTCCGGCTGAGATGTGGGTTGAGCTTGGGATCGGTGGCCTTCTGATTTCAGTCCTGCTCTACCTAGCAGCGATCCGTGCTTCATGGCGGGCATTCCGGGTCCCGTTCGCGGCACTCCTGATCCCGCTGGTCATCGGCTTCCTGTGGAACGGGCTGATCGACTGGAACTGGCATTTCGCAGCGATCACAGCGCTGTGGGCGATCGGACTCGGCGGCCTGGTCGGGGCCCGCCTCGGGAACATTTCGGGAGGGGCGAGCCCTGACGAGGTGTCAGAACCAGATACATCAGTGGATCCGGATCCGGACCAGAGTGAGATTCCCGCTACGGGATGAGGTCGGAGACCTTGCCGACTGTGGGAATGCTGCCCCGCACGGAAGGTCCCGGAATCGGGGAGGGCGGACCTCCCACCGGGGGTCCCGGGTGATTGACTGCCCCGGTGCCTCACGACTCCCAGCAGCCGACTGTCGCCGCGGTCGCCATGGTGCTTGGTGCGATTCTTTCGATCCAGATCGGAGCGGCCGTTGCCATCGACCTGTTTTCCGAGATAGGAGCGGCCGGGGTCGTCTTCGTCAGGGCGATTGTCTCGGCGATCCTGCTCGCGGTCATCTGGCGCCCGGGAGTCAGGACGATTCGGGAGAACCCACGACTACTGCTTGTGTTTGGTGGCGCCCTGGCCGGTATGAACCTCTGCTTCTACGAGGCAATAGACCGAATCCCCCTTGGTGTTGCTGTCACCCTCGAGTTCATCGGCCCGCTCACCGTCGCCTTGATTACCTCCCGGCGTCGGCTTGACTGGATCTGGGCCGGACTGGCCGCCGTCGGCATCGTCATGTTGACCGGTGGAATAGGCGGGGAGGGGCTCGATCCGGTCGGAGTGGTACTCGCCCTGGCGGCAGGGTTCTTCTGGGGCTCGTACATCCTGATCGGCAAGCGCATGGGTCGCGCCTTCAGTGGGGGCAAGGGGCTCGCCGTCGCCATGGCGGTGTCAGCCGTGCTGACCGCACCATTCGGGATCGTTGATGGCGGCACCGGCCTGCTGGAGCCTGAGGTTCTGCTGATCGGCCTGGCGGTCGGCGCTCTCAGCTCGGCCTTGCCGTTCACCCTCGAACTCGAGGCGATGCGCCGACTGCCTTCCAGCGTATTCGGGGTGATGATGAGTCTCGAGCCTGCCGTCGCCGCCGCTGTTGGCATGGTGATGCTGGGCCAGCAGATAATCCCGGTTGAACTCTTCGCGATCCTGCTCGTGATGGCAGCATCTGCAGGTGCCCTCCGCTCCAGCCGCGCCCCGGCACCGATCGAGCCCTGAGGGCGAGAGCTGCCCCTCACCCGCAGTCAGTCCCGGTACCGGTCGGCGACAATCCCCGGTGGAGCGATAGATTCCTCACCTCGCGGTGGGCGTAGCTCAGTTGGTAGAGCTCCTGGTTGTGGTCCAGGCGGTCGCGGGTTCGAATCCCGTCGCTCACCCCTAACTCCGGCCCGTAGCCGTTCACTCGGGCAGTATCGGGGCAGGCGTGGCGCCTTCCTCCCCAACCAGCGAGGCCCGGGTGATCGCTTCTGATCCGAACCGGTCACGCAACTCGTCAATCGCGGCATCGAGGTTGCCGTTGCTGGAGCCGTCGAGGGCGAACCCGAGCTGCACCGCATTGTCCGAGTCGAGCCTCTCCAGTGATACTCCCAGCAGGGTGATCCCGCGCTGGTCGATCATCGTTCTGGCCCCGGACAGCAGGGTTCGAACCGCGTCAAGGAGGGTTTCGGTCTGGTTGGTGGCGGCCGGCAGAGTGTGGGAGCGGCTCACCTTCTTCATGTCGTCAAAGCGAAGGGAGATCGAGACGGTGCCGCAGACCTTCCCTGCGGCTCGCAGCCTGTGAGTAACCCGGTCTACCAGGCCGGCGGCGAGTGCATCGATTTCGCGTATCGACTTGGAGGAGCGGGGGAATGCACTCTGAGCACCGATTGACTGCCTAGGATCACGGGGCTTCACCGGCCGGGGGTCGCGGTTGTTGGCGAGGTCCAGCAGCCTGAGTCCGGCCGATTTTCCCAGCGCGGCGATCAGCCGGTTCTCGTCACAGCTGGCGATCTCCCCGACCGTCCTGATTCCCATCGACCTCAGTTTCTCCGATGTGACCCGGCCGACCCCCCAGACCCGCTCGATCGGCAGAGGTCCAAGGAAGGCAGACTCTTCCTCCGGCTCAATGACCAGCAGGCCATCGGGCTTCGACTCGCCACTCGCAATCTTCGCGAGGAATTTTGTCCGGGCCACACCGACTGAAATCCGCAAGCCAACCTTCTCCAGTACATCCCGTCGAAGTTTCGCGGCGACATCAGCCGGTGATCCGAAGATGTGGCCCAGCCCGCCGCCGTCAAGGAAAGCCTCATCGATCGAGAGTCCCTCCACCAGAGGCGATGTCTCATGGAAGATCGAGTAGACGGCTTTGCTCGCTTCGGAATAGGCCTCCATCCGTGCCGGCACCACGATTGCCTCCGGACAATCGCGCCTTGCCTGAGCGCCATTCATCGCCGTGCGGATCCCGAGGGCCTTGGCTTCGTAGCTGCAGGCCAGCACCACACCGGTCCCGACGATTACCGGCCTGCCGCGCAGCTGTGGGTCGTCGCGCTGCTCGACCGACGCGTAGAAGGCGTCGAGGTCGGCGTGGAGGATCGAGGCAGTCCGGCTCACTCGCTGATGGTCGCACTGGCGCAGGACGGAGCGGCCGCTCTGGCAGACTCCCGGCCATGGAAATCTCTGACAGCAGGATTCTGGTTGCGGGTGCGACGGGGCAACTCGGGGGCCGGCTGGCACGGGCACTCAGCGCCGGAGGCGCAAAGGTTGCCGTGGCAGGTCGTGATCCTGCCCGACTCGCGGAGATCTCCGCTGAACTCGGTGCCCCGGCGGTGGTGCTCGACTTTTCGGTTGAGGGATCACCGGCTGAGGCAGTTGCCGAGGCCGTTGCTGAGCTCGACGGCCTGGACGGCCTGGTGGTCGCCACCGGGACCGTGGTTTTCGGTCGAGCGGGAGAGGTCCCTGCCGCGATTGAGTCTGAGGTGATGGAGACCAACGCGGTCGGCCCCGTTTCGCTTATTTCCGCCGCCCTGGGTGAGATGGGGCCCGGTGGGCTGGTGGTCGCCATTACCGGTGTAGTGGCGGAGTTTCCGACTGCTGGAATGGCTGCATATTCAGCTTCCAAGTCCGCCTTGGCGGCATACCTTGTGGCGCTCAGAAGGGAGCGGCGAAGGGACATCACTGTCATCGAGGTCAGTCCCGGTCACATGGAAACGGGTTTCGCCAGCCGCGCCCTTTCCGGAGAGCCTCCGGCAATGCCGGAGGCAGCTGACCCGGATGAGCTCGTGGCGACGGTGGTTGACGCGATTGAATCCGGCAGGCGTGAGGTCCGCTGGGACACAAAGGAACGCGTTCTGCGCAGCAAATGACCGTCGTCCTGCTGGCGAATGCCGCTTCAACCCTTTTCATGCTCGGCCTGACCTGGTTCGTCCAGGTGGTGCACTACCCGCTGTTCCCGTTTGTGGGCAGGGATGAGTTCATCGGCTACCACACACGACACTCAAGGCTGACCACCTGGGTGGTGCTTCCTCCGATGACGGTAGAGCTGGCGAGCTCGGTCCTGCTGGCTGTTCGCCCCCCATCGGGTGAAGCCGGCCTCGCTCTCATCGGTGCGCTTCTGGCCGTGTCGATCTGGGCCCTGACCGCGCTTGCCGCAGCACCGGCCCATGGCCGGATCGGACGCATCGGGCTGGACGAAAGCTCGCTTCGCTCACTGATCCGGATCAGCTGGGTACGCACCGCCGCCTGGACGGCCCACGCAGTGGTCGTGGTGCTCCTGCTCGGGGCAGCAATCTCCGGCGGGATCTGATTTCCGGCCAACCGGCCGGGGCTGCGCTAGCCTGACCGCGTGGCTGAAACGGCAGAGAATCCTGGACGCTCAGCCGTCCTGCACTCGACCATGAGCGTGCCGACTGCCTCGCCCGATGAGCTGGTCGGGGAACTCAGATCCAGCCTTGTGGGAAAGACATTTGACGTCGTGGAGGAAGTCGTGGTCCTCGAGGACGGTGTCGCGGTCGGCCTGGTCACGCTGGAGAGCCTGCTGGCTTGCAGGGACGGGCAGCAGGTGCGGGACATCATGGACCCGGACCCTCCGACGGTCGCTGAAGGCACCGATCAGGAGCTGGTGGCCCACCGGATGGTTGAGCACGGAGGGGGATGCGTGGTCGTAGTCGGTTCAGAAATGCAGTTTCGGGGCCTGATCTGCTCGGAGCGCATGCTCGCCGTGCTGCTCGCCGAGCACGAACAGGACCTGGCAAGGATCGGCGGTTACGTAGCCAGCTCTGCCCGGTCGAGGGGTGCCGCAGAGGAGCCGGTGGGGCGTCGCCTCTGGCACCGCCTTCCGTGGCTTGTGGTGGGGTTGCTCGGGGCGATGGTTTCGGCCCTGATCATGGGCGCCTTCGAGGCCACACTCGAGTCGAATGTACTGGTGGCCCTCTTCGTCCCGGCGATCGTCTACATGGCCGGCGCGGTTGGTGCCCAGACCCAGACGGTGCTGATCCGCGCATTTGCGATCGGGGTTACGACCCGGGAGGTCCTCGTGCGCGAGTTGATCACCGGCATCCTGATGGGCCTGTTCATCGGTGCTACCTTTCTCGGCTTTGCCGCCCTGGTCTGGGGGGACATCAACGTCGCTCTGGCGGTGTCGGTGGCGCTGTTTGCGAGCGCCGCGGTCGCTGTTGCCGTGGCGCTGGCCCTGCCCTCGTTTTTTCAGAGGCTTGGACTCGATCCGGCCTTTGGCTCGGGACCTCTGGCCACCCTGATTCAGGACTTGCTCTCGATCGGCACCTACTTCGCGGCCGTGATAATTCTCGTTCCCTGAGAGGATCTACCGATGGTCGACGGTGTCGATTTCGACGTGGCAGTGGTCGGCAGCGGTTTCGGCGGTGCGGTCAGCGCCCTTCGCCTTGTCGAGAAGGGATACAGCGTGGTCGTCCTCGAGCAGGGCAGGCGGGTCGAACCGGCCGACATCCAGCGGGCCCGCCACGATATCCGGGCCCATCTCTGGGAGCCCGATCTCGGACTTCACGGCTTCTTCTGGCAGAGGGTTTTCCGGGACGTGGGAATAATCGGAGCCTCGGGGGTGGGTGGTGGCTCGATCGTCTGGGGCGCCGTCCTGCTTGAGCCGGGCGACCAGATATTCGCTGACCCCGGGTGGGGATCCGGGGAGGACGACTGGCAGGCCGCGCTGGAACCTCACTACGGCGAAGCCGGGCGTATGCTCGGAAGGGTCCTGAACCCGTTCCAGGGTCCGATGGACGAGCATCTGCGCCAGACCGCCCAGGCCATTGGCGGCGCAGACAGTTTCGGCCCTGTCCCGCTTGCAATTTATTTCGGGCAGGAGGGCAAGACCGGGCCTGATCCCTTTTTCGACGGCGAGGGTCCGGAGCGCACCGGTTGCCGGCTTTGCGGCGGCTGCCTGAGCGGGTGTCCGTATGGATCGAAGAACACACTCGACCTGAACTACCTGTACCTGGCCGCAAAAATGGGGGCGAAGATCATCGCCGAGCGGAAGGTTGAATCAGTCGCGCCACTGCCGGAGGGAGGGTACGAGCTGAAGTCGGTTCACCCGTGGCGCGGCGACATTGTGTACGAGCCCCTGCGTGCTCGCCGGGTGGTGCTCGCTGGTGGTGTGCTCGGCACACTCGAGTTGCTGTTCCGTTGCCGGGATGAATTCGGCACCCTTCCGCGGGTCTCGCAGAGCCTGGGCCGACGGGTCAGGACTAACTCCGAGGCGGTCAGCATCGTGCTTGACGACGATCCCGCTACCGACCTCACCCGTGGACCGGCGATCTCGACCGACTTCCATCCCGACGGCCAGACCCACATCACCCAGAACCGGTACGTCGGTGGCGGCAAGTTTCTCCGTCCGCAGGTCGGTCCGCTGGTTGACGGTGCGAGTCCGGGGCGCCGCGGCGTCGAGACCGTGTTCACCATCATCCGCCATCCGCTCAGGTTTCTGCGCACCATCACGGCACGAGGCTTTGAGGGCAGGCTGACGGCGCTGACTGTGATGCAGGACGTGGACAGCGAGCTGAGGTTCAGGTTCGGGCGCTCACCCTTCCGGCCTTGGCGACGGGTCATCCGGTCCGAGCCGGTACCCGGAAGTGAAGCTGCGAGCTACATCCCCCTGGCCAACGAAGCCGCCCGCGAGTTCGCCGCCAGCTCTGGCGGGACCCCGCTGAATCTCATGGTCGAGAGCATCGGAGGACGCTCCTTCACCGCGCACATTCTGGGGGGCGCGGTGATCAGTGATTCTCCCGAGGGCGGTGTCATCAACTGCGATCACGAGGTCCATGGACACCCGGGCTTGTTCGTGGCCGATGCTTCGGCGATCCCGGTGAACCTCGGGGTCAATCCGAGCCTCACCATCACCGCCATGGCAGAGCGATTCGCTTCGCGGTGGCCCGATCGTCCGGACTCAGGCATTCCCGCGTCCGGAAGCCCGCAGGAACCTGGTGTCCCAGCCGCGGTCGGGTGGAGCCTGAACCGGCGAAATCTCGGGGACCTCCCCTCTTCTCCGGCAAGGCTGAAGAGGCTCTGGGGCGCCCTGCCGGCTCCGGCCGAGGAGGATCTGACCGGAACGCACAGGGCAATTTTTGTCGGCCCCGGGCCGGTGAAGCTGATCGCACCTTCCGGGCTCGGGCTGATCGGCCTTCCTGACTGGTTTGGCAAGCGCTTCGAGTCCGGTCCCGATGGCCTGAGAGGGGTGAACCTTCTTCGCCGGAGCGATGGGGACGATGAACTGACCGAGTACCTGGACATGGAAGCAGCGCTCGAACCCTCAGTCCTCGACGGCGCACCCGTCCTCGTCTCGACCTACGGTGCGGATGCACCACTTCCGTGGCGGTATGTCCGGGACGAATTCCGCCTGCTCGGACCAGGTCAGCTCCTCGGTCTGGCGGTACTTGACCGGCCGGTGGCCCGGCGTATCGGGATGCCATTCGTACTTGAGGCGATCGCAGCTGCCTGACCCCGGTTTACAGGGCAATCCGAAGGTAGCTTCATCAGCCTCCATAAGCAGCGCTGATCCGGTCAGGTGGAGCCAGGTAAGTCACGCGGGAGCCCCGCCGACCCCGGGCATCCGGCAGAAGCAGCACCCGCGCAACATTTGCCTTCGCTTCGGTTTATGAATTCGAGACTGGCTGCTCTGGTAGCGTCAGCAAGTGGAATCGCGTCCGGTTCGGGATCCGTGGAGAGAGGTCAGGCGTTGTGACTGAATCAGCTTCAAAATGGTCAATAGGACAGAGAGGGCTCGCGAGGGCCGTAGCTGTCGTCGCTCTTGGTCTGGTCACTCTGCTGACCTGGTTCGGGGCGTCACCGTCGGGTGCTGCTGTCGAGACCGGCTACAACCCGAAGGGGCTGCCGACCGTCGGCTGCTTCTGGACCGGACCCTTCACCGCCTCCAACCCGAAGACCAACTCCGCATTTCCCGGGACCGAAATAACTTACTGGGGCGCCAAGTTCGTCACTCCTCCTGGCGCGGTGCTGACCCTTCGCGGCCGGTTTCCTCACGCCCGTTACTCCTCCTTCAACGCCTACGAAAACAACGGGGCCTCGGCCAGTTCGCTTACCGACCGTCAGATACGGCCCGATCGTGGCTCGACAAATCCAAGCCTTCCGGGCGCCGATCGCCGTGCTCGCAAGCGCAGTTTCACCATTAGCGTCAAGGGCGAGGGCCTGCCCGCCAGCCCTGTTCGAAACACGCTCTACGCTGAACCAACAGCCGGAGCCCATCAGGACATTCTCTACCGCGTCTATGTGCCCGACCGGGGACGCAGTCTTTCTGGCGGAACCGGTATCCCGACCCCGGTTTTGAAACTGGCCGACGGAACTGTCCTTCAGGGGCAGTCTCTCTGCGATGAGCTCAACTCGATTCACGACTACAGCGGAAATCTGCTCTCCCCCCAGACCTACCAGACTCTTCTCAACTCGGCAGGCAAGGACCCGGCTACAAATCCGGCGCTTCCCCAGTTTGAGTTCACCAAGTACTTCAACCTGGTCAACGTTTTTGGCCTGTATCGAAACGAAGCCGGCAGGCAGCAGGCCTGGGCTGCCAACCCGGCCGAAGAGGGCACCCAGTACAACAACAATGATGCCCGCTACATGATCGGGGCCTACAGCTTCCAGTTCGGTGAAGTTCTGGCTGTCCATGGGCGCATGCCGACAACTCCGATCACTCTCAACGGCAATCGCCGGACAAAGTCGGGCCAGGTGGTCGAGTGGGACATGTGCACGATCCAGTCGCTGGTGACGACCAGAACCCATCGCTGTGTTTTCGATGAGCAGGTACCGATGCGCAGTCGAAAGCGCGACTACGTGGTCCTCGTGTCGAAGGCCGACCAGCGACCCTCCAACGCGCGGAGGCAGTGCGGAGTGGCATGGCTGCCAGCCGATCCAGAGGGCGACGGAGCCGGACGGATCGACGCCGGACAGTTGCTGACCCGCAATATCCTGCCGAGCCCCGGGTTCACCCGCTCGATCTGGAACGTGACGAGTCCCTTCAACGCTAGCGAAAAGATGGGTGATTTCTACCCGAACGGCACCTATATGGACCGCGAGGCGTTCGAGTCAAAGGGCTGTCCTTTCAGGTGGAGGTGAATCCGCCCGCGGGCTCCGGGGCGGTCAGGCCACCCAACCTGATGCTGATCATCACCGACCAGCAGCGCAAGCCCATGCATTGGCCCGAGGACCCGGCCTGGCT
Source organism: uncultured Solirubrobacterales bacterium (assembly GCA_903933815.1). Classification (GTDB taxonomy): domain Bacteria; phylum Actinomycetota; class Thermoleophilia; order Solirubrobacterales; family 70-9; genus 67-14. The sequence goes on from CAIZLN010000035.1 coordinate 44,915, forward strand.
TGCGTCCCTGACTCCGGCTGATGCTGAAATCGCACGCACCGGGGTCAGTTTCACGGAGGCCACTGTGGCGAGCTGCATGTGTTCTCCCAGTCGGGCATCGCTGCTGACCGGTCGGTGGCCGGCCGAGCATGAAGTCACCCTGACTCTCACCCAGGGTGGCGCCCGGATCCAGCCCCGGAACGCCCCCTCTGCTTTCGCGGCCGCTCTGAGGGCGGTAGCTCGAGAGGAAATTTCCCCCGGCAAGGCCATCCGGACCCTTGCCAAGGGGGCCACCCGCAAGGCCGACGGTGGTGGGGGGGAGAAGGAACTGAACCCCGAGACGCCAAATCTGGCCCGGATCCTTGAGCGCGCCGGTTACCGGACCGTGCTCAAGGGCAAGTGGCACCTGACCCAGCCGCTCGAGGGCGATTGGGGCGATCGGGACAGCGGCCGCCTGGCTGAGGAGTACGGCCTGCACGACTGGGAGCCCCCGGACGCCGGCGAGAACCTCGAGCCCTCGCACTTCGGAGGCGGTAGTCACTCCGGTCGCGAGAAACTCGGGTACGACGAGGACTTCGCCCGGCAGGTCGAGCGCTTTCTGGCCGACCCTCCCCCGGAGCCGTGGTGCCTGATTGCGTCGCTGGTCAACCCCCACGATGTCCTTGCCTTTCCATCGACCTATGAAGAGGGTGGCTACACCAGCGAAGACTGGGCGGACATCGAGGGAATCAACCTGCCCGCTTCGACTCACGAGAACCTCTCCAGCAAACCATCGGCCCATGCCCTGATGAGCCTCGGCCAGGCGAGCTTCATAGGTCCCGTAGGAAACGACGCCGACAAGCTCGATTACTGTCGGTTTTATGCCCACCTGCAGCGTTTGGCTGACGAGAAGGTGGGCCGTATGGTGGACGCGCTCGGTGACCCCGACGACGACAGCTCGCTTCGCTCACGCACCGTGATCGTCAGGACATCCGACCACGGCGAGATGGGCATGTCACACGGCGGGCTTCGTCAGAAGATGTTCAACGCCTATGAAGAGACGGTCAGGGTGCCGTTGGTCGTTTCCAACCCGATCCTGTTCACCCGGCCTGCCTCGGTCGCCGCGCCGGCATCGCTCTGTGACGTCCTGCCGACGCTTGCTGCGGTCGCCGGCGTCGACTGTTCGGACGACGGGGTGCGGGGCAGGGACCTCACTCCTGTTCTGGCGCACGCTGCGACTCCCGACCCGTTGAGACTGAAGTCGGTCGGGGTCAACCTTGGCCCGGTCGCGAGCCACCCCGCACCGGCTGAGTCAGTTCAGGAATTCACTCACTTCACGTTTGACGATCACCAGTCCGGCTCGGCATACATCGATGTGCTGCCCCAGCCGAACCGGATCCGGTCGGTCAGGACTCCCGGCGCTATGTACGCGGTATACGTCGATCCGTCCGGCGTTGAGCCACCGCAGTTCGAGCTCTATGACATGAAGCGCGATCCCGATCAGATGGCGAATCTCGTCGACTGCTCAAGCGGTGAGGTGCTGAGCATCCGGGATCGTGAACTCCGTGACCGGATGCATGAAGCTCTGCTTGCCGAGATGGAGCGCTGCGGTACGACTCTTCCGGTCGGGCCTGCGGGGGGCCTGCGCTGAGCATGAGCTTCAGGCGCTTCGTCGCCATCGGTGACAGTCAGACCGAAGGAGTGGGGGACATCCCCCACCAGGACGGTCTTGACCGGGGCTGGGCAGATCGGTTTGCGGCCGGTCTGGACCGACTCGCCCCGGGCCTGCTCTACGCGAACCTGGCGATCCGGGGTCGTCGCATCGTCCCGATTCGTGATGAGCAGATGGAGGCTGCGCTCGCGCTCGAGCCTGATCTCGTCAGTGTGCTGGCTGGCGCCAACGACATGATCAGACCGGGATTTGATCCGGATTTCACCCTTGGGGTGATGGACGAGATGCAGGCAGCATTCACAGCGGCCGGAGCGACCGTCCTGACCATCACATACCCGTGGCGGAGCGGGCATCTTCTGAGTGACCGCTCCAGGGCTTTCAATCAGGGGCTCCGCGAGGTGGCCCGAAGTAACGGTGCCCTTCTGCTTGACCTCGAAACGATCCCGGCCACGATCGACCCGCGGCTCTGGTGCCATGACCGGCTCCACCTGAACGCGGAGGGGCACCACAGGCTTTCGCGGGCGATGCTGGCCCTGCTCGAGGGGCAAGCGAGCGGGAGGACTGAGCTGACGCTTGAGGTCGCCTCGCAGGGCGGCGTGCCCGACTGGGCCCTCGAGCTTCCGCCCCCACCCGTACTGCCCCGGGTCAAGGCTCTCCGGCAAGACCTTGGCTGGACCTTCAGATACCTGTTGCCGTGGATCGGTCGACGGCTAACCGGAAGGTCCTCGGGCGACGGCCGCCTGGCCAAGCGTCCCGAACTCGCTCCCGCATCGGATATCGCGATCCCGCCAACCGGTGACGTCAGACAGTTCTGTCCTGGACCTTGAGAAAAACGTAGCTCGCAACCCGGAGCCTGAGACAATCGGTGCGAGATGACCGAATCAGGGCCAATCGTTCCCCGGGTCGCAGCCTCTGAAGGTTTCGCTTTCGCAGGCTCGAAGATCCGGCTCAGGGAGCGCCTGCTGATCGGATGGTTCGGGATCCGAGGCATCGGCTCCTTCTACTACGCTGCCGTCGCGATCAATGCCGGTGTACTGACGACGGGGGAGGTCGAGTTGATCTACTGGACGATCATTGCCTGCGTGGGGGTCTCGATCCTGACTCACGGTTTCACGGCCGGACCGGCGCTTGCGACTGTTATCGATACAGATCTGGAAAGCCTGGAGGATTACGGGGCATAGGCCCGATTCGGTCTCGCTATCGCCTGGCAGGCAGCGCTGTCACCGCAGCCCACGCGGCGTCGCCCAGCGCATCCGCGTAGGAGCCGAGCGGGCGTCCGAGCCTTCCAGACAGCCAGAGCTTGGCGATCTCCTGAGTCGGGGCGAAGACGACAGCGTGAAGCAGGTTGAAGGAGACCGGCGGGATACGGCCGGCTCCCGCCTGGGAGTCGATCCACTCCTTCATCTGCGTGAACCACTCGCGGTTGCTGGCGGCCAACTGCTCACCAAGAGGACCTGCGGCAACTTCGTTGCGGTGGCGGCTGACCTTCCGGGCCCGGTCCGGATCGCTCTCGGTCCAGGACAGATGCAGCGAAACCAGCGCCTTGAGTCCTGCTTCGGGGTCGGTTGCGTTTCGGGAGAGCGCGTCCAGGCTGAGCCGCTGGTACTCCTCCAGTTCATGGATGACCTGGTGCGCCAGCTCTTCGGCTATCTGGGAGTCGCCATTGCCGCTCATATTCCGGGCTCTCCCGAGACCGTCAGGTTGCCCCGTTCCTGGAGCATCGTGCGGATGTGCTCCTCGTTCATGACTGCCGGCTTCGTCGTCTCGATGAAATTCCGCATCAGGTCGACGAAACGGTCAGGGTGGTCGTTGAACGGGAAGTGTCCGGCATCAGAGAACACCTCCAGCCGGCTGCCCGGGAGCATCTCCTTCGCCCGGTACGCATGCTCGAGCGGAATGATCCGGTCACCTTCGCCCCAGACAATCAGGGAAGGAATGTCCCCGGCGAGGTAGAGCCTGTCCTCGGCGCTGACCCGCTGGCCCTTTATGTCGATGACCGATCGCACCGTGTTGAGGAACGCTCGTCGGGCATCAGCTTCCGTGAGCGAGGCGAATCCTTCACTTACCCCCTCGATGTCGGCATTGGGCTGGAGGCCGATCTTCGCGAGAAGGCCACGCAGCTTCAGGGCCCCATCGTGGAGCGTCGGGCTGAACATCACCGGCAGGACAAACTCGGCGCCGGGAAGGGCCGCCGCGCGCAGAAGAGGATTGACCTCAGGGCCGATACCGCCTGAATCGACCAGCACCAATCGGCCGACGCGCTCCGGGAACTGGTACGAGAACTGCAGGGCGATACCTCCGCCCAGCGAGTGACCGACGACGGTCGCCCTCGGCACCTCCAGCGCGACAAGCAGGTCACGAATTCCGCTGGCATATGCCCCCAGCGAGTAGTCACCCTGAGGCTTCGCGGACCTGCCGTGCCCGAGCAGGTCCGGCGCGATCACAGTGTAGTTCTCCGCGAGCCGGGGCATGACCCGTTTCCAGGTCCTCGAACTCGAGGTGATGCCATGAATCAGGAGGATGGGTGGACCTTCTCCCATCATGTGAAAAGTAACCGGCTGGCCGTGAATGCGGATCGTCTGGGGGGGAGTCACAACTCCATTGTCGCACCGGGACGCCGGCAACTGTGTGCTCTCGCTCCACCGAAGGCCGGGCGACTCGTGCCGCGTTAGGATTCCGGCGGTGAAGGAATCAGAGCCAAGGTGAATCGCCTCCTCCGACTCCGGCGCGAGTCGATCGGGTTTGCGATCGGATCCGCGTTGTTTGGGCTTGGTGCCTGTCCGGGATACCTGACGCTGGTGGGGGAGGACTGGACCAACGCCACCTTCTTTGTCGGCTCGGTCTTCTTCACGCTGGCCGCCTTCATTCAGCTCCGGCTGAGCGGTCGCTGGCGGGGGGGTGCCTGGAAGTCGAAGGAGGACTGGGATGACTGGTGGTCGGCTGCGATCCAGTTCATCGGCACGCTCTTCTTCAACCTGTCCACTTTCTCGGCCCTTGCCGAGAGCATCGGTGCCACGGCAGGACGGGTCTGGCTGCCCGACGCTTACGGCTCGGTCATGTTCCTTGTCAGCGGCGTCCTGGCAGTTTCTGCCACCCGGCATGCGGGGCACCTCTGGGACCCTGATGTGCGCAGCTGGTGGAGCACCTGGCTGAACCTTGCGGGTGCGGTCGCCTTCGGGGTCTCAGCCGCCGCGGCGTATGTAATTCCGCTGACCGGGGAGCCGATCAGCATCGAGTGGAGGAACCTGGGCACATTCATCGGCGCGCTCTGTTTCCTGGTCGCGGCCTTGCTGGTCAAGCCGCCTCGACAATCCCGAAATAGCAGCCAGAGGGGCTGACCTACCAGGTGTCGATGAACGAGGGGCGCTCCTGCGGACGTGGATCTGATCCCGCCCTTGAGATCGTCCCGGCAATAACCCGGCGCGTGTCGGCCGGATCGATCACATCATCGATCTCGAACAGAGTTGCAGCGTTGAGGGCGTTTGCGTTCAGGTGCGCCAGCTCGGTCAGCTCGCGGACCCGGCTCTCCCGTTCCTCGTCATCTTCGATTGCCTCGAGTTCCTTGCGGAGGCCCAGACGGACGGCTCCTTCCAGGCCCATCGGACCAAGTTCAGCACCGGCCCAGGCGACCGTAAGCAACGGTTCATGAAGACTGCCGGCCACCATTGCCTGAGCTCCGAGTCCGTAGCCGCGACGCAGTACTACCGCGACCATCGGCACAGTCAAGGCGGCCCCGGCAACGAGCATGCGGGAACAGTGCCTCACCAGACCGGTCCGCTCGGCCTCCGGGCCGACCATCATCCCCGGAGTGTCCACCAGTGAAACGATCGGAAGGCGAAAGCCTTCGCAAAGCTGCATGAATCTGGCCGCCTTGTCCGCTCCATTGCTTGTTATCGCACCGGCGAAGTGTGACGGATTGTTGGCTATCAACCCGACCCTTCGACCCTCTATTCGGGCCAGTGAAGTCACCATTTCAGGCGCAAAACCGGGCCTGAGACGCGTCACGGAACCGGTATCGGCCAGCAGGTCCACGACCTGGTTGACGTCGTAGGCCCGTCTTCGACGTTCCGGGATGACCTCCCGCAGGAGCCTCTGGTCGGCGAAGTCATCCGCACCCGGATTCATGGCCGGACCGGAGAGGTGCCGCAGCAGCTCTGCCGCCCGGGAGACAGCTTCTGCCTCATCTCTCGCGAGTACATCGATCACGCCGTTGGCCACCTGGACCTCCGCCGGGCCAACCTCGTCAGGATCAACCCGGCCAAGCCCGCCACCCTCAATCATCGCCGGGCCTCCCATGCCTATCGAGCTGCCCTCGGTAGCGACGATCAGGTCGGCACAGCCCGCGATGACCGCATTTCCCGCGAAACACCGGCCGGCTACCACGGCGATTCTCGGTACCAGACCGGACAGCGATGCCCAGAGAGCGAAGGCGCGGGTGTCAAGTGCGGACACAACCGCGTGGTCGGTGTCTCCGGGTCTCCCGCCACCACCTTCGGCGAAGAAGATCACCGGCAGGCGCATGCGTTCAATCAGCTCGAACAACCTGTCCTTCTTGCGGTGGCCGGTGTGACCCTGAGTGCCGGCAAGGACGGTGTAGTCGTATGAAAGGACTGCGCAGGCGATGCCGCCCACGGTCGCCGTTCCGGCGATGATGCCGTCGGCCGGCGTGTTCTCGATCAGGTCCTGGACTTCCCTGCGGCCCCGCTGTGCGGCTATCGCAAAGCGGCCGTATTCGACCAGGGAACCCGGGTCGATCAGATCCTCAATGTTTTCCCTGGCTGTTCGCCCACCGCGCTCGTGGCGGCGGGTCACCGCGTCCGGCCGGGCTTCATCCGTAGTCAGACGGGCACGTTCACCCAGTTGATCAAGATCGTTCGGGTCCATCACGAGATCGTAGCCGTGAAGGGCCTGTCCGGCCGATCGGGGTAGTCTCTCCTTTCAGATGGATCTTCACGGAACAGTGGATGGACGACGAACCCGGCTCTAATCCCAAGCGCGCTCCGGTCCTGAGTCGGGGGGCGCTCCTCTGATGGTCGAGCTCCTGCTCGTAATCATTTCTGTTGCGCTGATTCTTGCCTGCGGCGGTTTCGTCGCGGCCGAGTTCTCCTTCGTCACGGTCGACCGCTCGACGGTGGACCGCGAGGCTGAGGCCGGTGACAGGCGCGCAATCGGTGTGCGCTCCGCCCTGCGCAGGCTTTCAACCCACCTTTCAGCCGCGCAGATCGGGATCACGCTTACCAATCTGATGATCGGCTTTCTTGCTGAGCCGGCAATGTCCGGGCTCCTCGAGGGACCGCTGGGGGCAGTCGGGGTTTCCGAGGGCGCCGTGACCGGAGTCTCGCTCCTGATCGGTTTCATCATTGCCAACGGACTGACCATGGTCTTCGGTGAGCTTGTCCCGAAGAACCTTGCGATCACCCGTCCGTTCGAGACCGCCAAGGCGGTCCAGCCGTTCCAGCGCGGCTTCACCGCAGCCCTCGGTCCGGTGATCACCGGGTCGAACAATCTGGCAAACGCGATCCTCAGGAAGATGGGTATCGAGCCGCAGGAAGAGCTGGCTTCGGCACGGTCACCGGATGAACTCGCTTCGCTGGTCAGGCGATCAGCCGAGAAGGGGACGCTGGAGCTCAGGACCGCAACCCTGCTTGAGAAGTCACTCGACTTCGGGGAGCGCCGGGCGGATGACGCGATGACCCCGCGGGTCAGGGTGACCACTCTCGCGCCTGATGACCCGGTGATGGCGGTAATCGAGGCCGCCCGCGAGAGCGGAAGGTCACGCTTCCCGGTCATAGCTGACGGTTCGGAGCAGGTGGAGGGCATCGTGCATGTCAAGCACGCGGTTTCGGTGCCGTACGAGCGACGCAATGAGGTTCCGGTCTCGGCGGTCATGGCTGAACCCGTTCTGGTCCCCTCTTCGATGGAGCTCGACCCGCTGCTGACGGAGCTCAGGAAGGTCGGTCTGCAGATCGCGATCGTGGTTGATGAGTTTGGAAGCTTCGACGGCATCGTCACCCTTGAGGACCTGGTGGAGGAGATCGTCGGTGAAGTCCGTGACGAGCACGATCCGCGTGAAGACCCCGTGCGTCCGATCGAGGACGGCGTCTGGGGGCTGTCGGGTCTGCTGAGACCGGACGAAATTGCCGACCGCACCGGGGTAAATCTGCCAGAGGATGAGGACTATGAGACCGTGGCCGGCCTGATTGCCTTCGAACTGGGCCGCGTGCCGGAGCAGGGCGACACTGTCGATGTCAAGGCCGTGAGTGACAGGGGAGAAGCCCTTCGCGCAGGCCTGACCGTGCTCACCATGGACGAGCTGCGGGTCGACCGGGTCCGGCTGGAGATCGAGCCGGCTCACCCGGATGAAGAGTCGGGAGAGCACTCGTGAGCGCCTGGCTGGCCATTTCGCTCTCACTGATGCTGCTTGCCGCGAACGCCTTCTTCGTGGGTGCCGAGTTTGCCTTGATCTCGGCACGACGTTCCGTGATCGAGCCAAAAGCGGCGGAGGGCGGCAGGGTCGCCAGGATCACCCTTCACGCCATGGAGAACGTGTCCCTGATGATGGCCGGGGCCCAGCTCGGGATCACGCTGTGCACGCTCGGCCTCGGCGCACTGGCGAAACCGGCGCTCGCCCACGCGGTCGAGGGTCCGCTGGAGACGATTGGCGCCCCAGAGGCTCTCGTTTACCCGATCGCCTTCGCTTTCGCGCTGCTCGTAGTGGCATCGCTTCATGTTGTGCTTGGCGAAATGGTCCCCAAGAACATTGCGCTGGCAAGGCCTGACCGCTCGGCGCTCGCGCTCGCTCCCTCTCTGAGGATGGTGGTGACCATCCTCTATCCGGCCATCGCCTCGCTCAACTGGATCGCAAACAGCATTCTCAGGCTGATGGGAGTGGAACCAAAAAATGAGGTCGCCAGTGCCTTCACCCGGGACGAGGTTGCCGGACTTGTCGAAGAGTCCCGCCGGGAGGGGTTCCTCGATTCCCACGAAAGCAGCCTGCTGGCCGGCGCGCTCGGCTTCGAGGAGCGCACCGCAAGATCGGTCCTCCTTCCCGTCGGCACCATCGAGACCGTCCCGGTGACCGTTACTCCCGCCGAGGTCGAAGCGGTCGCAGCCAGAACCGGTTTCTCCCGCTTCCCTGTCTCCCGTGACGGCGAGATGGTCGGCTACCTGCACCTCAAGGATGCGCTCGAGTTCAAGGACCGGCATCGCAATCGCTCAATCGCTGAATCGTGGGTGAGGCCCCTGCCAACCGTCCTTGAATCCGACCTGCTCCGCTCCGTCCTCGAAACTATGCAGGCTTCCGGTGCCCATCTCGCGCAGGTCGCCGGTCCGGACGGTCGCACCACGGGCGTGGTCGCCCTCGAAGACGTTCTCGAAGAGCTGATCGGCGAGGTCCGCGATGCCACCAGGAGACAGACCACCTGAGTGCTGCCCGGCGTGGCGGGACATCGGGGGCGGCCGGTCCTGATCCCTGCGTTCGTGAAATCAGGTCACGGCTGCCGACCGCCAAATACGGCTGATCCGACCCTGACGATGGTTGCGCCTTCCTCGATCGCGACTTCCAGATCGCCGCTCATTCCCATGGAGAGCTCGTCCATCACCACTCCATCGAGGTTGAGCTGTCTCACCTGATCGCCCAGCTCACGCAACCTGCGCAGGCTGGGTCGGGCCAGCTCAACGTCTTCAGTGAACAGACCTATCGTCATCAGGCCCCTTATGCGCAATGAGTCCATCCGACTGACTTCGGTTGCGAAGTCGACCAGGGCCTCCGGCTCCAGCCCGAACTTGGAGTCCTCACCGGATGTATTGACCTGCAGCAGGACCTCGCGCGTCTCGCCTTCACGCTCGAGCTTCGCCTGAAGCTTCCTGGCCAACGACAGCCTGTCCAGCGACTGGATACAGGAGACGTACGGGACCAGCGCGTTGATCTTGTTCGACTGGAGGTGGCCGATGAAGTGACGCTCATAGTTCAGATCGGTCAGTGCTTCGTATTTTGGCCGGACCTCCTGGACCCTGTTCTCGGCCACCAGATTCGCGCCTGCTTCGATCGCAACGCGAACCCTTTGCGGGTCGACTGTCTTCGTAGCCAGCAGCAGCCTGACCGCAGCACGGTCCCGACCGGATGCGACGCAAGCGGTCTCGATCCTGCTCTCGACCGCGGCCAGCCTGGTCCGGATGGCCTCTGCATCTGCCGGTGCGGGCCCGGGGGCGTTCCCGTCGCCGGGATCAGACATCCTGCTCCCGCATCTCCGAGAAGACCGCGGTCGCTTCGCCTGGTTCCGCATCCCGGCGTTCATCGGCAATCACATGCGAGACGGCATTGATCAACGCGAGGTGGGTGAATGCCTGGGGGAAGTTGCCGAGGTGCCGGTTGGTCTCCACATCCAGTTCCTCAGCGAACAGATCCAGTGCTCCCGCTGAGCTCAGCAGTCGCTCGCAGAGCTTCCGGGCCTCTGCAGCCTCACCGATCTCCGACAGAGCCGAGACCATCCAGAAGGAGCAGATCAGGAATGTGCCTTCCCGTCCGTGGAGGCCGTCGTCGGTCTCACCGGTTATGTAGCGAAGGATCAGCCCCTGGTCATCGAGTCCGTCGCGGACCGCAAGCACGGTCTTGCGGATGCGCTCGTCGTCGTGTGGCAGGAACCGCACCAGCGGCATCAACAGGACGGAGGCGTCGAGGGCGTCGGTCTCGTAGTGCTGCCTGAAGACTCCGTCGCGACAGCCCTTTTCGCAGATTTCGTCCTTGATCCGCTCAGCCGTCTGCCTCAGGCGTGAGGCAGCTTCGGCATTGTCGAACTGCTCCGCCAGGCGCGCACCGCGATCCACCGCCACCCAGATCATCAGCTTGGAAGAGACGTAATGCTTGGGCTCCCCGCGGGCCTCCCAGATGCCCTGGTCCGGCATGGGCCAGGCGTCTATTGCCTCGTTTACAAGTCGGGTCACAAGCCCCCGCAACTCGTCGCTTACTCCCTGGCTGGAGATCGCGATGCGGTTCACATAGATCGCGTCAAGCAGGGCACCCCAGACATCGTTTTGACGCTGGTCGAAGGCACCGTTTCCGATCCGGACCGGCCGCGCCCCCTCGTATCCGCCAAGGTGATCGAGGGTGCTTTCGGTGAGGTCTTCTTCTCCGCCGATCCCGTACATGATCTGGAGGTTGCCATCTGATTCCACGGCGCGATCGCGCACGAACTTCAGGAAACCCTTTGCCTCTTCGTCGAAGCCGAGCGAGTGGAGAGACCACAGCGCAAAGGTGGAATCACGGATCCAGCTGTAGCGGTAGTCCCAATTGCGGATCCCACCCGGCGTCTCGGGTAGCGAAGTCGTCGCCGCCGCGAGCATTGCCCCGGTCGGGGCGTAGATCAGCCCCTTGAGCACCAGTACCGAGCGCTGGAGGTGGATCCTCCAGGGATGGTCGGGGAACTTGCCCTGGGCCAGCCATTCGCGCCAGGACTCGACTGTCTCCTCGATCCGCTCAGTGGCCTCCGGCGCACTGCGGGTTCGCGCGTCGAGTCCCTTTCCCCATGAAACCGAGCAGAAGCAGCTTTCTCCGCGCTTCAGGTGAATCTCACCTTCGGCCCGTCCCTGGCCGAGCTTCAGGTCCAGATCCGAATCGAGTGCGATCTTCATGCCGCCGGCTTCAGCCTTGGCTTCACCGAGCCCCCCTGCGGTCCAGACTGCCGCCTCGGCGCCATAGTTGAAGCGTGGCTCGCAACTCATGTCGATTGTCGCCTCGCCCTCGACGCAGGTTGCCACGCGCACCAGAGAGCGGTCGGCTTCGTAACGGACTCCCGACTCACCCGCGGCATCCTGGTCAATCCACTGGGCGATGCTCAGTGCGTCCCTGACGACGACCCAGCCCGAGTCGGTGGACCAGGTCGTCTCGATTACCAGTGTCCCCGGTTCATACCGCCGGCTCAGTGGTGCGGCAACTCCGCGAGGGGCGAACCTGAACTTTCCGGCAGTGCGATCCAGCAGCGCTCCAAATGTGCTCGGAGAATCGAACCTCGGCAGACAGAACCACTCGACCGATCCGTCGGGCGCCACCAGAGCCGAGGTGTTGCAGTCCGAAAGGAAGCCGTAGCTTCCGATCGGCGGAAATCCTGTCGAGGTCAGCCTGTGGCTCCTGCTTCGTATTCCTTGAGGAAACCTTCGAACAGGCGACGGTGACCCTGTTCGTCGGCGAGGATCGCGATGACCATGTCCTGGGTGACCGGGTCGACTCCGTCAGTTTCACTGATTATCCTGGTGTAGAACTCGATTGCGCCGCTTTCTGCCGCGATTACACCCTTGATTACATGGACGATGTCGGACTGGTTTACGGGCGGCTGCAGGAACGACTGTTCCGGGCTGAAATCCATCGAGCCGGGAACGACCCCGTAGAGCTCCTTTATCCGGCTGGCGAACTTCTGGGCGTGCAGCAGTTCTTCCTGGATGTCCTGCCTGAGGGACTGGATGATCTCCTGGGCCCGCACCCCGTCCGGGTTCGTCGAGTTGGCGATGTAGCTCATCACGGTCTCGATCTCCATCCAGTAGGCCTTGGTCAGCATCGCAACAATTTCCTCACGCTTCTCTGGATTGTCGCGGTCAAGTATGCCTTCGCCACTACTCATTTTCGCTCCTTGGTTTCACGCTTCAGAGTCCTGGTCCGCAGATGTCCATGATCCCGGGCCGCCGGGTCAATCTACCACCGGTGGCCATCGGGCCGGGAGGCTGACAGCAATCCGTCGGTAACCTCTGATTCCAGTGTTTTCGGAGATCCCCATGCCCCTGTTTGCGCCCCTTGCGGCGCTCAGTCCGACCGTGGTGGCCTTGCTCGAGCTGATCCCGCTGACCCTGGCGGTGATTCTTTACTGGAACCGGGCGATGAAGCTGTCGTGGGCCGGGCGCCCCGTCCCGGTCTGGCGACAGGTCTCTTTCGGCTTCGGACTCTTTCTCGCCTCGATTGTGCTTTTCAACCCGTTGGGCTACCTGGCCGAAGAGCTGGTTATTGCCCACATGATCGAGCACCTGATCATCGGGGATATAGCCAGTCTGTTTCTGGTCATGGGGCTGACCCGGTCGATCATCCAGCCGGTGCTTGCCGTTCCTTTCTTCGCCCGGCTCCAGTTCATCGCCAACCCGTTCGTCGCGATGCCTCTCTGGGCATTGAACCTCTACATCTGGCACATCCCGGTGCTCTACGACTCCGCTTATGGAGGTGCTCTGGTTCACGGTCTTGAGCACGGCATGTTCCTCGGCTTCGGGATGCTGGTCTGGATGCCGGTTTTTGGTCCACTGCCCGTTCCTTCCTGGTTCGGGCCCGGTGCGAAGATCATCTATGTGGGCCTCGCCCGTTTCGCTGCGGCCATACTCGGCAACGTCCTGATGTGGAGTCAGGTGACGATTTATCAAAACTATGCTGAAGGTCAGGCGAAGTGGGGACTGAGCGCCGTGGCCGACCAGAGCATTGCGGGCGTGATCATGATGATCGAGGGAACCTTCCTCCTGCTTGGTGTGCTCGCCTACACCTATTTCCAGCAAGCCAATCAGAGCATCCGCAAGCAGGAGCTGATGGATCTCGCCTACCTCGAGGGCTACAGCCTTGACGATGAGCGGGCCGAGCGTGCCGTCAGGTCCGGCCACGACGATCTCCTCGAGCAGAGGATCCGGGCTGGCGGAAAGCCCGGCATCGAGGTTTCGGAAAAGCCTGCTGGCGGCGCTGTGGCTGCACCGATCGCTGCGGATTCCGGGGCCGGAGCATCGCCGCCGTGAGCGGCGGTCCGACCAGGCCGGCACCCATCAGGCGGGCACCCTTTCGGGCCTGGCTTGCAACCGGCCCCGTCGGTCGCCTCACCGGCTTCGTCATCGAGCTGGTCATCGCCCTTCGGGCAGTCCGGCGTGAGCGGCGCTCACGCTGACTTCGACGCTGAATCGCTAGGGTCAGGCGACCTTGAAGACCACCGTCACAGAACTTGAGAACTCCCGTGCCCGGGTCGAGGCTGAGGTTTCGGCTGAAGACGTGGGCGTCCAGATTCAGCGCGCCGCGCGCGGCCTCGCCCGCGAGATGCGGTTGCCTGGCTTCCGCAAGGGCAAGGCCCCGCCATCGCTGGTCGTACAGCGCGTCGGCTTCGCCTCCGTGTTCGAGCAGGCACTCCAGGACGCTCTGCCCGAGTGGTACCAGCGGGCTGTTTTCGAGTCCGGCATAGTCCCGATCGGCGACCCCGAGGTCGAGGTCACCGAGGCCCCGTCCGCCGAGGGTGAGCCGTTGGGATTCAAGTTCGAGGTCGGCGTGCGTCCGACCGCAGTACTCGGCGAGTACCTTGGCCTTGAGGTGGAAAAGCCGGGTACGGATGTGCCTGACGAAGTGGTCGACCGCGAGGTCGAGCGCCTTCGTGAGGGCATGGCGAGTCTTGATGCCGTGGAGAGAGCGGCCGTGGATGGAGACCACGTCCTGGTCGACTTCGTCGGCAGCCTCGACGATGTCGAGTTTGAGGGCGGCAGCGCCACCGACCACATGATCGAGATCGGATCCGGACAGCTGATCGACGACTTCGAGCAGCAGATCATTGGAGCCGCCGCCGGCGATGAAGTCAAGGTAGAGGTCACCTTTCCCGAGGAATACGGTGCCGCCGAGCTTGCCGGGCAGGATGCCGTCTTCGCGGTAACGATCAAGGAAGTCCGGGAAAAGAAGCTGCCAGAGCTCGACGATGATTTCGCGGTAGAGGCATCCGAGTTTGACACTCTTGCTGAGCTGCGCGAAGACATCGCCAGCAAGCTCTCCGAGGCTGCCGCCGAGCGCATCGAGCAGGAGTTCAGGGTGGCCGCCGTGGATGCCGCAGTTACCAACGCAACGCTCGACCTTCCCGACGGGATTGTCCGGGCACGCGGAGCTGAGCGCTGGGAGCGGGTTGAGCGCCAGATGGCCGGTCAGGGCATGAACCCCGACACCTATCTCCAGATGCAGGGCAAGACCCGCGACGAGATCATCGATGAGTCACTCCCGGACGCCGAGCAGGAGATCCGCCGGGAGGCGGTTCTTGTCGCGGTCGCCGATGCCGAGGAAATCGACGTCTCCGACGAGGAGATGGAGTCCGAACTCGAGCACATGGCCAGCCACGAGCGGACCACCGCCGCCAAGCTCCTTGAACGGCTCAAGCGGGACGGTCGCCACGAGATGGTCGCCGCTGACATCAGGGTGCGCAAAGCGATCGACCGCCTGGCCGAAACCGCCAAGCCGATCGAGATGTCCGCCGAAGACGCGATCGAGAAGCTCTGGACTCCGGGCGATCCGCGCTGAGCGCTGCTCGGAGCAGGCTCTCTATAGACTCGCTGCCATGAGCCCACTAGTCCCAATGGTTGTCGAGCAGACCTCGCGAGGCGAGCGTTCGTTCGACATCTACTCCCGCCTTCTCAATGAGCGCATCGTCTTTCTTGGTACCGGTGTCAGTGAGGACATCGCCAACCTGATCGTCGCCCAGCTCCTTCACCTCGAATCCGAGGACCCCGAGAAGGACATCAGCCTCTACGTCAACTCGCCCGGCGGTTCCGTTTACGCTGGCCTGGCGATCTACGACACCATGCAGTTCATCAAGCCCGATGTCCAGACGATCTGTGTCGGCATCGCGATGAGCATGGGGGCGTTGCTGCTCGCCGGCGGAGCCGAAGGCAAGCGCATGTCGCTGCCGAACTCGAAGATTCTGATCCATCAGGTCTCCTCGGGCTTCCAGGGCCAGGCCACCGACATCGAGATCCACGCCAACGAGATCATCGATACACGCGGTCGCCTCGACAAGATCCTCGCCAAGCACACGAAACAGGATCTCGAGAAGATCACGCACGACACCGAGCGCGACTATTTCATGAGCGCCGATGAAGCCAAGGACTACGGCATCATCGACCGCGTCATCGAGCATCACTGAGCATTTTCGGGCTCCCGCACCGCCCTTTGTCCGCTTGGGCAGGATTCCTTCCGCTCAAATGGTTATGGTCGTGGTGCGAGAAGTAGTGTCCCGGGCCAAACGGCCTGACTGAACAAACAGGAGGAGTCCAAGGAATGTCTGACCAGAGCGGTACCGCGCACCTCGACATAGGTGGCGTATTCGAAGCTACAACAGAGATCTACAAGAGGTGCTTCGGCACGGTCTGGATCGTTGCGCTGATCCTGCTCGTTCCGGCGGCGATCATCATCGCCCTGCTCGGTAATGACGGCATAGGAGGCCTGCTCGGCACGCTGGTCCAGATAGTGGTGACCGCCTGGTTGCTCGGATCGATCATCCGGGTAGTACAGGACGTCGAGGAAGACGGTCAGGTGGACTGGTCTGTGGGTGAAATCCTCGGATCGGTTACCGGGAAGCTGATCGCGATCATTCTTCTCCAGATAGTGGTTTCCGTTCTGATCCTCATCGGCTTGGCCATTTTCATCATTCCCGGCGTCATACTCGCCCTGATGTGGTTCGTTTCATTGCCCTCAATGGTGGTCGAAAACAAGGGAGTTTTCGCCTCGATGTCACGCAGCTCCGAGCTCACGAAGCACAACCGCATGCGTATCCTCGGCGTGGGCCTGGTCGTGCTTGCCGTGTATATCCTGATCGCGATTGTCGTCGGCCTTCTGACGGCGGCGATCCCGGTTCTCGGAATCATCGCCCTGGTAATCATCGGTGTGCTGGCCTACCCCTACATCTCGATCATCTCGACGGTCCTCTACTACCGTCTGGCTGAACTCAAGGATGGAGTGGCAGCAGCAGTCGAAGAGACGGTTGTTGTTGAGGAAGCGGTTGAGCCGCCGACGAACTACTGATTCGCAGATGACCCTGATGGTGGCCGTAACGGACGCCTGAAGATTCCGGAAAGAGCCATCGCGCGAGGCGCGATGGCTCTTTTTCGTTCCCGGTAGATATGCCTTGCCTGACAGCCCCCGGAAGGGGTTGTCAGACCTTCAGTTCCGCAGTCAAGTCTCCAGCTCGTAGGTGATCCAGGTGGACTTCTCGGCGCCGGTGCTGTCGTAGAGCGCCTGGGCACTGTGGTTGTCTGGAGCCGTTGACCATTCCAGGCAGGAGGCTCCGGCGTCGCGGGCCAGACCCAGGCCGGCCTTAATCAGTGACCGGCCGATTCCCTCTCCCCGCGCGCCTTCGACCACATAGAGGTCGTTCATCAGGATTGTGGTGGTGGCCGAAAGTGAACTCTTGTGCCGGTAGAAGCAGCCGAAGCCGACAACTTCATCACCCTGCCAGCCACCGAGCAGCCAGCCGCTGTGGTTGCTGCCGATGAACCTGGAAAAGAACTTCCGGTTTCTCTCCTCGTCGATGTCCTCTACTTCGTAGAAGCGCTGGTAGGCGATGAACAGGGGCTCGAGTTCGGCGAAGCTGTCCTCGGTCACAAGTCTGATTTCTGTCTCCATCGGCTGAGCCTACACCCGGCCGACCGGCCAGCCGACCGGCGGGCGGCAAGTTCTGTCCCGGGGGAAGGTCAGTGCCCGCTGGCCCCGTAACTCCAGAACAACGATCCGGAAGACCGCTGGCGTTACAGTGGAAACAGGCCTCGGGTCAACTCACGAGAAAGGGCAGTCCGCTGGCACGCTCAACCGATTCGAACGAACAGCTGCTTTGCAGTTTCTGCGGCAAGTCCCAGCGCCAGGTCAAGAAGTTGATCGCTGGCCCCGGGGTTTACATCTGCGACGAATGCATCGATCTCTGTAACGAGATAATCGACGAAGAGATGGTCGTCGCGCCGGGCCGTGCCCCGGGCCTCGACCTCGAGCAGCTGCCGAAGCCCCAGGAGATCAACCAGATTCTGGACGAGTACGTGATCGGACAGGCCTCGGCCAAGAAGGCTCTCTCGGTCGCGGTATACAACCACTACAAGCGGGTCCGCATGGCGGAGTCCGAGGACCCCGAGGTAGAGCTCCAGAAGTCGAACATCATGCTGCTCGGGCCGACCGGTTGCGGCAAGACACTCCTTGCCCAGACCCTCGCCCGCCTGCTGAATGTGCCGTTCGCGATTGCCGATGCGACCGCGCTGACCGAGGCCGGATATGTCGGTGAGGATGTCGAGAACATCCTTCTGAAGCTGATTCAGGCGGCAGACTATGACGTCAAGAAGGCCGAAACCGGGATCATCTACATAGACGAAATCGACAAGATCACCCGCAAGGCCGACAATCCTTCGCTGACCCGGGACGTCTCTGGTGAAGGCGTCCAGCAAGCCCTTCTGAAGATTCTCGAGGGGACCACGGCTTCAGTTCCGCCTCAAGGCGGTCGCAAACATCCCCACCAGGAGTTCCTGACGATCGACACCAGCAACATTCTCTTTATCTGTGGCGGTTCGTTCTCGGAACTCGAGCAGGTCATCGAGCGGCGGGTCGGCAACAAGGGAATCGGCTTCGGGGCAGCAATGCATCGGGTTGAGGAAGATGATCCAGGCGAGCTTTTCGAGCAGGTCATGTCCGAAGACCTGATCGAGTACGGGCTTATCCCCGAGTTCATCGGCAGGTTGCCGGTTGTGGCTGCCCTGCACCAGCTCAATCGCGAGGATCTGGTCCGGGTTCTGACTGAGCCTCGTCACGCCCTTACCAAGCAGTTCACCCGGTTCTTCGAGTTCGACGGGATCGAGCTGGTCTTCGCCGACGACTCACTCGAAGCGATTGCCGATCGGGCCCTGGCGCGGGAGACGGGTGCCCGCGGCCTGCGCTCGATAATCGAGAGCACTCTTCAGGATGTCCAGTTCGACCTGCCTTCCCGGCAGGACGTCACCAAGTGCGTCGTTACTCGAGAGGCGATCGAAAAGGGCCAGCAGCCGATCCTGGTTACGGATTCCAGCCATGAATCACCGGGCAGTCCGATCGACTTCGAAGACCTTGGTGAGCAGACGGCCTGACTTCGCTGCGGTGAGTGATGTGACCCGAGGGAACGCGCGACCCGCCTGACCTCTCTTGAACAATAAGATCGACCGCCTTGGACAGCGCGGCCCGACAGCAGCTTGAGGAGACGACCCGGTGGCAACCGGGTGAAGTCGAGGCGGGGCTCTTTCAGGAGTGGCTGGATGGCGGTTACTTCCATCCTGACGCCAGCGGCAGCCCTGATGACAACTTCTCGGTGGTGATCCCACCGCCCAACGTGACTGGCGCGCTTCATATGGGCCACGCGCTCAACGGCTCGATTCAGGACACGCTTGTCCGGATGAACCGGATGGCCGGTCGGAACACGCTCTGGGTACTGGGCACAGACCACGCCGGAATCGCGACTCAGTCAGTGGTCGAAAAGCGGCTCCGGTCGGAAGGGATAGACCGCCACGAGATAGGCAGGGAAGCCTTCACAGAGCGCGTCTGGGCCTGGAAAGAGGAGTATGCCGCGAGGATCAAGGAGCAGTATCAGCGCCTCGGCGCCTCCTGCGATTACGAACGGGAGCGCTTCACCCTTGACGACGGATACGCCCTCGCGGTTCGAAAGGTTTTCACCGAGCTGTACGGGAAGGGCTACATCTACCGGGACAACTACATGGTCAACTGGGATCCCGGATCCCGTTCCGCGATCTCTGACCTGGAAGTCGAAAACCGCGAGGAAACCGACACGCTCTACTCGGTTGATTATCCGGTCGAAGGGACGGACCGCGTCCTGACCGTAGCCACGGTCAGGCCGGAGACGATGATGGCCGACACGGCAGTGGCGGTCAATCCGGAAGACGGTCGCTACGCCGACCTGGTCGGAAAGTTCTGCATCCTGCCGCTGGTGGGTCGGCGTCTTCCGATCATCGCTGACGAACACGTTGACATCGAGTTCGGGACAGGTGCCCTGAAGATCACTCCCGGCCATGACGTAAACGACTTTGAGATCGGCCGGCGCCACGGGCTGGAGGAGATCAGCGTGATCGGCGAAGACGGCCTGATGACTGCCGAGGCCGGTGAGCGCTTTGCGGGAATGACGGTGGCCGAGGCCCAGCTCGCCGTGGCTGAAGCGCTGCGGGAAGAAGGCGTACTGAGCGGAGAGGAGCCCTACGTCCACTCGGTACCGTTTTCCCACCGGTCGGGTGAGCGGATTGAGCCGCTGATTTCGCTGCAGTGGTTCTGCCGGATGGACGAGCTTGCGGCTCCAGCGATAGAGGCCGTCGAGAACGACCTCGTCTCAATCACCCCGCAGCAGTGGAAGCGGGTTTATCTCGACTGGATGAGGGAAATCCGGCCGTGGTGTGTTTCCCGCCAGCTCTGGTGGGGGCACCGGATTCCGGTCTGGTATCGCGGTGAGGAAGTACATGTGGGAGAGCACGAACCGGAAGGTGAAGGCTGGGTTCAGGAGGAGGATGTCCTCGACACATGGTTTTCATCCGCTATCTGGCCGTTTGCCACCCTCGGCTGGCCTGAGGAAACACCCGAACTCAAGGCCTTCTATCCGACCGATTTCCTGACTACCGCTCGCGAGATCCTCTTTCTCTGGGTGGCAAGGATGGTTATGACCGGGATCGAGTTCGCCGGCGACATCCCGTTCGACAACGTCTATGTCCATTCAGTGATCCAGGCCCGTGACGGCCGGCGCATGTCGAAGAGCCTCGGCACCGGAATCGACCCGCTCGGAGAGATCGATGAGCACGGGGCAGACGCCCTTCGCTTTGGCCTCCTCACGATGTCTTCGACTCAGGATGTGAGGTACTCGGATGCCAAGGTTCAGCAGGGCCGTGACCTCTCGAACAAACTCTGGAATGCCTCACGCCTGATCCTGCTGAACACTGGCGAGCCGGTTGACCGCAGTCTGCCCGCCGGGCCCATGGCACTCGAAGACCGCTGGATCCTGTCCCGCCTCGAGTCGACGATCGAATCTGTCACCGGACTGCTGGCCGTCTACGACTTTGCTCACGCCGCCCAGGAGATCTACGCCTTCGTTTTCTCCGACCTCTGCGACTGGTACCTCGAGATCGCCAAGCCCCGGATCTACGATGGTGAGGACGAAGTCGCCCGTGTGCTGCTCCACACCCTCGAACGGACCCTTTCGCTTGTCCACCCGGTGATGCCTTTCGTGACCGAGCAGATCTGGAAGTTTCACCCGTATCGCGAAGGCCACCTGGTGGTTCATCCGTTCCCCCAGGTCGACCGGGCACGGATCCTGGAGCAGACCGAAGCGGAGGTAGGAGCATCGATCGCGCTCACCAGGCAGCTCAGGGGCTGGCGGGACATGGCTGGAGTGCCGCCAAAGATCGTTCTCGAGGCAAGCGGTGACGGAAGCTCCATCCCGGAGTTCGTCTCCCGTCTCGGCCGGGTAAGGCTGGGGGCAGAGGGTGGCGAACCCGTCGCGACTGTCGCCGGTTTCGGCATCCTTCCCTCAGAGGGACTTGACATGGAGGAGCTCACCGGCCGGCTCGAAGCGCGCAGGGGCAAGCTCGAGGCTGAGATAAGGAAGATCGAATCGAAGCTTGGTAACCCGAAGTTCGTAGACCGAGCCCCGGCCGAGGTGGTTGCCGAAGAGCGTGAAAAGCTCGAGCAGGTGCGCACCGAAATCGCCGAACTGGGCTGAGTCCGGAGTCGACGGGTCGCTTGAGTTTCGACGCCGAGTCCTATCTGAACTCACTCGAGCCGATCGGCTGGAAGCTCGGCCTTGACCGGATGGAGCTGCTGTCGACCGAGATCGGCAGGCCGCAGGACTCGTTCCGGTCCATCCATGTGGTCGGGACGAACGGAAAGTCGTCAGTTACCCGGATGACAGCGGCCGTCCTCACGGCACAGGGAATGAAGACCGGTTGCCTCGTCTCTCCCCATCTCTCGCTCTGGTCTGAACGGGTGCTGGTCGACGGGAAGGTCACTGGACAGTCTGCTTTCGCCGACGCTGTGAGCCGCACCGCCCGGGCAGCAGATGTTGTCAACGGCCGGCTTGGGGAAGGGGATTCACTCACCCAGTTCGAGATCGCGGTGGCCGCCGGATTCCTCGCGCTTGCTGATGCCGGAGTGGAGGTGGCGGCAGTTGAGGCGGGGCTTGGCGGAAGGCTGGACGCCACCAACTCGATCAGCTCGACGCTGACCGTCCTGACCTCCATCGGCCTTGATCACACCGAGTGGCTGGGGGAGACGGAGCTTCAGATTGCAGGCGAGAAGCTTGCCGTCCTCCGTCACGGGACCTTGCTGGTACTGGGTCACGTTTCTGCCGAAGTCCGTGAGCTTGCCCTGACCACGGCTCACGAGAGGGGTTGCCGGGTTGTCGAATCCGACGGCTCACTTCCCGCCGGGTTGAAGTTGAACTCGCCAGCGCTGTACCAGAGGTCCAACTTCGCCCTTGCTGTCGCTGCCGCTGGCAGTTATCTGGAAATCGAGCGGCCCGGCGCTGTGGTCGGGACGGGATCCCTTCAGGTGGCGGCTCAGGCAGCTTCGGTTCCGGGTCGGCTCGAGCAGGTCAGCGCTGCACCACCTGTCTTTGTCGACGTCGCCCACAACCGCCCTGGCGCTGCGGCGCTGGCGGCTTCGGTTCCGGCCATAGCTTCCGGTCGTCCGGTAATCGGTGTGATCGGAATACTTGATGACAAAGACGCCGAAGGAATACTGGCCGAGCTGTCTCCGGTGCTTGACTTCGCTGTCATGAGCGGCCTTCCGCCGGTTGCTCTCGCCAAGTCAGCGCGTCCGGGCGCTTGCGGATGGGACCCTGTCCGGCTGACTCACATAGCCTCGCGAACTGGTCTGGGGTCGGAGGCCTGTGCCGATCCGGAGAAGGCTCTAAGCCGCGCCATGGAGCTGGCTGCGGAGCGGGGGGGACTGGTGCTCGTGGCCGGTTCGCACTACCTCCTGCCACGACGGGACTGAGTCGGCCGCTGACGGCTTGGCTCGAACGGGGCCACGCCGGCTGTCAGGTTCCGGCATACCGATGGGCCGTCCCGTGGCAATTCCGGTCCCACTCCGTCATGAAAGATCCCGCATTCCCGATGTTATGCGACCATTGGCGAGTGAATCGCCAGTCTGGCTCTCAACTGCTGTCGATGATGGCTCTGGTCGCTGCTGTGGTGGCCATTGTCATCCTCGTGTTTTTCGGTATCGGTTACCTATTCGGAAGGATGTTCCTCTAGCCGCCCATGCTTCTCGCCATCTTTGGAATCGACAACACGGGTCTCAGTCTCGGGATCACCTTCGTAATTCTCGCCCTGGTGGCGATCTGGATAGCGCTGATCGTCTTCACGTTCTCGGATGCCCGGCGTCGGATCTCGGACCCCTTCCTGGTTGGCTGTGCGACTGCTGCCTCACTCTTTCCGTTCGTAGGTACGGTCGTCTACACGATCCTGCGCCCGCCGGAGTACCTCGACGACATTCAGGAGCGGGAGACCGAGATGAAGGCGGCCGAAACCCGGATGCGGCACTTGAACGCCAGCTCCTGCAGAAAATGCGGGTTCCCGGCCGAGCCTGACTTCATCAGATGTCCTGCCTGTCGGACCCGCCTCAGGGAGCCGTGTCCTTCCTGCAGTCGCCCGGTCGGGCTCAAGTGGAGGGTCTGCGCCTATTGCGAGCACACCCTGATCGAGTCGAAGCGCTCGACGGGTCCCGTCAGGAGCACTTCCAGGTCTTCCTCCGGTGACGGAGGCAGCACTGAGGGTGACCGCAGTTCAGGTAAACCGGCTCGCAGCTCAGCCAAGTCGGCCCCCTCGAGAAGTGGTCGCGCCCCGCGCAAGCCTCCGGCAAAGCAGGAAAGGTCAGCCCGAGCTGATTCCGCGGCGAGCTCCGGTTCACGGCAGCGTTCGAAGTCTGGCGACCAGGCGGCACGCACCAATCGTGAGGGCACATCAGAGGGCAGTGTCCGCGCCGACCGCGATGAAACTTCCGAGCGACCTGCGCGCAGTGCGACCCGCTCCGACCGTCGTCGCGTAGTTGTCAGCGATGAGGATCTTCCCGGCGGAACCATCAACGGCGGCGATTCGAAGCCTGAAGAAGGCAGAGCCGACGACGCGTGAACCCGTGAGTGCCGGCGCCGACAGGTACCGGCAGACTGTCCACGCCACCACGGTGATGCAGCATCCTTACCCTCAAGTTCCCGAAAACCTGAAACGGAGTATCGAAAACTCATGTCACAAACCCTGATCCTGGTAAAGCCTGACGCATTTGAACGCTCGCTCACTGGCGAGGTTCTGGTCCGATTCGAGCGCAAGGGACTGCGGATTGCAGCTCTCAAGAAGCTCACAGCTTCCGAGGCAGTAGCCCACGAGCACTACGCCGAACACACCGAGAAGCCCTTTTTCGGCGAACTGGTCGACTTCATCACCGGTGGTCCGCTGATCGCGGCAGTGCTGGAGGGTCCCGAGGCCGTGAAGGCCGCTCGCCAGCTGATCGGCGCCACCAATCCGGTCGAGGCCGCCACCGGCTCGATTCGTGGCGACTTCGCTCTTGAAGTTACTTTCAACATGGTTCATGGCTCCGACTCCGACGAGTCGGCAGCTCGCGAAATCGCAATCTGGTTCCCCGAAGGAATCTAGGGCTGCTGCCAAGGGCTCACGCCCGGTCTCAGATCTGCCGTGTATTCCGAAAGCGCCTCCGCCAGGGGGCGCTTTCTCTTTGGCCGAAGGGGCGGTCTGCCTCCGGGGCGACACGTTGAGCTGGCGAAGTGACTGGTATTCGGGCGGACGCTTTGCCTGAAATGCGGTCACTTCCCGGGGGTAGCGCGTATTCGCCAGGCTGGGCATCGGTTGGTTGCGTATCGTGCCGGGGGTGACCCTTGCCTTTCCCGTGATACTCGCATCCGGCTCTCCTCAGCGCCGCGAAATGCTCGAGCGGCTCGGCCTTGAGTTCGAGATACGGGTTTCGGGGGTGGAAGAGATAGTTCACGGTGATCCGGCTGAAGTCGTGCTGGCGAATGCCCTGCTGAAGGCACGTTCGGTGGCCGCGGCCGGAGCTCTCGTGATCGGTTGCGATACCGATGTAGTCGTCGAGGAGCACCTGATAGGAAAGCCGGAGGACGAAATCCGGGCCCGGGAGTACCTGGCCCAGCTGTCCGGTCGTACTCACAGGGTCTTGAGCGGACTCGCAGTGCTCGGCCCCGCCGACAATCAGGCCCGTACCGGCGTGGTTGAATCGCGGGTCACGTTCAGGAACCTGGGCAACGCTGAGATAGATCGTTACCTCGAAAGTGGGGAGTGGCGCGGCCGGGCCGGGGGGTATGCGGTTCAGGGACGCGGTTCCTCCCTCATTGAATCGGTCGAAGGCGACATTGCCAATGTGATCGGTCTCCCGGTGGGGTTGCTCTTCGATCTGGCTCCCGAGCTGGATGGGCAAGACTGAGCAGCACTCCAGCGCTGCCGCCACTCCGGTCGGTCCCGGCGACCGTCCCGGTAGAATCCCTTTCCGGTTGTTGAACCGGCTCGGTTCCGGAGGTCAGCTCCAAAGCTGTCTCGCCCGGCACGGCAGCCGTTTTGGGCCGATCAGGATGACCTTCTTGGTGCAAGTACCGCAACAGGGAGCCTCTACTTCCGTCGTCACCCGGTGGATAGTGAGAAAGTCAATCCTGAAGCAGCGTCTGAGCTGCTGGAGCCGGGTCTTCGCCGAGGAGCCGGAAAGGCCCGACAGGGCTTCCCCCAGAAAACGAAATACCAGGTTCAAGCCATGTATCGCAAGCAAGTACGTCGACGTCGTGCCGTCCTGATCGGACTGGTTCTGCTCGGCTTCGTGCTGCTCACCTTGACCCTTGGAAGTGGTGCGGGCGCGCTCGGTGGAGGTCTGGGGACGGTGTTCGGACCGCTTGAGAAGGTGGTGGCCCCGGCTTTCAAACCCGCTCGGGACCTGATCAACTGGTTCGATGAGACCATGGACGCCCGGGGTGATCGTGAGCGCCTTACCGCTCAGCTGGAGGAGGCCCGCGCCCTCGCCGTCGCCGGACAGGTTGCCGTTCAGGAGAACGAGCAACTGCGCAAGCTGGTCCGCCTGAGGCAACGGGGCAGTATTCCTGGCACCTATACGCCGGTCACTGCGTCGGTCATCACACGCTCACCGACGATCTGGTATTCGACCGTCGGGATCGACAAAGGTTCAACCGACGGTGTCAATCTGGATGATCCCGTGGTCAGCGGGGACGGGCTGGTCGGGCGAATCAGTTCGGTGAGTCGGGGGACCTCGGTCGTAACCCTCATCACTGACAGTTCCAGTGCGGTCACTGCGAAGGTTCTACCGGGTGGAGCACAGGGTGTGATCCGACCGAAACTCGGGGCTCCCGGTGAACTGGTGATCGAGTTCCTTGACGAAACGAACGACATCCGGCCCGGGCAGGCAGTCGTGACCTCAGGCTGGAGAAGTGAGGGACTTTCGTCGCTGTACCCGCCTAACCTTCCAGTCGGTGATGTGAAACGTGCGCCGATCGACGAGCGGGAGGCGATCCAGACGGTTGAGATGTCTCCGTTCCCGGACCTGAGGAACCTGGACCTGCTCCAGGTTCTGACCGGAGGCAACCGCAGATGATCATCACGAGCAAGGTGGCCCTGAGGATCCTGCTGATTGTTCTGGCAGCAGTGCTGCTTCAGAACGCCCTCTTTTCCATGGTTGAGCTTCTTGGGGTCTCATTCTGGATTCTTCCGGCCGTAGCAGCGATTTTCGGACTTCTCGGTGGAAGCATGGTCGGTGCCACGGTGGGCTTCGTGATCGGCTTTCTGGCCGACGGACTGACCGACGGCCCGCTCGGCACAGCCTGCCTCGTTTTCATGGGGATCGGCTACGCAACGGGGCTCTACCGTGAGCGGGGGGACCAGCCACCAGTCTCAACTGCGGCGACGATAGCCGCCGCCGCCACCCTCGTCGCCAATGTAGTGCTCGGCCTCCTCACAACGCTGCTGGGTTTCGATGGCTATACGAGCGCCGCCGCGCTCCCCGATCTGGTCATTCAGACTGCCTACGCGTTCTTGCTGGCGGCACCGCTCTTTATCCTCATAAGAAGGATCCTCAAGCCCGCATTGGTCGACGAGCGCATCAGTCGCCATCGCAGACCGACCGTTCTGGGGTCCTGAACCCCGACGCCATAGACCATGAGAATCGAACCCGTATTCACCAAGCCAACGCATCGAAAGGGAACCGCTCTGCGCGTGGCCGTGATCGGCGGCTTGGGAATAGTCCTTTTTGCTGCGCTTTTCTTCCGCCTCTGGACTCTTCAGGTTGTAACCGGCGACAAGTACCTTGCCGAGGCCAGGGACAACCAGACCCGTGAAATAACCGTGCGCGCACCACGTGGCAGCATCCTCGACAGGGACGGCAATGTCCTGGTCGACTACCGCACCAGCATGGCGCTGGAGCTCGATCCCCTTCAGGTCCCGTCCGATCCGATCGAGCGGCGCGACCGCTTTGCCGCACTCGCCGAAGTGCTTGATCGGAATGTGAGCTGGGTACAGAACCGGTACCGGGAGGAGCTGCGTACGAACCCGCCAGGCAGCGCCATCACCCTGCTCCGGGATGCCGAAGACGACATCGTGTACTACCTGCAGGAAAAGCAGTCCAGCTACCCGGAGGTTCAGGTCAACCGGGTCTTTGTGCGCCGCTATCCGGAGGGCTATCGGGCGGCGCACCTGCTCGGTAGCGTCGGCGAAGCCACGGCCGAAGATCTCGAAGAGGCAGAGAACCAGGACCTGGAGCCAGGTGATTCGCTCGGCAAAGCGGGAGTTGAGCAGACCTATGATGAGGCGCTTCGTGGCGGAAACGGACTGACGGAAATACAGGTTGACTCGCTGGGACGGGTCAAGGGCCAGCTTCAGTCGAAGGTTCCCGAGCCGGGTCACTCACTTCGGCTGACGATCGACCCCGAGGTCCAGGCTGCTGGCGAGGACGCACTCTCCAGCATCGGCCTGCCCGGGGCATTCGTGACGATGGACGTCACCAATGGCGAGATTCTCGGCATGGCCTCGAACCCGACCTTCGACCCTGCGATATTCACCCGGCCGCTCAGCCAGATGGAGGTTGATGGCCTCTGGGACGAGGATCAGGGCGCACCGATGTTCAACCGGGCGATCGGTGGTGCCTATCCGGTGGGCTCCGTCTACAAGCCGATCACCGCTGTCGCCGGACTTGATGCCGGCTCCGTCACTCCATCGACCGTGATTCAGGACAACGGACTGATTGAGATATCCGACCAGATATTCACCAATGCCGGCAGCGAACCTCATGGCCCGGTCGATCTGCGTCGGGCAATGGAGGTCTCATCTGACGTCTACTTCTACCTGCTCGGCGCAGACATGAACGGCACCAGCAAGCTCCAGTACTGGTCACGCCAGTTCGGGATCGGCGAGCCGACCGGAATCGACCTTCCCGGTGAATCGGGCGGCCTGCTGCCCACCCCTGACTGGAGGAATGACCTTTATGAAAAGGGTGAGACCGATCGCCCCTGGGCCATCGGCGACAATGTCCAGCTGGCCATCGGCCAGGGCGACATGCAGGCAGACCCCCTTCAGATGGCGGTCGCCTACGCCGCTCTCGGCAATGGTGGCAGTCTCGTCAGGCCGCACACCGTTCTTCGGAGTGAGGACGCCGCCGGGCGTGTCGTCGAGGAGTACCAGCCGGAGATCACCCGCACGATCGAAATTGACCCGGTAGCGCGGGAAGCGATCATGACCGGGCTGCACGATGCCGCACAGGCTCCTGATGGCACCTCCTACGGTGTATTCGGAGGGTTCCCTGTTCCGGTGGCAGGCAAGACCGGTACGGCGGAACGGCCACCCAACGGCGACCAGGCGTGGTACGTCGTGCTCGCGCCCTATCCGGATCCGAAAATTGTTACCGCTGTGACCGTCGAGCAGGGCGGATTTGGTGCCGACACTGCTGCGCCGATCGCCCTTCAGGTCCTCTCCGCCTACTTCGAGCGGGAGGCCCGAGCGGTTTCCGGGGGAGGGAACGTCGAGTAGTGGAGTCCTCCCGGATACCCCGGAGCGACTCCGGGCCCTACTTGCCAAAGACTGGCCTGCTTGAACGAGCAGGCCTTCGCGACATGGACGGCTGGCTAGCCTTTTCCGCTCTGGGTCTATTGATCTGCTCGATCTTCACACTCAGCCAGACGAGCCAGCAGGTCGTCGCCGGCGCACCCGACTACTTCCCGCAGCGCCAAGCCGTGTACGGTCTCGTGGGTATTGTGGCGATGATTGCTATCGCCCGGATCGACTATTCGCGCTTTCGCGAGCTGCGGGTCGGCATCTACACATTCCTATGCTCATCCATCCTGATCATCTTTGTTTTCGGCGTCACCTCGAGGGGTTCAACCCAGTCGCTCAGCCTGCCCTTCTTCACCTTCCAGCCCGCCGAACTGGGGAAGCTGCTCCTGATCCTCTCACTGGCGGGATTTGTTATCGACGGAGCGACGAGGGGATCAGAGTCGCAGCGGACGCTGCGGTATCTGGCCCTCGGTCTCGCACCGACCGGAATGGTGCTGCTTCAGGACCTTGGAACCTCACTGGTCTACGGAGCAATCACGATTGCGATCATGATCGCGGCCGGGGTGCGCTGGTCGCATCTTGCTGTGATCGGAGCCGGGCTGACCGCGTTCATCGCGGTCGTCCTGGTCGTCATGCCGATGGCCGGAGCGCCGGTACTGAAGGAGTACCAGCAGGAGCGCCTCACATCTTTCATTTCCCCGAGCTCCGATATTGGAGGAGCCGGGTATCAGCAGAACCAGGCCAAGGTAGCCGCGGGATCCGGTGGAACCACCGGTCGCGGAAACCAGGCCACACAGTCACGTCTCGGCTTCGTACCCGAGCGGCACACGGACTTCATTTTCGCCGTGGTCGCAGAGCGGTACGGATTTTTCGGGGCCGGACTGGTCTTATCCCTTTTTGCCCTGCTCTTCTGGCGGGCATTGCGTCTGATGACGCTCTCGAAGAACTTTTACGGGACTCTGGTCGCGGCGGGAATCGCCAGCGCCATCATGTTCCAGGTCTTCGTCAACGTGGGAATGAACCTCGGCATCATGCCGATCACCGGCATACCTTTGCCGCTGATGAGCTACGGAGGGTCGGCGGTTATCGCCACTTTCCTGATGATCGGGGTCCTGCAGAGCATTCACATCGAGTCGCGTGCCGGTCAGAGAGGTCCGTGGAGCCAGTAGTGGCGCCCGGGCAATCAATCTGAACGGAAACACCTGAATGAAGAAAACGATTGTTGTATCGGCCGACCGTGGTGAAACACGAGTTGCCGTACTCGAAGCAAAGACTGTCAAATCGCAGCGGGAAGTCGCCGAGGTCTACATAGAACGGCGCGGCGGCCGCTCGCTGGTCGGAAACATCTATCTGGGCAAGATCGACAACGTCCTGCCCGGCATGGAAGCTGCCTTCGTCGACATCGGTCTGGAGCGGAACGGCTTCCTCCACGTCGACGAGATCCTTCTGCCCGATGGCCAGCAGGCCCCCCGCCGCGGTCGCGGTCAGGGTCGACGGATCGACGAGCTGATCAAGCCCAAGCAGGAAATCCTGGTCCAGGTGATCAAGGACCCGATCAAGAGCAAGGGTGCCCGGCTCTCAATGAATGTCACGATCGCCGGTCGCTACCTCGTGTACGCGCCGAACGGGAGCGGGGTCGGCGTAAGCCGGCGACTCGCCGACAAAGAGCGCGAGCGTCTGCGCCGGATGGTCGGGCGTACCTATGAAGGTCCTGGCGGCCTGATTGTCCGAACGGCTGCTCACGGTGCCAAGAAGACCGACTTCGTGCGCGAGATTGCCTATCTCCACCGGCTCGGCGACGTGCTGGACAACCGAAAGCAGGGAGTCAAGGCTCCTTCGCTGGTCTTTCAGGAGCAGGACCTGCCGGTGCGGGTGCTGCGTGACGTCTTTCTCAACGAGTTCGACAAGGCGGTCATTGACGATCCGAAGCAGTTCGACCGGGTCACCAGTTTCTTTCAGCGCACGGCACCGGAGCTGGTTGATGGCGTTGAGCTCTACGAGGGCAGCAAGCCGCTCTTTGAAAAGTGGGACATCGAAAGGGCAATCCAGTCCACCCTCGGACACAGGATTGACCTTCCGTCAGGCGGCTACCTGATAATCGATTACACCGAGGCATTGACGGTCATCGACGTCAACTCGGGTTCGTTTACCGGCCGCGGCAAGGGTGGCCTTGAAGAGACGATCACGAGGGTCAACACCGAGGCTGCTTCCGAGGTCGTCCGGCAACTGAGGCTGCGTGATATCGGTGGGATCATCGTGATCGACTTCATTGACATGGCTCGGGGCAAGAACCGGGACAAGGTGCTCGGCACCCTGCGCTCAGCACTTGATGCCGACAAATCGAAGAGCTATCTCGTCGAGATCTCACCGCTTGGGCTGGTCGAGATGACCCGCCAGAACATCACTGACGGCGTGCGCGAGATCCTCACGGTCAAGTGCCCGACCTGCGAGGGCGAGGGTGTAGTGCTCTCGGCCCAGACCGTTGCTTTGGAGGGGCTGCGCAAGATGCGCGAATTCGCCGCTGAAGACGAAGCCAGCGAAGCCTTCCTGATCCGCGTCAACCCGAAGGTGGCAGCCTTGCTGAACCACGCCGATAGCGGGCTGCTCGAACTCGAGCAGGAGACCGGGAAGCAGTTTCACTTCGAGGGAGGTGAGGCCCTGCCCATCAGCAACTTTGAGCTGATCGAGTCGGGGAACCGGAAGAGCATTGAGGAGCGCGCTCTGCCCTTCAGGCCGGAGGAAGAGGTTCTGGTGACGATCGAAGAGCCACACATGTACAACGCCGATGACGCGATTGCCCGGATCGACTCCTACATCATCAGCGTCACCGGAGCCGCCGACTGGGTTGGCGAGAGACGCATGATCAGGATCGAGTCGGTTGAGCGCGCCTCGGCCATTGCGTCGCTCCTGCCTGATGCCGAACAGCCCGAGCGCAGCCAGCCGAAGAAGGCGGAACCCTCAAGCCGCTCTGGCGGTGGGCGCGGCAGTCGTGGCGGCCGGAACCGGTCGAAGAACGGGCATCAGGGTGCCACCCCGGCCGCAGCTACAGAAGCCGAGGAGGGTGATGACCCTCCTGGAGCGTCTCCCGGGAAAGCATCGACCGGCAAGCAGGGCTTACCTCCCGGGAAGGAAGTCTCACCCGGCGAGAGTGAGAGACTCTCGAGGGGTGCTGCTGAGCCAGCCGATCCAGTGAGTCCGGCCAGCCGGGAGGCTGAGCCGCCCGCGGATGATCCGTCGGCAAAGCCGGCTCCGGCCGGGGCTGATCAGCCCGAGGCGGCGAAGTCGGTAAACTCCCGGCGGTTCGGCCTGAGGCGCGGACGACGCAGGCGTGGGCGTGGTCCCGACAGTAACGCCGGAAGCTGACCTTCCAGACAAGGATTTGTGAGTTCGACTATGTATGCGGTTGTAGAAAGTGGTGGCAAGCAGTACCGGGTTGAAGAGGGCACAGTGCTCGTCGTCGACCGCCTGGAGGCAGAGCAGGGCGACAAGGTCGCCCTGCGACCTGTGCTGGTCAGCGGTGACAGCTTTGTAGTCAAAGCAGACGAGCTCGAGAAGATCAAGGTTGAGGCGACGGTAACCGGGCACCTGCGCGGCGACAAGATCAAGGTGTTCAAGTACAAGGCCAAGAAGGGCTACAGCCGTCGAGCTGGCCATCGGGCCGAACTGACCAGACTTGAGGTCACCTCGCTGGGCGGCGGAACAAAGAAGAAGGCCGCCCCGAAGAAGGATGCCGCCAAGGCTGAAGGTTCCGAGGCGAAGGCAGAAGCCGCAGTCGAGGCGCCGACAAAGAAGCCGGCAGCCAGCAAGCCTGCCGCGAAGAAGCCGGCAGAGGAAAAGGCCGAATCAAAGGCAGCCGCGAAGCCCAAGGCAGCCGCGAAGCCGAAGGCAGCCGCCAAGCCCAAGGCAGCAGCGAAGCCCAAGGCAGCAGCGAAGCCCAAGGCAGCAGCGAAGCCCAAGGCAGCAGCGAAGCCCAAGGCTTCCGAAATAACTGAAGACAAGGCCCCGGCGGCCGAGAAGGAGGACACTGATGGCGCATAAGAAAGGTCTCGGTTCTTCCAGGAACGGTCGCGACTCAAACCCCAAGATGCTCGGGGTCAAGGTTTTCGCCGGACAGAACGTGAACGGCGGCGAGATCATCGTCCGCCAGCGCGGTACACGCTTCTGGCCTGGTGACGGCACCGGCCTCGGCAAGGATCACAGCATTTTTGCGACCAGGACGGGAACCGTTGAGTTCAAGCCCGGTCGTCGCGGACGCGTTATCTCGGTCGCTCCGACCGAGTAACCACCCGGCCGCAACCCGACCAGGAGACGAACCGCCCCCTGGGGCGTTCGCCTACTCCCAGGGGTCGCCCAGACTGCGTCCCAGCCATCCCTCCGTGGAGCGGGCAAAGGTGGCACTCAGGTGTTCCTGGTTGCGGTAGACAAGCTTGTTCCGGATGACCGGATGGCACCAGTCCCGTGGGCAGAGAAGCCGCCTCGGATCAATGATCGCGACTCCAGCAACCTGGCGTGCGGCGACATAATCGTATGAATACGAACTGCTCTGATCCGGTTGGAATCCGCAGCGGCCAGGGGTACGCCGGTTTTCCCTCAGGCAGCGGGTCACATTGAACGGGGCGACGGACTGATCCCTGATCAGAACGGTCCTCCAGGAGCCTGCGCGCAGTCTGCGGAGGGTCTTCACCATCCCGTCGACCAGCAATGGCTGGCTTGACTCCCGATCGAGTTCATAGCCCCCCGGGGAGATCGTGTAGGCATCGTAGTTGGCGGCGGAAGCGACAACGACCAGGCCTTTCTTCATTCTGCTGATCCGTTCGAGGCTGTTCCTTCGCCAGAGGTCGCAGCCGGGGTCCTGCTTTACCAGGGCTGCCGAGCAACTCGCCCGGGTCAATGCAGTCACCTGCCAGTTTTTTCGCTCCGCGAGCTTGATCAATCCCGGACCCCACTGCATTGCGTGAGAATCACC
>CAIZLN010000036.1 GCA_903933815.1 uncultured Solirubrobacterales bacterium
ATGTTCGCCGCCGTGGTCGCGATCAGCATCGTGATCCGCCTCGGGGTGATCGAAGCCCTGCTGCGCTTCTATTACAAGACGGACGAGGTGCCCGGGAAAGTAGTGGCCACTTCGTTTGCCTCGCTCTTCTGGGCCGGCACCCTTGCCGCCGTTTTGCTGATGCCTTTCGCCGGGCCGATCTCCGGGCTGCTGCTCGGCACCACCGAGACAGAACTCGCCCGGGTTGCGATTGCGGGTCTGTGGGTGCTCACCCTGTCGGAGTATCTGCTCACCCTCTTCCGGCTGGACGAACGGGCGACCGCCTTTTTCACGGTGACCATGCTCTCGGTCCTGATCACGATCCCGGTCACGATCGTCCTGGTCGTGGTGCTCGACCTCGGCGCGGTTGGCCTCCTGCTCGGCAGCTATGGATCAGGAGCGGCGATCGTGCTCGGGCTGATCTTCTACCACCGGCGGCGGCTCTCACTGCTGGTGGACCGGCCGCTGTTCAGAAGGATGATGCGCTTCGGGCTGCCAACCATGCCGGCCGAACTTTCGCTCTACTCACTCAGCTTCGTAGACCGGATCATCATCGCTCGCTCGCTCGGCCTCGCCGAGGCCGGGCTGTACTCGCTGGCCGTCAAAATCTCCCAGTCCGTCAATGTTCTGGTCCGCGGGTTCCAGCTGGCTTTTCCGCCGCTGGCCTATTCGATTATCGACGACGATGAAGCCCGCAATGCCTACTCTGCGGTGGTCACCTGGTTCGTGGTGATCATGGCTGGCGTTGTCACTTCGATCTGGCTGACCGCACCGTGGATCGTCAGGATCTTTGCTGCGCCCGAGTTCTTCGATGCCCAGGAGGCAGTCGGCCCGGTCGCCGCCGGCACCGCGCTTTACGCGCTCTACATGGTCCTGCTGGTGGTGCTCGGCCGCACCGGGCGCACCGAGTTCAACTTTCCCGCGACGCTGGCCGGCGTAGGGGTGAACATAGGCCTCAACCTGCTGCTGGTCCCGATCTGGGGGATCGTCGGCGCCGGCGTCTCACTGGTCATTTCCTACGCCGTAGTGCTGGTCCTCATGTACTTCTTCACCCAGCGGCTCTTCCCGGTGCCCTACGAATGGATGAGGCTGGTCAAGGTGATCGGCTCGGCCGGAGCGATGATCACGATCGGGCTCGTTTTCGTGCCCGACGATGGCCTCGGTGCCTTGGCGATCCGGCTCCTGCTGATAGCCGCAGTGCCGGCCGCGATGGTCACTACCGGGTTCTTCAGCCGGACGGAGTGGGAGTACGTGAAGTTGCTCGCGCGGCCGCGTGAGCTCGCTGCACGGATCCAGGCGGCCCGGGTCCAGGAGGCCGAGGCCGGTTCCAGGCAGGGCCTCTCGGAGGTCTATGAAGTTGAACAGATGAACGAGGACATGCGAAACAACTGAAGTGCGAGCGGGAGGCCACGGGCGCGGCAGGGCCTTCCGGGCTACCTGTCTGTTGCGGCTGCTGCCATGACCCGGTCGCGGATGCTCTCTCCTCTGGCGGGGAGCAGGGCCTGGCGTGTGTGGGCCCAGTAGACGCGGGTTGGTGCGTTCGGGATCGCTACCGAGGCGACCGTTCGCCAGAAGTAGGCCCAGGCCGTGAGCAGACGAACAGCCAATGCGGCAGACGCCGAGCCGTGTTTTTTCATGTAGAGGTCACGGTTTCGGTGGAACTCGACGATGCGCGGCAGGCCTGCGGAAAGGTCGGTTGCGAGCTGGTCGTGGTGGACGGCCTCGGCGGACGGCACATACAGCGTGCGCCAGCCGGCATCGGCCAGGCGTCTGCAGAAGTCGCACTCGTCGTAGTAGACGAAGAAGCCCTCGTCGAGCCAGTCAACCTGTTCAGCCGCTTTGCGTCGGACCATCAGTGCGCTCGACTGCACCCAGTTGACCCGGGTGGTCTCATCGCCACCGCTTTGAACGGTCAGGCGTGAGTGCAGGAACGCAGCCCCGACCAGCGCCGTTTTCACCCCCGGGAACTTCCAGGCGCAGGCGTACGGGTTGCCGTCGCCGTCGAAGAGCTGTGCCCCGGCCGCCCCGGCACCGGGGTCGGACTCGAGTGCTTCGATCAGGGCTTCGACCGTTCCGGCCCTTACCTCGGAGTCCTCGTTGAGCAGCAGGCAGTAGCGCCCGCGGGCACGCTTCAGCAGCGTCGTGTCGTTGGCCGCCTTGCCGGCCTTGGATGATTGCGCGATCACCTCGACCCCGGGGAAGCTTTTCTGCACGGCTTCCACCGATCCGTCGCCGGAGAAATTATCCAGCACCAGAACCTCGGAATTCAGCTTGGCAGCGCGATTCCTCTCAATCGCAGCCAGACACTCAAGCAGATAATCGCGCCCGTCGTTGTTGACCACGCAGTATGTGAGATCGATGTCCACCCTCGCCCACGATAATCAGGGGATGCGGGTGAAGCTTGTCGACCCCTCGGCATTTACGCCTCCTTACGACCGGGCCCTGGCCGGGGCACTCGCCGCTGCGGGCGCGGAGGTGGAACTGATCACCTCGAAGTTCCTCTACGGCCCGGTGCCTGAGCCAGAGGGCTACGACGTCACCGAGTCCTTCTACCGCCGCACATCCGCCCGTGGTCTGCAGGCGCCCGGCCGCCTGCCGTTGAAGCTGGCCGAGCACCTGCCCGACATGATGCGCCTGCGCTCCCAGCTCGACGGAGACATCACCCACTTTCAGTGGCTGACCATGCCGGCGCTCGACAATCTCCTTGTCCGGGACAAGCGCCCGAAGGTGATGACCGCGCACTACATCGCCTCCCCCCGGCCAAAATGGCTCGAGTTGACAAATGCCCAGCGAACATTTGACTCGATGGACGCAGTGATCGCACACTCCGAGAACGGAGCCAGCCGGCTGCGCGATCTGATCGGGCTGCCAGCCGATCGGGTGCGGGTCATCCCTCACGGTGCTTTCGATTACCTGACTCGGCTCCCTGATGAAGCCCCGCTGCCTCCTGAGCTCGAAGGGGCGGAGGGCCCGGTCATCCTGTTCTTCGGCCTGATGCGTCCCTATAAGGGGATCGACACCTTGCTCGAAGCATTCTCCGCCGTTGAAGGAGCCGAGCTCTGGATCGTAGGAAACCCCAGGATGGAGATCGACGACCTGATCGAGCGAAGCCGCCGGCTGCCCGGGCGAGTCAGGTGGCTGCCGCGTTTCATCGAGGACCGCGAGATTCCCGCGATCATGAGGGCCGCCGCAGTACTGGCTCTGCCCTATCGCGATATCGAGCAGTCCGGGGTGCTCTACACGGGCCTCGCCTTCGGCAAGGCGATGGTCCTCTCGGACATCGGTGGATTTGGCGAAGTCGCACGGAAGCACGATGCCGCAATGTTGGTACCACCCGACGATCCGGCAGGCCTCGCAGCTGCTCTGAATGATCTGACCGGAGATGACGAAGCCAGACACCGGCTGGAGAGCGGGGCAGCAGCGGCAGCGGCCGGACCGTATTCCTGGCCTGAAATTGCCCGGAGCACGATTCGCCTCTACCGGGAGGTCGGTGCGTGACTCTCTATGTCGAGTTCCTCTTCTGGCTTTCGGTCGCCTTCCTCGTTTACACCCACATCGGCTACCCGATCGCCCTCGGGATCCTCTCGGGACTGGGCGCCGGCAGCAGGGCGGGCGAGGTCCGGGGTGAGAGGGTCGGCAGTTTCCCCTCGATGACGGCGGATGATCCGGAAGCAGAAGACGGCCCGCTGCCGATGGTCTCGCTGATCATCGCAGCGTATGACGAAGAGGAGGTGATCGAAGCCAAGGTTCTGAACGCTCTCGCACTCGAGTACCCGCGCGAGCGCCTTCAGGTGATCGTGGCTTCGGACGGCTCCAGTGACGCGACCGTGAGAGTTGCCCGGGAGGCAGGAGCCGACCTCGTCCTCGACCTGCCACGCGGTGGGAAGATTCCCGCCCAGAATGCCGCAGCCGCAGCAGCCGAGGGTGATCTGCTCGCCTTCTCGGACGCCAACTCCGTCTGGGAGTCCTCCGCACTGACCGAGCTGCTTGAGCCTTTCCGTGACCCAAGGGTTGGCTATGTCTGTGGCCAGGTGCGTTTCGTCGGGCCAGACGGTGGCAACCTCGAAGGGGCCTACTGGCGGTACGAAATGAGGGTGCGCGAACTCGAGTCCGGGCTGGCCGGCGTAACTGCCGGCAATGGGGCGATCTACGCGGTACGCGCCGACCAGTACATTCCGCTGGAGCCGTCAGGCAGCCATGACCTCTCCTTTCCTTTCGCACTCGCCAAGCAGGGATCATTTTCCCTGTACTGCCCGAAAGCCAGGGCCGAAGAGAAGGTGGTGCCCGGCCTCGAAGGCGAACTGGCCCGCAAGCGGCGCATGATGATCGGCCTCTGGGACATCGTCTTCAACGAAGGTATGACCGACATCCGTGGCTACAGCCCGCTCTACTTTTTCGAGATCGCCTCCCACCGGCTTCTCCGCTACCTGAGTCCCGCCTTTCACCTGGTGGCCTTTCTTGCCAACGCTGCCCTGCTTGGCCAGGGGCCGGTGTACAGAGTGACCTTTGCGCTCCAGCTGCTGGTTCTTCTTGCGGCAATCGTCGGCCGGTGGGTTCCGATCCTCCCCTTCCGCATCTGCCGCTATTACCTGCTCGTCACCTTCTCGATCGCACTCGGGTTCTGGGACCGCTGGCGCAAGGGCCCTCCCGGATACTGGGAGAAAGCCGTGGGCACAAGGTGAGTCGCACACTTGACGTGGTCGGCGCTGTGGTGGCGATGGTCTTGAGTGCGCCGCTGATGCTTGCGGCAGTGGTCCTGATCCACCTCGAAGGAGGGGGCAAGGCGATCTACCGGCAGACCCGGGTGGGCCTTCACGGAACCGAGTTCCAGATGCTCAAGCTCCGGACCATGGTTCACGGATCGGATCCGGTCGGGGTCGGCACGATTGTCGGGCGGGACGACCCGAGGGTCACGAGAATCGGTCGCTGGCTCCGACGGACATCTCTGGATGAGCTGCCCAATCTGATCAACGTGCTTCGCGGCGAGATGGCACTGGTCGGCCCCCGACCGACGATCCCGGCGCAGGTCGCCGACTACACGGATCATCAGAAGCGTCGCCATGAAGTCCGTCCGGGAATCACCGGCTGGGCGCAGGTTCAGGGCCGGGCAGGCATTCCGTGGGAAGACCGGATTGAACTCGACGTCGAGTACGTGGACCGCCGTTCGCCTGTTCTGGATCTGAAGATTCTGTTGAAGACGATCCGGTTGACCGTGACCGGCCACGGCCTCGCCCCCGACTGAAGACCGCTGCTTCTCTACGCTTCTGGCAATGCGAATCAGCGAGATCCTCAATTCACACCGTCCGGTGTTTTCGGTCGAGTTCTTTCCCGCAAAGACCGAACAGGGCCGACTCGGTCTGCTTGAAACCGCCCGCGAACTGGCCAAGTTTGATCTCGACTTCGTTTCGGTCACCTACGGTGCCGGGGGTTCTACCCGGGAAGGCACGGTTGACATAACCCGGGCGCTCAAGGAAGAGGTCGGTCTTGAGGTTGTGGCCCACCTGAGCTGCGTCGGCGAGTCCCGCGAAGGGCTGGCCGAAACGCTCGACCGCCTCAGAGCTCTGGAGGTCGACAACATTTTTGCCCTGAGGGGGGACCCACCGCGTGGCGAAACCACTTTTGTCCAGCCCGAAGGCGGCTTCGGAAGCGCTGCCGAACTGACCGCGTTCATCCGCTCCGAGTACGACTTTGCGATCGGAGGGGCCTGCTTTCCGGAGGTCCACCCCGAGGCACCGGACCTCGACACGGACCTTGACTACCTGAAGACCAAGGTTGAGGCAGGAGCAGAGTTCCTCATCACCCAGCTCTTTTTCGACAACCGGGTTTACTTCGACTTCGTCGAAGCGGCCAGGGCAAAGGGGATCGAGGTACCGATAATCGCTGGCATCATTCCGGTTACCGGCTTCGCCCATACCCGCCGCATCTGCGAGCTCTGCAACTCCAGCATCCCCCCGGAACTCGAGTCGGCCATGCTGGCGGCGGAGGGAGATCCCGAGGCCGAGTTCAATCTGGGAGTGGCTTATGCAGCGCAGCAGAGCGCCGAGCTGCTTGCCGCAGGAGCGCCGGGAATCCATTTTTACGCACTCAACAAGGCACCAGCCACCCGGGCGGTGCTTGGCGCCCTGCGCGCCGCCCGGCCCTGGCGCGGTCACCGACCGGACCGGATTGCTCCCACCGTCGGGTGACCCGCTCCGGTCCGAGCAACCGCCCGCCCAGCCGACCACCAAAGACGGGTTTCCAAGCCGGAGTTCCGGCTTTTGGCCAGTAGGGTGGCCCTGGCTCAGGCCCGGTAGGCGGGGAAGAAGTCGCCGTCCGGGTCAGCGTCCGCCGCGACACAGAGGTTCATGTAGGCGCTCCGGTCGCAGACCAGCTCCGAGGTGAACCACTGCTCCTCCCGGTTTGCGAAGCCACGCTTGAACTCCTCCAGACGGTCCCCCGGGACGATCCCGCCCCCGAGGTTGAGGGGCATCTGCATCTCGCCAGCGAACTCGATCATGCCGGCGAGCAGGTTCTTCATCGGTGAGTCACGGAGGAAGTCATCGGCTGTGCCGGAGAGGTAGTAGTGAAGCAGCCCGTCGGAGGCTGCGGCAATCGAGGCGGCCGCGACCGCTCCCTCCGGCTCGCGGGCGACCAACAGCCAGGTGCGCGTCGAGCTGAGCACAGCGTCGAAGTACATGGCGGAGAAGTAGTAGCGATCCGCCGCCCGGGTCCGGTGCATGGTCTGGGTGTAGGCAGCCAGGAAATCGGCCTTCAGCTCAGCTTCGGTCTCGGGCCCGGGGGTGACCTCGATCGAGTAACCGCGGCGCTCATTCTTCCGGATCTGCTGACGATCGCTCATGCGGCTCTTTGCCTCCCTGGCGGGATCAGCCAGCAGGCAGAGGTTGCGGGGCCGGGCTCCGGCCAGCGGTGGTTCAGACAGGCTGTGGCGGATGAAGGCCGACACCAGGCCGGTCGCGCTGAAGTCGATCGACTGACGATCCAGCGGAAGGCCGGAAAGCTCACCCGTGCAACTGAAACCCGGGTATCCATAAGGGGACGTCGCATCGATGCCGCCCCCCGGGATGTCCCTCACGATCAGCGGTGTCACGAGTCCGCCGGCATCACCTTCGATCACCAGTGAATGTGTGACGCTCTCTGCGCCGAGGAACGCCTCACAGCGGAAGAAGTCGTCATCGGCCGATGCCGCGGCTCCGCCATCCTGGACCAGCCGCGCCTGGTATCGGGGGGTTCCTGTTGTGCTCACTGCCTCGAACTCACCACTCGGCGATGGCCGCGAAGAACTGCTCCGGAGAAGCACCCCAGATTTCGCAGTCGATCAACTCGCCGCCTCGCTTGATGTGGCCGGGCATGGTGCCTTCGTACTGCCAGCCCTGGGCGGTCACGACCTTCTTTGCTGCGGCGTTGAAGGCAGGAATTCGGCCGTAGATACGGTGGGCCCCGAACTCCTCGAAGGCCTTGGTGACGGTCAGTCGCTCCGCCCAGCGCCCCACGCCGCGCCCCCTAACCTCATCGCCGATGAGGCAGCCGAGCTCAGGAGCCGTCTGGCGGAACAGGCCGTATAGCGCGGTGAACCCGACCGGCTGCTCAATCCCGGGAACCACGATCGCGTACTTGCGGTCTTCACCGTCGTTGCGAATGGCGGATTCAGTCCACCCGCGGGCCTGCTCGAAGGAAAAGCTCTCTCGCTCTTCCATCAGGGTCTTTGTCGCCTCCGGGTTGTTGAACCAGCGATGCACGGCCTCGGCATCTTCTGTTCGAAACTCGCGAATCGAAACCGGTGGCTCAGGTGGAGGCGTTGCGGGGGAGGCTGCCATTCCCGCAGTCTAGGACCAGACGAGGCCGAAGCCCGGCCCGACTGACTGTCGGTTCAGTTCTTCGCGCGACGTTCGAAGATCGCGTCAATCTGCTCGAGCGTCTTGCCCTTTGTTTCCGGCACGAACTTCCAGCAGAACCAGAGGGTGACCAGTCCGATTGTTCCGTAGAACCAGAAGGCCCCGGTTTCGGTCAGCAGTTCGATCAGGCCGAGGAAGGTGAGCGAAACGAGGAAGTTGAAGAACCAGTTGGTCATGGTTCCTGCCGCAGCGGCTTTTCCGCGCACCGACAGCGGGTAGATTTCGGCATTGAGTAGCCAGAAGATCGGCCCGAGGCTGATCGCGAATGAGGAGACAAACAGCATCAGGCTGCCGATCGCCAGCAGGGTGGAGACAGTTTCCGGCATACCGCTGACGAAGGCGACCCCAAGCGCAAACAGAGACAGCGACATCCCGGAAACGCCGATGAAAAGCAGGGTACGACGCCCCACCTGGTCAAGCAGCCGCAGGGCGACCACTGTCATGAGAACGTTGATGATGCCTACGCCCAGTGAAGCCAGGATTGCCGATCCGGCTGAGTCGATCCCGGTGCTCTGGATGATCGTTGGCGCGTAGTAGATGACGGTGTTGATCCCGGTGATCTGCTGGAGGATGGCCAGACCTATGCCGACCAGGAGGGCGGCCTTGACGGCGGGCTGCCTGAGGTCTTTCCACCGGCTGGTGTCGGGACTGGTTGTGGACTGGATTTCCTGGATCTCGAGGTCGATCGCCTCGGTGCCGGCAGGCCGCACCCTTTCCAGGGCAGCCCTGGCACCCTGCTCGTCGCCCTGCATCATCAGCCAGCGAGGGCTACGGGGCAGCCTGACAATCCCGACAGCAAGAATCAGCGCCGGGACAGCACCGAGGCCGAGCATCCAGCGCCAGCCTTCGTTGACGTCGGTGAAGGCATAGCCGACCAGATAGGCGGCCAGAATGCCGACTGTGACGGCAAGCTGGAAAAAAGTAACAAGGCTGCCTCGCATCTCGGACGGAGCGACCTCACTTATGTAGACCGGCGTGACCGCTGAGGCAACCCCGATACCGAGACCGATCACCACACGCGAGACGATCAGAATGAAGGAGTCGGCGGCCACGGCCGATCCGATTGCGCCGACGATGAAGATCGCAGCCGACAGCAAAATCAGCGAGCGGCGGCCGTACCTGTCAGCCCCCCGACTGGCGAACCAGGCGCCTCCGACCGCTCCTATCGGGACCGCACCGACAACCATTCCGGCCTGCAGGCTGTTGAGTCCGAACTCCGGGGTGATAGTCAGCAACGCGCCGGCGATGATGCCGGTGTCGTAGCCGAACAGCAGACCAGCCAGACCGGCGATCGCCGCGGTGATCGTCACATTGCGCCTCGCCTTGGCGACGCTTGCTTCGCTCCCACTCACAGCCATATCTTGCCACGAACCGCCGGATGCCGCCGGAAAATCCCCGGACAACCGGTTGCTGAAACGAGTTTCGGACCAACTGCCGCCCGACTCGGCACGGACCCGCAGGGAACGCAGCTGAGGAGCCGGGTAATGATGTGGAGGTGAAGACCGCGACCCCAGTAACGATCACTGCCACCCAAGCCAGGCGGATCGCCCTGACAGCGCAGGGGTTCGGTTCCGCCCGACCCGCCGGCAAGGTCACGATGAAGCACCTCGACCGCATGGTCCGACACACCGGGCTGATCCAGATCGACTCGGTGAATGTGCTGGCCCGGGCCCACCTGATGCCGCTCTACTCGCGCTCCGGTCCGTACGACCCCGGTCTGATCGCCCGGGCTTCCGGCAAGAGCCCGCGCAAGCTGGTCGAGTACTGGGCCCACGAGGCGTCCCTGGTCCCTCCTGCAACTCACCGCCTGTTGCGCTGGCGAATGGCGAGGGCCGACCGCGAGGCCTGGCGCACCGTCAGGGCCGCCGCCGGGCAGACCGACCTGCTCGAGGCGGTGCTCGATCAGGTCGCGCAGTCCGGCCCGGCTACCGCGACCGAGATCGGACGCGAGATCGACCCGGGGCATGTGCCAGACAAGAGCGACTGGGGCTGGAACTGGCCCCCGGTCAAGAGCGCCCTCGAATACCTGTTCTGGTCCGGCCGGATCACCGCGGCCTCACGCACCTCGCAGTTCGAGCGTCGCTACGACCTCAACGAGCGGGTCCTGCCCCCGGAGGTTCTGGCGGCCCCTGACCTCACCGACGAAGAAGCGGTCGAGTCACTGATCGAGATCTCCGCCCGCGCCCATGGCATCGGCACCCTTTCCTGCCTGCGTGACTACTTCCGGCTGCCGGCGGCCGAGTCAAGGCTTGCGGTCGAAGCGCTGGTTGACCGCGGCCGCCTGCTCCCGGTGCATAGCGAGGCGTTCCGCGCAGCTGCGTTCCTCCACGCCGACGCCCGCCGGCCACGACGGGTCGAGGGTCGCGCACTGCTGTCCCCCTTCGATCCGCTCGTCTTCGAGCGGGCCCGGACCGAGAGCCTCTTTGGCTTTCATTACCGGATCGAGATCTACACCCCGAAACACAAGCGACGCCACGGCTACTACGTGCTGCCGTTCCTTCTGAACGAGGCCCTGGTCGCCCGGGTCGACCTCAAGGCCGATCGTGAGGCCTCCGTCCTGCGGGCTCACGCGGCCTTCGCCGAAGAGAGCGCTCCACCGGAGACCGCGACGGAACTCGCTACCGAGCTGGAGCTTCTCGCGAGTTGGCTCGGCCTCGAGTCCATAGAGGTCGGCCATAGCGGCGACCTCGCCCCGGCCCTCAGGAGAGCGGTCGGTTGAGTCCGGCAGCGAGCCCGGACGCAGGCCCGACGACGGGCGCAGGTCGAGCGGCCGATCGCCCCCGCGGCCGGTACGCGCCGTCGCCGACCGGCCCTCTCCATCTCGGCAACCTGCGCACGGCCCTGCTCGCATGGCTGTCGGCCCGGTCCTCAGGATCGGAGTTCCTGCTCAGGATCGAGGACCTCGACTCCGGCCGGTCGCGAGAGAAGTGGGTCGAGGTCCAGCTTGAGGAACTGCGACTGATCGGGATCAACTGGGATGGCGAGCCGGTCCGCCAGAGCGAGCGGTACGACCTCTACGCCGAGGCGATCGAACGGCTCCGGTCCGAGGGTCTCGTTTACGAGTGCTTCTGCACCCGGGCCGAGATCCGTGAGGCCGCTTCCGCCCCTCATGGTGAGCTGCCCGAGGGCGCCTACCCCGGAACCTGCGCCACTCTCAGCCCGTCCGAGCTCGAAGAGCGCCGGGAGACGGGTCGGCCTCCTGCGCTCAGGGTGCGCGCCGAAGCCGCACCGTTCGAGTTCGAGGACAGTCTCCATGGCCGGGTGACCGGTCGGGTTGACGACTTCGTCATTCGCAGGAACGACGGCGACTTTGGCTACAACCTCGCGGTCGCAGTCGACGACGCCGGGCAGGGCATCACCGAGGTCGTGCGCGGCGCCGACCTGCTTGAAACCACCGGACGCC
Organism: uncultured Solirubrobacterales bacterium; assembly: GCA_903933815.1. Classification (GTDB taxonomy): domain Bacteria; phylum Actinomycetota; class Thermoleophilia; order Solirubrobacterales; family 70-9; genus 67-14. The sequence continues at coordinate 11,314 of CAIZLN010000036.1, forward strand.
AGCTCTGGCTCTATGAACAGCTTGGCCTCACATCGCCCCGGACCTGGGCTCATGTGCCGCTGATGCTCGGCGAAGATGGAGCCCGGCTTGCCAAGCGCCACGGTGCGGTTACCCTCGAGGAACAGCTTGAAGCGGGCCTTTCGGCCCACGAAGTGGCCTCGGCGCTGCTTGGCTCACTTGGACTTGACCAGTCCGCAGTTGAGGCATTGCAGACCGGGGACCCTGCCCCGTTCAACTGGGCATCGATCGGGGCAGCCGACCGTGGGAAGATGATCTGATGGCGGCCGAGATAGAGCGCAAGTTCCTGGTCAGTGAGCCCCCTGCCTTCAGCCCGGGTGATCCCTTCGAGGACATCGACCAGGGCTATCTGGTTTCCGATGAAACAACCGAGATCCGGGTCAGAAGGAAGGGCGGCCACTGCTTCCTCACGGTGAAGAAGGGTCACGGCGAAGTCCGCGACGAGACGGAGGTCGCAGCTACCGAAGACCAGTTCAAGGCACTCTGGCCGCTGACTGAAGGCTGGCGCGTCCGCAAGCGTCGCCACCGGATTGATCTGGAGGGTGGTCTGACCGCCGAGCTCGATGTGTACCTCGACCGGCTTGAGGGACTGCTCACTGTCGAGGTAGAGTTCGATTCCGAGTCGGCCAGCCGGACGTTCTCGCCCCCGGGCTGGTTTGGCCAGGAGGTGACGGGTGATGTGGCCTACTCGAATCAGCGCATGGCGCTGCTCGGAGCTCCCCCGGTCCGAAGCTGATAGTTTACAATCATACAGTTGTGTAGTAGTATAGATTCAAACAGCAAATGGAGAGCAAATGAGCGAAACAGAACAGAAAACCGAAGTGACCAATCTCACCACCGCGGCGTTCGACGGGTACATCGGGCAGGAAGGCCTCACAGTCGTTGACTTCTGGGCTTCATGGTGCGGGCCCTGCATCCAGATGGCGCCGCAGTTCGAGAAGGCTGCCGAGCTCCGCCCCGATTACCACTTCGCAAAGGTGAACGTGGATGAGGAGCCTCAGCTTGCCGCGAAGTATCAGGTCAGCTCGATCCCGACCCTCGCGGTCCTGCGCGACGGAGAGCTGCTCGGCATGGCCCCGGGAGTCGTCAAGGCGAAGGAACTGGTCGAAGCTCTGGACAAGCTCGCTGGCTGACCCGTCAGGGTCTTTGTCCCCGGAACTGGTGGCGCCTCCGGCCAGTCGGTCAGGCGGCTTTGAGCAAACGCTCCGGGCCGCCGCCGTCTAGCCTCACTCAGATGGCCAGCAGGAAGAAAAGCGCCGGGCTGATTCTTTACCGTTTCCGGGAGAACCGGCTCGAAGTCCTGATCGCTCACATGGGCGGACCGCTGTGGATGAAAAAGGTCCGCAAGGGCCGTCGCGGCTGGTCGATACCCAAAGGTGAGTACACCGAGGGTGAGGCAGCCTTTGACGCCGCCCGCCGGGAGTTCCGCGAGGAGACCGGCTTTGATCCGCCCGGCTCCGAGGCCATCCCGCTCGGTCAGATCCGCCAGAAGAGTGGCAAGCGGGTGACTGCCTGGGCGCTTGAAGGTGAGCTTGACCCAGCCAGGGCCAAGAGCAACACGGTCACCATCGAGTGGCCCCCGAAGTCAGGAAAAGAGATGGATTTTCCCGAGGTTGACCGGGTTGAATGGGTGGCTCCCGATACAGCCCGCAAGCGCATCATCGAAGGTCAGCAGGAACTGATGGACCGCCTCGAGAGCCATCTCCAACGAACATCAGGAAGGGCGTAAGGTGGAGCTAGCCGGAGTCGAACCGGCGACCTCTTGGGTGCGATCCAAGCGCTCTGCCAACTGAGCTATAGCCCCGCGGCGGCAAAGGATACGGAACCTTCGTGTGCAAAAGGAGGGAGGTCATGCCAGTTCCGCCCGAAAACCTCATAGTCTTTACTACCAGTACCACCTTCTGAGCCAGAATGGGAATCCTCGACGACGCCATCCGGGAGCATCTAGAGCTCAAGCGCCAACATGGGGCTGACGAATCCGAGGTGGACGGACTCGAGGCCGAAGCCTTCGGCCCCGCCGACCGGCCGGACGCCACGGAACCCCCAGCTGAAGCGCCCCAGTTTGAGTCGGAGGCGACAACTCAGGTGATCAGCCCCGGCTCAGCCATCACGGTTCCCGCCGGAGAAGGCGATCAGCTCGACAAAGTGTTCGAGGCCAAGCGGGACGAGCTGGCCGCCATTGAACATGAGGCAGCCGAAAAGGATGGCCCTGAAGAAAGGCCTCAGGTCGGTGAGCCGGATGTTCCCGCACCGGAAGAGGAAAGTCGGCCCCAGCCGGCAGCCGAGAGGGAGGCACCCCCGGCCGCACTTGAACCCGACGAGGTGACCGAGGCGGACGGTGGCGACGCTGGAGACGCCCTCGAGCGTGAACGTCAGCATCTTGCCGGCCAGCCGACCGAGCATTACGACGTCGATGCAGCGATGGCTGAGGAGGATGAAATCGACCTGCTCAGTGAGAGCCGACTCGCCGATGAACTCGACCGGGCGCTCGAAACCCCCGAGGACGAGATTGCAGCGATGGCCCCACCCGAAGAGGAGTACGAACATCAACTCCCGGATTTGGCTGAACCGGATCCCGGGTCCGAGGTTCCTGATGATTCAGATTTCTTCGATCAGGACGACCCGCTGGAAGGCACACCGGACTTTCTTGAGGAGACCCCCGAACACGACAGGCTCTGGTTCGAGCAGAAAGAGCCGAAGGACTTCGACTTCGGGGACTGATCAGCCGGCGGGCCGGGTCCGGGCTGCCAGTTTCATCCTTGAACGCCTGGCGCGCATTGCCAGGAGCGCATCGACGGCGATGTAGTTCGTCGCCGCAGTCCAGGCACCCAGCTTCAGGTCGGGCGGCGAATCATCGGCGGTTCTTTTCATCTGCAGGCGGTGCCAGCCCGAGTTTGCCGCCGCACCCGAAAGCCTTTTCACAGCTCCCGGTCCGCCGACTCTGGGGGCCGGCCGGTCGAGGAGATCCGTCTCCCCGCGCAGTAGCTCGCCAGCCAGCTCCGGGCGAACCGCCAGCGGCCGACCGACGCCGACCATCGCCGCGACACCAGAGTGCAGGGCCTGGTCGATTCCGTCCCTCGTTCGGAAGCCGCCGGTCAGCATCACGGGTACATCGGTGGATTCCGAGACAGCGGCGGCACCCTGCCAGAACGGTGACTCATGGGCCGACCGGATTTCGGAACCGTCCGCCTCCAGCCCGAGCATTGCCGGGGCCTCGTAACTGCCTCCTGATACCTCAAGCAGGTCTGAGCCCGTCTGGCCGAGGCGCCTTCCCAGCCAGGCAAGGTCGGCCTCGTCACCGTCGCGGGCGTCGAGCTTGACGGCGACGGCGGCTCGCTCGGGGAGCACCCGCTTCAGTTCGCTCACGATTTCGACAAGCAGCCTCGACCGACCTTCAATGTCGCCGCCATATTGATCGGTCCTGAGGTTCTGGCTCGGGTCGAGAAAACTGCTCAGCAGGTATCCGTGTGCGGCGTGGACCTCTACTCCCGCAAAGCCTGCCTCGACCACGATTCTGGCGGCAGTGATGAAGCGGGTTCTGATCTCGACGATCTCTTCTTCCACAAGCGCCCGAGGCCGGGCGAACAGTCCGGCGAGGTCGACCGCGGGTCCACCTGACGGAGAGACCGGGCAAGGCTGGACGAACCGGGTTGTCTGGCGGCCCGGATGGGATATCTGGACCAGCGCCCGTGGCCCTGCCGCCCGGGCCCACTGCTCCAGCATCGCCCGGTTTGTCTCGGAGTCGATCACCACATTGCGTGCCCGTTCCAGATGACGACGATCGACCATCGCGTTTCCGGTCAGGATCAGACCCGCTCCGCCTGAAGCGTTCGCTGAGTAGAGGCGGAAATGCCGTCCGGTCGGGTCGTTGCGGCTGTCGGCCAGCCCCTCGGTCATTGCCGCCCGCCCCAGCCGGTTGGGGAGTACGAGGCCACAGGGAAGTGTCAGGGGGTCGGTCAGTGAGGTCACATCAGCTCCACAGCGCAGCGTAAAGCTTCGCAACCCGGCATGGTCCGAGAGCGGGTTCGTGATGGACCTGTCGGGGAGTGGCACTCAACCCATACAATCGCCCGACGGTCGCAAGGCCGCGCGGGGCCATAGCTCAGTTGGCAGAGCGCCTGCTTTGCAAGCAGGAGGTCGCCGGTTCGATCCCGGCTGGCTCCACCTCAGATCCAACGGCGGAGCCTGGCCTTGCTGCTACCGCTTGCGCTTGACTGTCAGCTTGCGGTTCGCCGTGGCCTTCGAACCTTCAGCCCGGGTGAAGGTGGTGCGAAGTATCAGCTTGAGGGCCTTTTTACGAATGGCCTTTCGCCCCTTGTTGCCGAGTTGGCACTTGAGCGCGTAGGTCCCGGGAGCCCCGGCGGTCTTCGAGGTCCTGCACCAGACCCTGGTCTTTCGACCGTTGCCGGTCGTCGCCTGCTGGGAGATCCTCCCCTTCCCTGACACTTTGACCCTGGAAGTGATGAGAATCGACTTCTTTGTCACCTTCGCCTTGACCGAGGAGACATCAACCCTGGCGGGAGGGGCAGGCGGCGGGTCGCTGCTTGCTGCCTGGATCCTGCTGGAGCCCTCGACGAACTGTTCCCAGACGGCGGTGACCGCCCCGTCGAGCGCTACGGCCAGTCGGGATCTGGAGGGAGTTGCTCCGGCTGCCGAGAGGTTCGTGACCGCCCCGAAGGCACTTGCTCCAGCCGGGCGCGACGCGGCCTGGACCGTGTGAGCATCTTCCATAGCGACGTCCTCCCACTCCCAGACGACGGTGATCGCCCCGTCGGCGGCTGCAACTATCTGGATCCTGGACTGGTTACTGATCTCCGAGATGTCTTCGATCGTCCCGAAGGTGTTTGAGCGAGCTGGCCGGGTACGGGCACGGATTATGAAGGTGTCCTCGATGAACTGGGCCCAGACGACGGTGGTTGCCCCGTCGGGTGCTACAGCAACATTGGTCATTACGATGCCCAGGGTGGTTGGCGATACGTCCTGGACCGGCCCGAAGGTGTTCGATCCGGCCGGTCGGGTCGTGACTTGGGCTGTTTCGCAGATGTCGACGACGCAATCGCCGCGGGAAAGGGTCCAGACGACGGTGGTTGCCCCGTCGGCCGCGACTGCCAGGTAGGGGTTGAGGACCCTCTCGCTGGTTGGTGATATGTCCTGGGCCGCCCCGAAGGTGCTCGACCCAGCCGGCCGGGTGCGGACCTTGATCTCAAAGCATACGGGGCCGAGGCTGCAGGAAAAGGTGAGGTTCCAAACGACGGTAGTCGTCCCGTCAGGCGCTACTGTCACCTCGAGTTGGCTGGTGTTCTCGCCGCCTGCCGACAGGGGCACGACCGCCCCGAAGGTGTCCGACCCAGCCGGCCGGGTGACGGACTGGACTGTGTCGGAGCCGTCGACCCAGACGACGGTGGTTTCTCCGCTGGGCGCTACTGCCACCCGGGGCGAGCGTTGGCCCGTACCCTGGTTGGTTGCCAGGTTCTGGACCGCCCCGAAGGTGCTCGACCCGGCCGGCCGGGTCGCGGACTGGATTGCCAAAGCGCCGCCGCCGACGTTTTGTCCCCAGACGACGGTGGTTTCTCCATCCGACGCAACTACCACCTCGGGTCCGTATGACAACAGCTCGGCGTCCGACAGGTTCTGGACCGCCCCGAAGGTGCTCGACCCGGCCGGCCGGGTCGCGGCTTGGATCATGCCGTCGGCTTCGCGCCGCCAGACTACGGTGGTTGTGCCGTCGGGCGCTATGGCTATCTCGGACTCTCCGGCACCCTGGCCGGCTGCCGACAGGTCGGTAGCGGGCAGGTTCCAGGTGGTGGCCGAGGCCGCTGAGACCCCTAACGCCAGCGCTGCTGCCCCGACCGCGAGGAACGCAACCATCAACCCCCGGACCCGATATCCCAAGCCGCCGAGCCCGGAGACCCCTGGCGCTCCGTTCAGGTGAGTCCCCCTGTTCCAAAGATTGGCCTGTCCCATCAAGATCCTTCCCGGATCGACGAAGGCGGTAAGGCCAAGTGCCTTCCCGCTATCCCCCAAGTAGATAGATCGTAAGCATACCCCGGGCGTTCCCCGGGCAGGTCGGATTCCGGGAACGGGCGCATACCGATAGACCTTCCAGAAAGCGTGTCAGCTGAAGACCAAATTGAGGAAGATCGACAGGAAAATCAGTCTGGAAGCAAAGTAGCCTGCTCTGCAAGCAGGAGGTCGCCGGTTCGATCCCGGCTGGCTCCATTTCATTGAGACCCGGAGTCGGTTTGCCTCAGGGTCCCGAAACATCCCGACGAGAGCTCGCGCGGGCACCGCGGCAGGGGGCCGTCGCGCCCGGGGGGCCGGGATTGAGAATCAGGCCGGTCACCGTTGACCCCGCCTCCGGGTCAGGACTGAACAGGAACCAGAGCCGCGACCTGTCGGGTCCTGCGGCGGGGTGACTTCGGCCTGTCGCAGTAGAAGAAGACTTCCGGTCTGTCGAGGGCCTTTGTCGTCTCGACCACCATCAGGGGGACGGCTCCGACCGGCATCTCGGTGTCTGAATCGAATATGACGAACTTCTCACCGGTCGCGACCCGGGACTCGATCTCGTCGATCCCGACTGCGGCCTTGATCAGGCGGCTGGGATTGGCGACGACCATCAGCGAACCCTCTGAGTCGGGAACTCGATAGACCTGATCGGGCTCGAGCGCATGACTCAGGTCGAGGGCGAAGAGCTGGTTCAAGGCGTCGTTGCCGGTCGCGATCAAGATCAGGGAAATCCCGTCCAGGTCGGCACCGCTGCCCGGGTCGCGAGGATCGATCGGGTCCGATGAGACATCAAGGCCCGCCTGCTCAATCTTTTTTGCCTGGTCGGCGTCCGGTGTCCAGAACTTCACCGGGGTGCCCTCCTGCTGCAGTGTCTGGCCGAGCGCTATGGCCCAGTCCGGAGAGCCGATAACCAGCATCGAGGGGTCGCTCTCTCCAATCATGTCCAGACGCTTCGCAACGAACGGACTGAGGATCGACGAGAAGAGGACCGTCCCGGCAATGACCAGGAAGACAACGGGCACGATCTTGTCGGCACCCTCGACGCCCTGCTCGACCAGCGCCAGCCCGAACACCGGTGCGGTCGCAGCAGCGACGATGCCTCGGGCTGACATGGTCATCATCAGCAGGCGCTCTCTCCAGGTGACTGCAAGTCCGATCGTGGTCAGGACAGCCAGCGGCCTGACCAGGAACGCCAGGAACGCGACAAAGGCGAGACCGGGGAGGCCGAGACCGGTCACATCGCTGATTTCGATGTTTGCGGCGAGGAGGACGAACAGGATCCCGAGGAGAATCGGGATCAGGGTCTCCTTGAACTCATCAATGTAGGTGACATTCACCTTCGACTGGTTGGCGAGGGCTATCCCCATAACCAGAGCCGCAGCCAGCCCGGCGTCCTGGAAGACGATGTCAGCGGCGAGGAACGATGCGACGACCATCATCAAGGTCATGGCTACCTTGTCTCGCCCGGAGAGTCTGTGAGAGGCAAGGATTGGCATCAACAGAAGAGCAAAAATAATTCCGGAGAGGACCCCGACGACGGCTGACAGGAGAAGCTGCCCGATGCTGAACGCGGCCAGCCCACCCCCCGTGCTGATGGCGGCAAATACGACCACGGCGATGAGCGCTCCGATCGGATCCATGACCACCCCCTCCCACTTGAGGATCGCCCGAACCCGGTCCGGGGGTCTGACGAAGGCGAGCAGGGGCAGCACGACCGTCGGACCGGAAACGATCAAAATGGCGCCGACCAGAACTGCGATCGTCGTGCTCAGGTCAAGGAATACGACCGCCCCGAGGGCCCCCAGTGACCAGGTGATGAGGACTCCCAGCGTGACAAGGCGCAGGACTGCCGGCCTGATTTCCTTCGGAAACTGACTGACCCTCAGCCCGAGTGCACCCTCAAAAAGGATCAGGGCAACGACGATCTGGACGAAGGGCGACAGGGAATCACCGAGAAGCTTGTCCGGCTCGACTATTCCAGTTACCGATTCGCCTGCGATTACCCCGATGGCCAGAAGGGGAACGATCACCGGCAACCTCGCCCAGTCTCCAAACAGCCGGGCAAGTATCGAAAGGATGACAACGAGAGACAGCCCTATGAGCAGGCTCTGGGAGCTCACAGGCAAAGGCCCTCAATTGCGGATCCAGCAGGATGCCCGACGTTCAGGGCGCCCCGGCTTGGGGCATCTTCCGAAAGGAAGGGGCGGGAGAGCCCCTCGAAGGTGGCCAAGGGCGTGGCAGCGGACGGTTCTCTGTGCCGGATACCCATGAGCAGGTGTCGGAGACTAAGTCATCGCCCGTGCGGCAGACGGTCCCACCCCTTCCTGAAACGGATCAGGCGGGGTTCGTCGGATTCAATGGATGACTCGCGCTTCAGCCTTGAGTTGGCGGTATCCCGGTCCCCGGCCCCCGGTCCCCGGCCTGCGTAGCGCCCGCCTTTCATCCTGACCCGAAGCAGGTGTCCAAGCATCCGAACGCCCCTTACGGTGGCGACTCAGTCGCCGAGGGAGTAGACCGCTCCCTGGCCCAGCAGGTTGGGAAACAGTTTCGCTGGTCCACTCTCGGCCTCGCCGCTTCCGCTCAGGACCACCCGGCGGACGATCTTCATACCCGTGTCAGCGGTCAGTTGTTCGAAGTCGCGCAGAGTGCAGAGGTGGATGTTTGGCGTGTTGTACCACTGGTAAGGCAGAATCGAGGTCACCGGCATACGGCCGCGGAAGGCGAGCCCCGAACGCAGCGTCCAGTGACCGAAGTTGGGCAGGGAAACGATCTGGCGAGGAGCAAGGCGGTTCATCTCGGCAAGTACCCGGTCCGGGTGCCTGACCGCCTGCAGGGTAAGCGAGAGGATCGCAACGTCGAAAGCGCCGGAGTCGATCTCCGGCAGCTCGGCCTCGAGGTCACCCTGGGTGACCGGCACGCCGCGGGCGATGCAGGCGTGGAAGCCGTCCGGGTCCCGCTCGATCCCGAGAGCGCTGCAGTCCTTCTGGTGAATCAGGGTCTCCAGCAGGGCGCCGTCACCGCAGCCGAGGTCCAGCACCCGGCTGCCCGGCTCGATCATGTCCGCGACGATGTCGAGGTCGGGTCTCATCCCGACTCTCTCCCAATCCCGCGCTCAGATGCGAGCCGGTCGATGAACCCCGTGACCGTTTCGTGGTACTCGGGGATGGCGAACAGGAACGAGTCGTGGCCGTGGGTCGAGGCGATCTCGCGGAAGGTGACCGGCGCCCCGGCCAGTCGCAGCTCGGCAGCGATCTCTTTTGAGTGGGCCGTGGAGAAGCGCCAGTCGGAGTCGAAAGAAAGCACCAGGAAGGAGGTGTCACCGGCCTCGATCTGCTGCTGGACCCGAGCCGGATCCCGGAACGGATCGAAATAGTCCATGACCCGTCCGAGGTAGAGGTAGCTGTTCGCGTCGAAGCGCTCGACGAACGACTGCCCCTGGTAGTGGAGGTAGCTCTCGACCTGGAAGTCGACGTCGAAGCCGAATCGCGGGACTTCGGCGTCCTGGATCCGGCGGCCGAACTTCTCCCGCATCGACTGCTCGGAGAGGTAGGTGATGTGGCCGATCATCCGGGCCAGGCCGAGGCCGCTGTCGGGCCGCTTGCCGGTGTCGTACCAGTCGCCGTCGTTGAAGTCCGGGTCGCGCATGATCGCCTCGCGGGCCACGGCGGAGAAAGCGATGTTCTGGGCCGAGAGCCTTCCGGATGCTGCGATGACCAGCGCACCGTCGATCTCGCCCGGGTGGTCGATCACCCACTGAAGCACCTGCATGCCTCCGAGGGAGCCGCCGACCGCCGCCAGCAGGCGGTTGATACCGAGTTCGGCCAGCAGCGCCCGGTGGACGGTGACCAGATCCCGCACCTGAACCAGCGGGAATCGCAGCCCGTATGGTCGCCCGGTGTCGGGGTCTGTCGAGGAAGGTCCGGTTGTGCCGCTGCAGCCTCCCAGCACATTGGCGCAGATCACGAAAAGGCGGTCGGTGTCAAGCGGTCTGCCCGGGCCGATGATGTTGTCCCACCATCCGGGACGGTCCGGGTCGTCGCCCTCGTGGATGCCGGCCGCGTGCGCGTCGCCGGAAAGAGCGTGGCAGATGAAGACCGCGTTGGAGCGCTCTTCATTGAGCTCTCCGTAGGTTTCATAGGCGACCTCGACCCGATTGACTTCCGCCCCCGAGCCGAGCTTCAGCGGACGGTCGCCATCGAAGACGACCGCCCGCCGGGTTTTCACAAGGCCGATGCCCGAAGGCAAACCGCCCTTCCTACCTGGCCTTGGCCAGCGCCTGGTCGATGTCGGCCAGGATGTCGCCGATGTTCTCGATGCCGACTGACAGACGGACCATGTCGTCGGTGACGCCAGCGCTGGCCAGCTCACCTTCATCGAGCTGGGAATGGGTGGTCGTGGCCGGATGGATCGCCAGTGACTTGGCGTCGCCGATGTTGGCCAGGTGCGAGAACAGCTCGAGCGAGTCGATGAACTTGCGCCCGGCGTCCTTGCCACCGTCAATGCCGAAGGCGACCAGGGCACCGCTTCCGCCCTTGAGGATCCTCGCGGCGACTTCCGCGTGGTCCGAGTCCGGCAGCCCGGGGTACTCGACCCAGTTGACTGAGTCGTGCCCCTTCAGGTGCTCGGCCACGGCCAGGGCGTTCTCGCTGTGGCGCTCCATGCGAAGCGGCAGCGTCTCGACTCCCTGAAGCAGCAGAAAGGCGTTGAATGGCGAGAGCGCAGCACCCATGTTCCTGAGGAGAACAGTCCGAACGCGACCGACATAAGCGGCCGGACCCATTGCGTCAGTCCAGACAACTCCGTGGTAGGAGGGGTCCGGCTTGGTCAGCCCGGGGTAGCGGTCCGAATGCGCTGCCCAGTCAAATTTGCCTGAATCGACTATCAGGCCGCCGATTGAGGTGCCGTGACCGCCGATGAACTTGGTCGCTGAATGGATCGCGATGTCGGCGCCGTGATCGAACACCCGGCAGAGGATCGGGGTCGGCACGGTGTTGTCGACAGCCAGTGGCAGGCCCTGATTGTGGGCGGCCTTGGACCAGGCGTCGAGGTCGACCACATTCAGTCGCGGGTTGCCGATCGTCTCGGCAAAGACCATCTTCGTTTTCTCATCGACGTGGGCGGCCAGCTCTTCCGGCTTGTTGGCGTCGACGAACCGGACCTCGATGCCGTACTGGGGCAGAGTGTGGGCGAAGAGGTTGTAGGTGCCGCCATAAAGGTTCGAGAGCGCAACGATGTTGTCCCCGGCCCGACAGACGTTCATCACCGCATATGTGACCGCTGCCTGCCCTGAGGCGAGCGCCAGAGCCGCGACCCCGCCCTCAAGCGCGGTGATGCGCTCCTCGAGCACGTTCCAGGTCGGGTTCATGATCCGGGTGTAGATGTTCCCCGGCTCGGCCAGCGCGAAGAGGTCCTGTGCGTGCTGGGCGTCGTTGAAGTTGTAGGAAACCGTCTGGTAGATCGGTACCGCCCGCGCGTTGGTTGTCGGGTCGGGTTCCTGGCCTGTGTGAAGGGCAATTGTCTCCGGGCTGAAGTTACTCGCGTCGTCGCTCATTTTTCTCCTGTCATTCTTTCCTCGGGCGGGACAGTTTGGCACCCTCGGGCCAGAGTTGCCAGCCGACTTGTCAGCGGGGATCTTTTCGGATCAAATCCAGGAGCGGAGGAGCTCAAGATCCTGCTGGTCAAGCCCGTGACCCGCCCCCGGAGCAATGTTGGTGGTGACAGCAGCCCCCAGCCTCCCGAGCAGTGTGGCAAGTCGCTCGGGCTGGTCGGTCGGGATCAACGGATCGTTCGCGCCGGCAGCGATCAGGACCTGCCTTCCCGCCAGATCGGCTGGAGGTCCGGGAAGGTCGAAAAACATCGGCCTGAGCAGCGCCGCGCCCTGCAGAAGATCGGGGTGGCGCAGAAGCAGGCTGGTTGCGATGTTTGCTCCGTTTGAGAATCCGATTGCGGTCAGCTTCGCCAGCTCGAATCCGTAAACCCGGGCTGAGTTCCGGACAAACCCGGCCAGTTCGTCAGTTTTTTCAACGAGGTCGTCCAGGTCCAGATTGCCCTCACCGTGCCGGCGGAAGAACCGTGCCGCGACACCCCCTTCGAGAACTTTTCCCCGGGGGCTGAGCAACGCAGCACCCGGCACCAGCGCCTCTGCGAGCGGGATCAGGTCGCGTTCGCTTCCACCGGTACCGTGCAGGAGAAGCAGAGTGCGGCCGGACCCACCCTGCGATGGTTCGAAGAGGTGGATGAAGTCAGATGGATTGTCCACAGACTCCATTATCGGTCAGGGGCACCGTGTTATTGGTGACTCCCGGAAGAGATACCTCGTGCGCCGTTCGCCAGCAGCCCCTAACCTTAGGTCCATGACCAAGCACAGGAAGGCAAGATTGGGGCACAGGGCCGAGCAGGAAGGCGGAGGCGATCCCGTTGATCCGCCGGATCCCGTATTCGAGGGTTTTAAGAAGGGCCAGAAAGTCTCGATCCACAATCCGGACGGCTCGACCATCCCGGCGATTTATATCGGTGAGGGTGAGTCTTCGACATTCTTCGGTGGTCCACCGATGGTCTACACAGTGATTCAGGGCGCCGACCATCCGGTTGCAGTTGAACTCGACCGGGTGACCGCCCGGGACTGACCCCCGCCACCCGCGACCCCATAAGATTCAGGTTGTGCCCTTTTCCCTCGAAACCAGTCTCGGCATGACCTCTCGAAACGGTGATCACCGTGGCTGAAATGTGGCGTTCCACTATCGGCAAGAAGACGATCGTCGCCGTTACGGGGGTGGTGCTGGTCGCCTATCTGGTGCTGCACATGGCCGGCAACCTGAACTCGCTGTTCGGTCCCGGTGGCGCCGAACCCAGAATTGACTGGTACGCGCACTGGCTGAGGACCTTCGGGGAACCACTCGTCCCCTACGAGGGGATCATCTGGGCGGTTCGAGCGGTTCTGCTTGGTGCGATCGCGGTGCACATCGTCGGGGTCGTCCAGTTGAACGCACGCAACCGGGCGGCACGACCGTCGGCCTTCCCGGCCAAGCGAATCGGCCGTTCCTGGGAGTCACGTCTGATGATGGTCAGTGGGACCCTGCTGCTGGCTTTCATCGTCTTCCACATCCTCCAGTTCACAACGCTGACGATTGACGCCACTCCCCTCAAGGCCGGAGCGCTCTACTCGAACCTGTACTACGCCTTCCAGGAGTGGTACTTCGTCGCCATCTACCTTGTGGCTCTCGCCTTTCTGGGCACGCACCTGCGGCATGCGCTCTGGAGCCTCTGCCAGACCCTCGGTCTCGACAGCCCTGAGCGCAATTTCGGGATCCGAATGGGCGCTAACGCACTGACTCTGGTCATCGTGATCGGCTTCGCTCTGGTTCCGGTCCTGTTCTTTACCGGGGTTCTGGGAGAACCGTCAGCGAATGAGCTTTCGGCAACGATCACCACCTTCGGAGGCAGCTTCTGATGATCACCCTTGATGCCAGGATCCCCGAGGGACCGGTCGAGAAAAAGTGGCAGAACTGGCTCGATCAGCACGGGCTGGTTGGTCCGCGCAACCGGGCCGGCAAGAACGTGATCGTGATCGGCACCGGTCTGGCCGGCTCGAGCGCCGCCGCCAGCCTCGCCGCCCAGGGCTTCAAGGTCAAGAGCTTCTGCTACCAGGACTCCCCGCGAAGGGCCCACAGCATCGCTGCCCAGGGTGGAATCAACGCCGCCAAGGATTACGCCAACGAAGGCGACTCGGTCCGGCGGCTGTTCGCCGACACGATCAAGGGTGGCGACTTCCGCTCCCGCGAGGCAAATGTCTGGCGGCTGGCACAGCTCTCGGAGAACATCATCGACCAGGCCGTCGCCCAGGGGGTGCCGTTCAACCGGGAGTACGGCGGCTCTCTCGCCACCCGTTCTTTCGGTGGTGTGCTGGTCCAGCGGACCTTCTATTCACGCGGTCAGACCGGCCAGCAGCTTTTGCTCGGCGCCTACAGCGCACTCCAGCATCAGGTCGCTGCCGGCAACGCTCAGGTATTCAATCGCCACGAGATGCTTGATGTTGTCCTGGTCGACGGTGTAGCCCGGGGAGTGATCGTGAGAAACCTGGTCACCGGGGAGATCGAACGCCATGCCGGTGACGCCGTGGTTCTCGCCTCCGGCGGGTACACGAATGTCTATTACCTTTCGACCAACGCGATGGGCTCGAATGTAACCGCAACCTGGCGCGCCCACAAGCACGGCGCACTCATGGCCAACCCCTGCTTTACCCAGATCCATCCGACCTGTATCCCCCAGTCGGGCGAGTACCAGTCGAAGCTCACCCTGATGAGCGAGTCGCTCAGAAATGACGGCCGGGTCTGGGTTCCGCGCAGCCCGAACGAGGACCGCCTCCCCGGTGACATACCGGAAGTCGAGCGCCTCTATTTTCTCGAAGAGCGTTATCCGGCTTACGGCAACCTGGCACCGCGTGACATCGCTTCCCGCGCCGCGAAGACGGTCTGCGACGACGGCCTCGGCGTCGGCGGCACCGGACGGGGTGTCTATCTCGACTTCCGGGATGCGATCGCCGAGCATGGTCGGGACGCGATCGAGACCAAGTACGGAAACCTGTTTGACATGTACCGGAAGATCACCGGAGATAACCCGTACGAGACGCCGATGATGATCTACCCCGCGCCCCATTACGCAATGGGTGGCCTCTGGGTGGATTACGAACTTCAGACCACGATTCCGGGTCTTTTTGCGATCGGCGAGGCAAACTTCTCCGATCACGGAGCCAACCGTCTCGGCGCCAGTGCGCTGATGCAGACGCTCGCCGACGGTTACTTCGTGGCCCCGCACACCGTCACCAACTACATGACCAAGAGCGGCGATCCGGTCGGCACTGATGATTCCGCCTTCGACACCGCCCAGGACAGGGTGGAAAGCCACATTGCCTCGCTGGTCGATGTCGGCGGCAGCACCGTCGCTCAGGATTTCCACCGCGAGATGGGCCACGTCATGCTCGATAAATGCGGGATGTCCCGCACAGCCGAAGGCCTGACCGAAGCCCTGGCCGAAGTTCGGCGGATCAAGGCTGACTTCTGGTCCGATCTGCGGGTTGACCCCGGGGTGGAGGAACTCAACCAGAGCCTCGAATACGCCAATCGTGTCTCTGACTTCCTCGAGCTGGCAGAGCTGATGTGCCACGACGCGCTGCGCCGCGAAGAGTCCTGCGGGGGTCACTTTCGCGAGGAGCACCAGACCGCCGATGGCGAGGCCCTGCGAGACGACGATCACTTCGCCAAGGTCACCGCCTGGGAATACCGGGGCGACGAAGGCGATCCGGTTCCCCACGACGAAGAACTCACGTACGAAGAAGTCAAGCTGGCAACAAGGAGCTACAAGTGAACTTCAAGCTCGTCATCTGGAGACAGCACGGCCCTGACGACCAGGGAGAGTTCGAGACCCACGAAGTCACCGGCATCGACCCGGAGTCCTCCTTCCTCGAGATGCTCGACCAGCTCAACGCCAGCCTCGGCCGCGAGAAGAAGCAGACGATCGCCTTCGACAGTGACTGCCGTGAGGGAATCTGCGGATCCTGTTCGCTGGTGATCGACGGCACCCCGCAGGGTCCCCACCAGGTCACCTCCTGCCAGACCTACATGCGCGACTTCATTGACGGGGCGACGATCAAGGTCGAGCCGTACCGGGCCAACGCGATGCCGGTGATCCGCGACCTTGTCACCGACCGCTCCGCGCTCGACCGGGTGATCCAGGCCGGCGGGTACATCTCGACCACCACCGGCCCGCAGCCCGACCCGAACTCGATGCCGATCGCGCCGGCGGTTCAGGAAGAGGCGATGGACGCCGCCATCTGCATCGGCTGCGGCGCCTGCGTTGCCGCCTGTCCGAATGGCTCGGCGATGCTTTTCACCGGAGCCAAGGTCACCCACCTCAACCTGCTGCCCCAGGGACAGCCGGAACGCGCTGACCGCGCCTTCAACATGGTCAGCCAGATGGACGAGGAAGGCTTCGGCGGCTGCACCAACTTCGGAGAGTGCTCGAGGGTCTGCCCCCAGGAGATCTCACTCGACGTGATCGGCATGCTCAACCGCGAGTACCGCAAGGGCGTAGCCGCCCAGAAGCCGAAGCACCGCGCCAAAATGACCGCTCAGTAGAGCGGCCCCACCGCTGCTCCCGGGGCCGAGATCCAGATAATCCGCGAATGTGGTGGTTTTTCCGGATCTCGGTGCAGCGGGTGAGGCAGCTCGCCGGGTCAGACCCCGAGTGAGCGGCCGACGATCTCTTTCATGATCTCGGTTGTGCCGCCGTAGATCCGGGTGACGCGATTGTCCTGCCAGGCACGGGCGATCGGGTACTCCAGCATGTAGCCGTATCCACCGTGGAGCTGGACGCAGGTATCGATAACGCGGCCGCACATTTCGGTCGTCCACCACTTGCAGGCAGCGGCGTCTTCGGCTGACAGCTTGCCGGCGTTCAGGGCCATGGTGCAGCGGTCCTGGTAGACGGTGGCGATGTCGATCTCGGTCTTCATCTCGGCCAGCTTGAAGCGTGAGTTCTGGAAGGAGCCGACAGGCTTGCCAAAGGCGTTTCGCTCCTTGACGTACTCAAGCGTCCAGTCCAGCGCCGCCTGAGCTGAGGCAACCGCAGCGATTGCGATCGAGAGCCGCTCCTGGGCAAGATTGAAGACCATGTACTTGAAGCCCTCACCCTCGTTGCCGAGCAGGTTGCTCTCGGGAACGTGGACTTCGTTGAAGAACAGCTCGGCTGTGTCCTGGGAGTGCATCCCGACCTTGTCGAGGTTGCGGCCGCGCTCGAAGCCTTCCATGCCACGTTCGAGGATCATCAGCGACATCCCCTTGTGGCGCTCCTTGGGGTCGGTCTTGACTGCGGTGATGATCAGGTCGGCGTTGATTCCGTTGGTTATGAAGGTCTTGGAACCGTCGACGACGTAGTGGTCGCCGTCCTTGATCGCCTTGGTGGACATCGAAGCGAGGTCGGAGCCGATGCCCGGCTCTGTCATGCCCAGCGCGGTGATGAGGCTGCCGTCGACGATGCCCGGCAGCCACCGCTCGCGCTGTTCCTCGTTGCAGTACTCAAGGAAGTAAGGCAGGCAGATGTCGTTGTGGAGGGTGATTCCGAGGACGCTGCCGATCACCCCGGCGTACGAACCTTCTTCGACTATGACCTGGTTGAACCGGAAGTCTTCGATGCCGAGACCGCCGTACTCCTCAGGGGCGTTCATGGCCAGCATGTTCTTCTCGGCCGCCTTCGCGAACAGCTCGCGCGGTACCTTTCCTTCCTCTTCCCACTTCTCGAAGTTGGGAGCTATCTCGTCGGCAATGAAGCGCCGTACGCTTTCGCGGAAGTCATCATGTTCAGGTTCAAAAATTTCTCGGTCCATGGGCCGAACTCTATTTGAAGAGGAGTCTCAACGAAATGAAGTCAAGCTCAGCAATCGTCTTCGGTGGTGCCTCCGGACTCGGTGAAGCAGCGGCCAGAGGACTGGCTGCGGCCGGCCACAAGGTCACCATCGCCGACCTCAACGAAGAGAAGGGTGCGGCGCTGGTTACCGAAATCGGTGCTGACTTCCTCAAGGCTGACGTCACCGACGAGGAATCGGTCAGGGCGGCGATCGCCTCAGCCGCCTCGGCTGAAGGTGGCCTCCGGGTGTGCGTCAACTGCGCCGGGGTTGGTGCTGCCGGCCGGATTGCCAGCGCCAAACACGGTGCCGCTCCGCTTGAGGGCTACCAGTGGGCGATCAACATCAACCTGATCGGCACGATCAACGTGCTTCGCCTGGCTGCCGAATCGATGATCGGCAACGAGCCTGACGAACGGGGTGAGCGGGGCGTGTGCATCAACACGGCCTCAATCGCAGCCTACGATGGCCAGATCGGCCAGACCGCCTACGCCGCGTCCAAGGGCGGGGTGGTCGGCCTCACTCTGCCCGCTGCTCGCGACCTCTCCCGTGACGCGATCCGGGTCATGACGATTGCCCCGGGCCTGTTCGACACTCCGCTGCTTGCGCTGCTGCCCGAGGAAGCACGAACGGCCCTCGGGGAGAATGTGCCGTATCCGCCGCGGCTCGGTCGGCCCGAGGAGTTCGGGGCCCTGGCTTTGCACATCGTCGACAACCAGATGCTCAACGGAGAGGTCATCCGCCTTGATGGCGCCTTGCGGATGGCCCCGAAGTAGAGCCTGCCTGTAGCCTCGGCACGCAGTGGACCTTCTCCAGAGCATCTTCCTCGGCTTCCTTCAGGGGCTGACCGAGTTCCTGCCGATTTCCTCGAGCGCCCACATCCTGATTTTCCCGGCACTTTTTGGCTGGGAGGATCCAGGAGCTGCCTTCACGGCGGTGATCCAGCTCGGGACCGAGGCGGCGGTGCTGATCTACTTCCGGAAGGACCTGTGGCAGATCGGCAGCACCTGGCTGGCCTCCCTGCGTCGGCCTGAACTGCGCTCGGATCTCAACGCGAGAATGGGCTGGTATCTGATTGCCGCGACCATCCCGATTGCGATTCTGGGACTCCTCTTCCAGGACCAGATAGAGACGGGCGCCCGAAACCTGTGGCTGGTCGGCTCGATGCTGATCGTCTTCGGCATCGTGCTCGGGCTCGCTGACAGGGTGGGCACCCGGCAGCGCACGGTCGGCGACCTCTCCTTTCGTGACGGAGTCCTGATCGGCTTTGCCCAGAGCCTCGCCTTGATTCCGGGAGTGTCGAGGTCGGGGTCGACGATCAGTGCCGGGCTTTTCCTTGGCCTGCAGCGGGCTGACGCTGCCCGCTTTTCATTCCTGCTGGCGATTCCGGCGGTCGTGCTGAGCGGCTTCTTTCAGCTCTACAAGATCCTCTCCGGCGAGGAAGCGGTTGGCGAGCCACTGATCAACGTCGCGGTGGCAACCCTGGTCTCCTTCATCGTCGGCTACGCAGTGATCGCCTGGTTTCTCAGCTACCTGACCCGCAACTCCTTTGCCCTGTTTGTCGGCTACCGCCTCGTGCTGGGTACCGGGGTACTGGTGCTGCTTTCGGCTGGCTTCATTTCAAGCTAGCCGTCAAACCGAACCAAGGAGTACTTCGAGCACCGTCCAGCCGATCAGCATCGCAATCGTCGGGACCTCGAAAAAGCCCATGGCGAAAGGGATCGGCACCAGCACAAGAATGCGGGACCTGGGCGCGAGCACGAGGTGGAGGATGCCGACCAGAAGCACGGGCATGAACAGGCTGATCACGAAGCTGCCTGAGTTGTCGTCAATGGCGCCGATCAGGAACCCTGCTGCCACCGCGAGTACGAGGTAGACCCCGAGAAAGACCGGTGATCCGAGGCGGCGTTCGACGTAAGCCCCGAAAAGCCAGAGCCCGGCCACTCCAACAAGCAACTGCCAGAAGTTGAGGTGGGGGATGCCGACGGCGAGGTAGAGGACGAAGTTCAAGGCGACCAGGAAGACGGTCGCCCGCACCGGCCCCCTGACGTCGAGCGTGTCGCGGAGCGGAATCAAGCGGCGGCGAGGCCGGACTCGGACGCTTCGCGCGCGCTCTCGTCTGCGTGGTAGCTGCTGCGGACCAGCGGGCCCGCTGCGACCGATTCGAAGCCGAGGTCCCGGGCAGCCTTCTCGAGCGCCTCGAACTCCTCCGGGTGCCAGTAGCGCACCACCGGCAGGTGGTTCTCAGTCGGACGCAAGTACTGGCCGACAGTCAGGATCTGGACCCCGTGCTCACGCAGGATCGCGAAGGTCTCGACCATCTCGTCGAACTCTTCGCCGAGCCCGACCATCAGGCCGGACTTGGTGATCACTTTGCCTTCTCCCATCTCCCGGGCCAGCCTCAGGACCCGGGCCGAGCGCAGGAAGACGGAGCCGCGGCGGGCCTTCGGGTACAGCCTCGGCACAGTTTCGACGTTGTGGTTGAAGACGTCGGGCCGTTCGTTGACGACCCGGGCCAGCGGCATCTCCTGGCCGCGGAAGTCCGGGGTGAGGATCTCGACCTTGCAGCCGGGCGCCTGCTGGCGGATCGAGCGGATAACGCCGACGAAGGCGCTCGCTCCGTAATCCGGCAGGTCGTCGCGGTCGACCGAAGTGATCACGGCGTGCTTCAGGCCGAGCTTTTTCACCTGGTTGGCAACCTTCAGCGGCTCCAGTGGGTCGTTGAAGGTCGGCTTGCCGGTCTGCACGTTGCAGAACCCGCAGCGGCGGGTGCAGACGTCCCCCAGGATCATGAAGGTCGCCGTGCCGCGCTCCCAGCACTCACCGATGTTCGGGCAGTTGGCCTCTTCACAGACTGTGTGGAGGCCCTCTTCGCCGACCATCGTCTTCAGTTCGCGGTAAACCGGGCCGCCCGGCGGCGGCACCTTCAGCCAGGACGGCTTGCGGGAGCGGAAGGGGATCGCGTCTTCGACTTCGGCACTTCCGCCGCCGGGGTTCGCCCTCGAGCGGGTGACGTGAATCCGATCGGCGGTGTCCGGTGGCGGCGTCGACATCTCAGGCCTTCAGCCTAGGCGTTCGCCGGCAGCCGGGCACTCAGCCCGATCGATTCCGGATCGACCAGAAAAGGCCGCCGCCCGAGGATCTCCCCGAGCTCTTCCCCGAGTGCGATTCCGGCTGAGTCGACGGTCGGGGCCGTACCGGTCTCGGCCAGCACCGAGGTGACCCGGCAGTGGTCGATGCCGCAGGAGGTGATGCCCGCAAACGGCTCGAGGTCGCAGTCGAGGTTTAGCGAGACTCCGTGGCTGCTCACCCCCCGGGTGATCCGTAGGCCGATCGAACCGATCTTCCTGACCGAACCGGCGGCGACTGCCGGCGCCATCGAAGCAGCGTCGGCGCCGGGTGGGATCGGACCGCCGTCGCCGGTCCAGATTCCGGTGAGTCCGTCGATCGTGCCGGCCGGGACCTCCCGGCGGGCGACCGTCCTGACCATCGCGGCTTCGAGGGCTGCGACGAAAGCGGCCACGTCGGCACGACCGCTGCCGGAGGGTGGGTCACCCAGCCCCCGCAGGTCGATGACCGGGTAGGCCACGAGCTGCCCGGGGCCGTGGTAGGTGACCCGGCCTCCGCGTGGGGTGTCGAACACCTCGATCCCGTGCTCGCGGTACCAGTCCGGATCAAGATGGAGATCCGACGGCTCGCTGCGCCTGCCACGGGTATAGGTAGGAGGGTGTTCGAGGATCAACAGCAGGTCGGGTATCTCTCCGGAACGGCGGCGCTCGACCAGTGCCTCCTGGGCGGCCAGCATCTCCCCGTACCCACGCCTTCCGAGCATCACCAGCGAGAGCGCCTTCTCGCCGCCGGATGTCCGCTTCCCGGGGGCCGTTCTGCTCACCGGCGCCACCAACTCCGGGACCCGCTCCCCTGCTTTGCGCCCGTTACCCCGCGGGCACCTCGCAGGCCGACACAGCCCACGCACCCGATGCAGTCAACGCAGTCGGCACAGCCAACACAACCGACGCATCTGTGACAGCGGAAGCAGCCGACGCAGAAGGCCGAGCAGGTGACCAGGGACGAGAACAGCACCCCGGCGCTCAGGGCGACACCACTGCTGAAGGCAGTGCCGGCGCTGGCGGCGACTGCGGAGCTGAAGGCTGTCCCCCCGCTGGCGGCGACCGCTGCGCTGTGGGTGGTTCCGGCGCTGGCGGCCACGGCCGCGCTCCGGCGGGTCCCCCGGCTGGCTGCTACCGGGCCGTTCATGCCAGCCGGTCCGGTTGCTCCAGGTTGGCCTTGATCCCGGCGAGGAAAGCGGCCGCTCCGGCTCCGTAGAGGATCCGGTGGTCGCAGGCCAGGCCCACCTCCATCATCTGCGCGCTCGTGGCTTCGCCGTCCCTGACCACGGCTTGCTCGCTGACTTCTCCGACCCCGAGGATGGCGGCCTGGCCGCCGTTGATCACCGGGTCGAAGCTGCGCACACCGAACATGCCGAGGTTGGAGACGGTGAAAGTCCCGCCGGCGAGTTCGGGCGGGGTGATCTGCCCGTCGCGCACCCTGGCTGCGAGCCGGCTGCTCTCACTCGCGATTTCCCCGAGGGTCAGCCCGTCAGCGTCGGTGATGGTCGGCACCGCGAAGGAGTCCGCCGCGGCGACCACGATGCCGATGTTGATCCGCGGGTAGAGCTCGAAGCCGCCGTCCCGGTAGGCGCCGTTCGCCCGCGGGTGCTCGCGCAGTGCCAGGGCGACGGCTTTGGTCACCATGTCGTTGAGCGTCGGCAAAGGCTCACCGTCGGCCACCGTCTGACTGAAGGCCGCCCGCACCGCAACCGCCTGCGACATGTCGACGTCGGCCCGCAGATACAGGTGCGGAGCCGTCGCCTTCGACTCGGCCATCCTGCGGGCGATGGTCTGTCCGGCCCGGTCCAGCTCGACGCGCTCGACCTCGCCTTTCGCACTCTCCGACCCGACCGGCCGCTCGGCACCATTCATGAGGTCAGCCTAGCGACAGCAACCCGCATCCACCCTGACCATCGGGCGCGGACAGCTCAGGCGTGAGTGGCCCAGCCGTCGATCGCGCGGGCGGCTTCCGGCACTGCCTCTGAGATCGTCGGGTGGGGGTGGATGATCCGGGCTAGCTCCTGGTAGCCGCCTTCCAGAGCCATCGTGTTGACCAGCTCGGAGATCATGTCGCAGGCACGGTTGCCGACGATGTGGGCACCGATGATCTCGCCGTACTTGGTATCGACGACCAGCTTGACGATGCCGTCGCGGTCGTCGTAGACGGTTCCGGCTCCGACTCCGCCGAGCTTGAACTTGGAGGTCTTGATGTCGTGGCCGGCCTCCTTGGCCTGGGCCTCGGTCAGGCCGACACTGGCTACCTGCGGCTGGCAGAAGGTGGCACCGGGGATCAGGTTGAGGTCGAGCGGGTGGGTCTTCTCTCCGGCGGCGTATTTGTTCGGAGTCTTCCAGTCTTCGTCGGCCGCTACCTTGCCGCTTTCGTCGTTTGTGAACTCGTCGAAGGCCGTCAGAATTGGCCACTGAGACCTAGGTGCTCAAAGGCGCACAGCGCGCGCTACCCATGGCCACTTCAATGCAGGTATTGGGTACAACTCTCACTTAAGGGACAGGTCCGTGCTACGGTCTACGAGAGGCTGAATTCCCTAACCTCGGAAAACTAGTCTTACCGGCCGGACGGAATCGGTCAGAAATGCGAGTAACTCATGCGACCGAGGATTGGTTCGCTTATCGCGACTCTGTTTCTCTCTTTGTCTTTTCTGACCGCATCGTTGCTAATGGTGCATGCGGCCGGAGCACTAGCTTCTGAAGCTGTCTGCGCGCCGAACGTCATCGAAGCCTCTAGTGACATGTCCGACGACGTCGGCGCTGCCATTCAAGGCAGCGACTGCGCCGACCTTATTTTCGCCGACGCGGACACCAAGTCAATCGACGCCGGAGCCGGTGACGATGTGGTTATCGGAGCCTCAGGCGTATTCACAATTGACGGCGGAACCGGTCAAGACACGATCTACGTCAACGGATCCAACGAGGCGACCGGCGGAGCCGACGACGATCAGCTCTTTGGCGATCGTGTGCCTGAGCTTGGGACCGAGGCGGCCGACCCGCTGGAAGAAGCACTGATGCCCTTCGTCGAGGAGTTTGGTGTTGAGGCCGTCAGGGATGCCGTTGAGCAGACAGGGAGTGAACTCACCAGGGAGGACGAGAGCCTTGGATCTGAGACACTGATGGTCAGCTACTCGACCCTGACCACGACCCTCAACGGAACCGGCGTCGCCGACGACCTCTGGGGTGGATCCGGTAACGACACCATCAACGGGCTGGCAGGCAATGACCGGATCTTCGGAAACATCGGCGACGACAACCTCAGCGGGAACGCCGACAACGACCGAATCTCCGGAGGCCAAGGATTTGACGTTATTGACGGCAACCAGGGCAACGACACCCTGCGCGGGGACGGCACGATCGATGACATAAAGGACACGGGCCAGAACTCCAGCGACACAGACACGATCAGCTTCGCCGGAGCGGTGACCCCCGGCTTCACCACCGCCATTCCGAACAACCGACCTGGTGCTCCGACCGCCTACCAGAGCTTTCCCGGAGCCAGTGGCGAGCGCGGCGTCTACATAGACCTGACCAGCAGAATCGCCGACAACGGCGCGGCAAGCGACGGCGGCGGTAGGGATACACCGGATCCCGACATCAATCCCCAGTCCCTCATGGGCTTCGAAAACATCATCGGCTCCCCGTACTCGGATTACATCGTCGGTGATACCGGCAACAACGTGATCGATGGGGGCGGAGGCGCAGACGTAATCCTCGGAGCCGGCGGCAACGACACCCTCTACGGAAACGCCGGAGGCGACAACATCGTGGGCGAAGGCGGAACTGACGATTCTGACGGCGGCCCCGGGGTCGACTATTGCGGAAGCGAGAGTCAGGTCTCCTGCGGCGAAACAGGAGCAAGTGTCGGCGCGGTGACCCCCAGAGACACAAGCAAGGTCGCAGTCGGAATGATCAGCCGCCCTGCGCTGCCCCAAAAGGACTTCTACTTCACCGGAAGCAGTGGCGACGACGATGTCGTGGTCACCTGGACTTCCGGAAGCCCGAACGCGGTGCGCTTCTCACTGGTTAGCGGAACCTTCGACAGTTCACCGTCCGAGCAGACCGCCAACTGCGACTACTCGTTCGTCAATGCCAACCCGCCAAGGGTTACCTGCGAGAGCTACGACCCGATCGGGGCAGTCATCGTGTCGGGAATGGGTGGAAACGATGAGCTGATCGGACCCTATTCCGGGATGCCGAGAGCGACCACCTACATCTCCCTCGGAGGCGACGGCAACGACCTGATCGAAGGCACCAACACTTCCGACGACCTCCTGGTTGACGGAGAAGGTCGGGACATCCTCGCGGGTTTCGGTCAGGACGACGGCCTGATCAACAACGGGGGAGTCGACCGGCTCTCGCTCGGGGCAGGAGATGACTTGGCGATTTCGGCGACGATCTGTGACTCGGGGCTGGTCGGCGGGGTGCTGACAGGCGATGAGATTTTCGGGTCCACAGGATCCGATAACGCCTCTTGGGCTCAACTCCCGAGCAGCTACAACGGCGTGGCTGCTCGTCTCGCCGACAGCGAGTTTGGCTACCGGTCATCAAACGGGCCGACCTGCGCCGGTAGCGGCGGCAAGTTGGGCCTCCTAAACCAGATTGAGAACCTTGAAGGATCCGCCTCGATTGATGGCCTGTTCGGTGGTGGCAACGACAATACGCTGCTTGGCCGGCCTGGTGAAGACTTTCTCTCGGGTGGTGCCGGTGCTGATTTCATGAGTGCCAGAAGCGATGACGACGATACGATCGACTGCGGCGCCGGAGCAGACAACGGTCGCGCCGATCCGAAGCCCCTCGATGATAGTCCGGCTCCGGTCGCCTGCGAGAGCCTGCCCCGAGGATAGTCGGCACCGCAGCTCGTTGCGAAAGCACGGGTTTGAATTAGCACTTGCAGGACTATGGTCCTCCGAAAACGAAAGCGACAAGATGAAGCTTCAAAACCTGATTCCCGTGACCTTGTTTCTCACGGTCTTCATGGTCTGTGCCGCTTCGTCCAGCGCCGCTAACCTCGACCGTTCGTTCGGTCAGAACGGCACCGTAGTAACCAAGACCGGCAACCCCCCGTACGGGGCTAGCCTTACCGACGAATTCACCGGAAACGTCTGGGCGATCGCCGAGGACAAGCAAGGCCGCTTGCTGGCGGTAGGTGGCACCGGTTCAGATTCGCTGGTGGTGCGGTACCTGTCCGATGGTCGTCTCGATCCATCTTTTGGGGACGGCGGGAAGGCCCAATTCCCGGCCGCGGCGCTCGGAGGAACGAATCCGGAGAAATGGTCGAACCGCATACGCGCCGTATCGGTCCTACCCGGCGGCAAGATTCTCCTGGCGGGAGAGGAGGCCCGGATAGACAGCTCCTTCGCGCGAAGTCCCAAGCAGTACTTTATGCGCCTCTTCCCAAACGGCATGCGAGACCTTTCGTTTGCCAACTTCCCCAATTTTCTGAACGGCCCTCCGAAGCAGATCGTCCTGCCCGACCCCGGCGGAGCGCTCTACGACATGTTCGTCCAGCGAGACGGCAGGTTCACGATCACAGGCATGTATTCACAATCGTTCAACGGGAAAAACCGAAATGTGGCCTACGTAAGGCGCTTCATGCCCGAGATCCTCGGACCGCCCGAGAACTCGATCGAGTTCGATCCCAGCTTCGCTCCCCGGAGTGAGCCTTTCCCTCATTCGACCGAGATATATCCGTCCAGACCGCCTTTCTGGAATGCTTTTCGGCAAATCGAGCTGCTCGGCTCCGGCAAGACCTTGGTCGCCGGCAACCTCAGAAACCGCTACTTCGTAGGCCGCCTCACCCGAACCGGGGAGTGGGACAGGACCTTCGGGATAAACAAAACCGGCAAAGTCGTAACCGAGATCCCGAACTCGAAGGGCAAAGCATGCTTTTGTGCCGTCGGAAGTGGCATGGCCCGTGACAGCAAGGGCCGGATCTATCAGACCGGCTGGAGCTTTCCTGACTACAAAGACGCGCGGACCATCAACCTGCTTCGCTTCAGGCCCAACGGCCTGCCCGACCGCAGCTTTGGTCGAGCTGGCAAGGCGAAGCTCACGGTCAACCAGTTCATCAGGGTCCGCCGAATGGCAGTTCACCCCAACGGTACGATCTTCGTCGCTGCCTGGCTTGGATACCAGAGCGCCCAGAAGTTCGCCGTCTTCGCCTTCCGCCCCGACGGCAGACCGCTTCGCTCCTTCTTTCACAAAGGCCGCTACATAAGTCCGATAGGGGAGATCTCGACCGCCGAGGACATCCTGATCGACCGACAGGGACGACTGGTGGTCTCGGGCGGTACCTTCAAGGACGGGGATGCCAGTTTCGTGATCAAGCGTTTCCGGGTTGGTCAGTGATGGCGGCGGGATCGTGGCGCTCAAGTGGATCGGGTTTGCGCAGCGATGAGATGGCGGACGGGTTGCTAAGGAGCATGGGATATCCGAGAGTGATGTGTCTCGTTGCCTTGTGCGCGGGGATACTGCTCATGGTCTTCCCGGCTTCCGGGACAGCCAAAGAACCGCAAGTCGCGGCATCCGCAGCCTCAGGCATCTACGCCTTCGATCTCGCGGTCGGAAACCGCGGATACGCGGTCATGGCCTGGTCGGTAGAGAGCGCTGATTCGGGACGCGGGCGCTACCGGGCGAAGGTCTTCACTAGAACCAGGCTTCCCGGGCGGGCGGAGTTTGGACCCAGGCGGTTCATCGGAAGGGCCTCGAGCGATTTCATCGCCGCGGAGATCGGTGGCAACGGAACCACCGTCGTTGCCTGGTCAGGAACCAACGGCTACCTGACCTACTCGGTGAGGACGCCACGACTTGGCTGGAGTGGTGTGAATACCGTGGCAGGCGCCAGAGTTAAGAGGGCGCGGATTTCGGTCGCGACCGATGGCACGGTGGCCATGGCCAGCCTGAGAACCCGCAGCTTCGACAACCTACCGAGTCGTGTGCTTGGCACGGTCTGGCGGGGGAGATCCGAAAGGCAGCACCGCTGGCGTGTGCTGAGTACTGATGGAGAGACGATCGGCTTTTATCTTGACGTGGTCGCTGGGCAGGGCACGCGGGCGACGGTTGTGTGGTCAGGGGCTTGTGAATCTCGGGGGTCGAACCCCGCGTCTTCCTGGATATCCATGAACTCAAGTCATTCCACCCCTGCCAGGAGGGTCCGCGGTTCCGGCTGCGTTGCCCGGGGCATCGACCTTCAGGCAGACCGATACGGCAATCAGTACATGTACCTCGGCGCTCAGCTGGCGATTCGCAAAGCCGGCAGTCCTTCCATGGCCGTCGTCAAGGTAGGTCCCCCAGGAGTCAACAAGGGAGGAGGTCAGCTCTCGGTCTCGGAGAACGGCCTTGCCACCTTGATCGTTCGATCCAACAAGGTCAAGAGTGGTCTCATGTACGGCACCTCCCGGAGGGGCGGTCCACTGAGCGATCTCAAGGAACTAGACAACGTTCGCAGGGCCCTATCGGGGCGCCGGGACGTCCTACTCGATGTTGCCCCCCTGCCCGGCGGACGCCTCGCGATGTTCTGGGCCGAGATTTGGCCTCCGCCGCCGAGTGGCGGTCAGTGGAGAGGCCTGTCGGTGAAGGTCTGGCATCCGGGCAAGGTGTTCACCCAACCTGACTACTCCGAGCTTCCGCCGAACTACCTTCCTTTCCCCAGCGGACTCGCGACGGGGAGCACAGGGGACTCGATCGCCTGGTGGAACCTGACACCAGAGACTGATGAATTCGGCAACACCGTCTTCTGGTGGCAACCTTGAGTCCTTTGATTAGTCGGTTGGCGGTGGTCCTGATCGGGCTAATAGCGCTGCTCGCAATCGTGCCGAGTCAGTCCGGCGCGACGGTCGTCCCGAAGGGCTGGCCCAAGCCGTTCGACCCGGGCGGCAGCACGAACGTCCGCTACGCGGAGCCGACCGTAGCCGTTGGCTCCAACGGCTACACGATCTGGGCCTGGTGGGAGTACCCCAAGAGGCTTGCGCCCTCGAACTTCCGGGACAACTGGGATCGCGCCCGGCGATCAGCGAAGGTAATGGTGAGAGTTCGTCTGCCAGGTAGGCGAGGGTTCGAGCCGGCCCGCAGATTCGGGAAGATCGGCTCGACAAAGCCGGAGGTTGCGATCGCGAGAAATGGAAAGAGCGTGTTGAGCTGGTTTTCTGCCTCCGAGCGTCAGGTGTTTGCCTACCGCAGGCCCAACTCACGCTGGCACAGCTTCCATCAAATCGGCGGCCCTAGGAGCCGGGGTGGCGGCGGCCTGTCGATCGGACCGGACGGTACCGCTGTCCTGCTCGGTTCGAGGACATTCAAGAAAGAGATCTTGGCGACCGTCAGGCCGCCTTCGGGCGTATTCGGACCTTGGACCCGGGTCGATCAAGGCAGTCAGACGATCGGTAACGCCAGGGCGGCGATCGCTCAGCGAAGAGGCAGAGCGACTGTCGTCTGGGGGTCGCCGTGCCCTCTGGGGGTCCCAATCGAAGAGATCGACCCGGCGCTCTACGTTGACTTGGTCGCAACCGTCGAGAACGAGGGACGAGCCGAGATCGAC
This sequence comes from uncultured Solirubrobacterales bacterium, assembly GCA_903933815.1. Classification (GTDB taxonomy): domain Bacteria; phylum Actinomycetota; class Thermoleophilia; order Solirubrobacterales; family 70-9; genus 67-14. The sequence continues at coordinate 40,388 of CAIZLN010000036.1, forward strand.
GCGACAACTCCCGAGTTCATTTCGAATACCAAGTGCCCGACCTACTACTACGACCTTCAGCAGGACAGTCGCGGGACGCAGTATCTGCTGACCCAGGGAGGTTCAGATCTGCTCGACGTTCGAATCGCGAGTCGTCTGGCGCGAGAGCCTTTTCAGGCGGCTCAGACCGTCAGCGCCGAAACCGAGAGTCCCGGTATCGCGAAGTTCTCGGTCGGTTTCGACGGGACCGCCACGGTTGCCTGGGACTCCTACTTTCCTGGGCAGGATCGAATTGGCTGGGTTCGCTCAACCACCGCGGACGCCGGAACCTTCGCAGCGCCGGAACCACTCGTAAGCAATATGGGCGACCGAATGGGCTTCGTTCGGGACCTGACCGCTTTACCAGATGGAACTCTGGCGTCTGCCTGGATGAAGACGCGACCGGTCTTCAAGATCGGCTTCGGGGTCATCCCGCGCGATCGACCGCTACCGAAGGTGGACTATCCGTGGCCGGCCTGGAGCGGTCGAAGCGCTCCTTATCCGTTCGAGGTCCTGACCTCGCGCGATGGACGAGCCCTGGCGTGGTGGGCGCTATCCAACGATCACGCCGAGATCGTCGGCCTCAGATGGATCGGGTTCCGCGGTCGCTGACTCAGCGGGCGCCGGGCAGCTCAGGCGTGAGTGGCCCAGCCGTCGATCGCGCGGGCGGCCTCCGGCACAGCCTCCGAGATCGTCGGGTGGGGGTGGATGATCCGGGCGAGCTCCTGGTAGCCGCCTTCGAGTGCCATGGTGTCGACCAGCTCGGAGATCATGTCGCAGGCACGGTTGCCGACGATGTGGGCGCCGATGATCTCTCCGTACTTGGTATCCACCACCAGCTTGACGATGCCGTCGCGGTCGTCGTAGACGGTTCCCGCGCCGACCCCTCCAAGCTTGAACTTGGAGGTCTTGATGTCGTGGCCGGCCTCCTTGGCCTGGGCCTCGGTCAGGCCGACGCTGGCTACCTGGGGCTGGCAGAAGGTGGCTCCGGGGATCAGGTTGAGGTCGAGCGGGTGGGTCTTCTCTCCGGCGGCGTGCTCTGCTGCCACGACGCCTTCCTCCATCGCCTTGTGGGCGAGGGCGGGGCCGCGCACGATGTCGCCGATTGCGTAGACCTTGTCGTTGGAGGTCTTCTGGTTCTCGTCGACGGCGATCTTGCCGCTGTCGTCGAGCTTGATCCCGGCCGCTTCGAGGGCCAGTGCCTCGGTGTCGGGTCGACGGCCTCCGGCG
>CAIZLN010000037.1 GCA_903933815.1 uncultured Solirubrobacterales bacterium
ACTTTCGGGGAAGGTCGGCAAGGAGGCCGTCCTTCCCTGGAAGGTCTTCAGACCCAAAAGCTGGAGACCTCACCCCGTTTTCTGAAGGTCTCAATGTGGATGGCCACACTGCCGTTCATTGCGAGCGCCGCCGGCTGGATTTTCACCGAGATGGGCCGGCAGCCCTGGGTGGTGTTCGGGCTGCTCAAGACCGAGTTTGCTTCTTCACCGATGGTGAGTGCGTATGAGGTCTGGATCAGCCTGATCGGATTCACCCTGCTCTACGGCGTACTTGCAGTAATCGCCGGCAAGATCTTCTTCAAGGTTGCTGGCAAGGGGCCGGTCGAGGAATCGCCCGAAGAAGACGACGACAAACTCCACCTCGGATTGGCGTACTGACAATGGAAGATTTCACAACCCTGCAGGTAATCTGGTTCGTCCTCATCTCGGTTCTCTGGATCGGCTATTTCGTCCTTGAAGGGTTCGACTTCGGAGTCGGCATTCTGATGAAAACCCTCGGCCGTGATGAGAACGAAAAGCGGGCCATTCTCCACACGATCGGCCCGGTCTGGGACGGTAACGAAGTATGGCTGCTGGTTGCCGGCGGCGCTACTTTCGCCGCTTTCCCCGAGTGGTACGCAACCCTGTTCTCCGGTTTCTACCTGGCCCTTTTCGTGATCCTCGTAGCCCTGATCGTCCGCAATGTCGGATTTGAGTTCTGGGGCAAGCGGGAATCAAAGGCCTGGCGCAACGGCTGGGAGTGGTGCATCCTGCTCGGCAGTGCCGTTCCGGCACTGCTCTGGGGGGTGGCATGGGCCAACATCATCGGCGGTACGCCGATCGATGCGGACGCTGAATTCACCGGGAACTTCTTCTCACTGCTGAGTGCGTACACGCTGCTCGGAGGGCTGGCGACCCTGACGATCTTTCTTGCCCACGGCGCAATCTTCCTCGAGATGAGGACCGAAGGAGTTATCGAACAACGGGTCCGTGCGGTTGCCGCGAAGGCAATCCCCGTGGCATTGGCTGTCGGCGCGGCCTTCATGATCTGGACAGTTGCGCGTCAGGATCCGATCCAGCCCGTCTCGGCGATCCTCGCCGGCCTTTCCGTGGTGGCGTTGCTGGCGGCGACGCTGATCAACGCCCGCACGGCAGGACGAGCATTCATCGCGACAAGCATTGCGATCGTGACCTTCTTTTCCGCGATTTTCGTGGACCTCTTTCCCAACACGATGGTTTCGAGCACCAGCCCGGCCTTCGACATGACACTCAGCTTTTCCAGTTCTTCCGATTACACGCTCACCGTCATGACGGTGGTCGCCGCTTTGCTGGTCCCGGTAGTCCTCGTCTATCAGGCGTGGACCTACTGGGTCTTTCGCCGGCGACTCTCAGCCGAGGACTTCGGAGACGTGAAGACTCCGATGGATCTTCTCGATCAGCACAAGCGAGAGGGCGGAGATGGCACGGACAGAGACCCGGGCTCCGGACAGCAGCCAGCGGGCCCGTGAAACCCAGCGTCGGCTGGTCCGCAGTTCCGGATCAGCCCGCGCCCATATAGCTCTCACCGTAGGTCTGGGCCTCGCTACCACTGGCTTGATCATTGCCCAGGCGACTTTGCTGGCGATCGTCATCGCCGGAGTTTTTGTGGACGGCGACTCTCTTTCCGACGTGGAAGGGTTGCTGGTGTGGCTGGCGGTTATAGCTGTCGTCCGTGGTCTGGTCAGCGCCACCTTCGAGTCTTCGGGCCGATTTGGTGCCGCCCGGGTGATGTCCGAGCTTCGCCGGAAGCTTTCGGAGCGACTCCTTCTGGTGAATCCCGGCACCGCCAGAGACGATCACTCCGGTGAGCTGGTCGCATCTGCCGTGGAAGGCGTAGGCGCGCTTGAGGCGTACTTTGCCCGTTACCTTCCTCAGGTCGTGCTGGCCGCGACTGTGCCGATCGCAATCCTGATCTGGGTCTTTCCATATGACTGGAAGGCGGGCCTGATTCTGGCAATCACCGCTCCGCTGATCCCGGTCTTCATGGTCCTCATCGGAATGCTGACCGAAGGGCGTACCCGGCGGCGGTGGTCGATGCTCTCACGCCTTTCGTCGCACTTCCTCGACCTCGTTGCCGGACTTCAGACACTGCGGGCGAACGGCCGGGCAGATGCGCAGGCGAACTCGATCGCCGAGGTAGGGGAGAGGTACCGGCGCGAGACCATGGGTGCGCTCCGCGTCGGCTTCCTTTCCTCGCTCGTGCTGGAGCTCCTTGCCATGACCGGGGTGGCGCTGGTCGCGGCTACGATCGGGATCCAGCTGGCGTCGGGCTCACTTCAGCTCGAGGCCGGTCTGCTCGTCCTGCTGCTCGCCCCAGAGATGTACATGCCATTGCGGGAGCTCGGCAATCAGTTTCATGCCAGCGCCGACGGGATGGTGGCTGCCGAGAGCATTTTCGAGGTGCTTGACCAGCCCGCCGTTGTCGAAGCCCCGCTTGATCCGTTACCTGCACCCTCACCCGGGGAGTTCGGCCTTGACATTGAAGGCCTCGATCTGGTCTTTGCGGGTCGCGGCAAAGTGCTTGATGGACTTGACCTCTCGATAGCTCCAGGTGAGACGGTCGGCCTCGTCGGGCCCAGCGGCGGTGGCAAGACCTCCCTTCTTTCATTGATTCTGAGGCTCGCCAGTCCCGGCGCCGGCCGGATCTCGTGTGGCGGGGTCGACCTCGACTCGATCGATCCACGGGAGTGGCGGCGGCATCTGGTCTGGGTTCCGCAACGCCCGACACTGTTTTCAGGGTCGCTTGCCTGGAACCTGAGGCTTTTCGAGCCGGAGGCTGACGAAGATGCACTCCGGCAGGCAGCAGCCGATGCTGGCCTCGAGGATCTGATCGCCGGGCTGCCCGATGGCCTCGACACCCCGATCGGTGACGGCGGACGCAGGCTTTCGGTAGGACAGGCTCAGCGGGTGGCCCTGGCCCGTGCCTTGATCAGCCGGTCGCCGATGGTTCTGCTGGATGAGCCGACTGCTCACCTCGACAGTGACTCGGAAGAAACCGTCGCCCGGGCGATTGCCCGACTCACCGCGGGGCGCACTGCGCTTCTCGTCTCGCACCGCCGCCGGGCTATCGCCGGTGCCGACCGGGTACTCGAACTCCGCAACGGCCAGTTGACCCCGTTCGAATCTCAGCTTCAGGGAGCGTCCGTATGATCGCGGCCCGTCTGGCCCGTTCACCACTTGGCCGGATCGTGCTGGCAACCCGCAGCCGCTGGCGGCGCTTTCTTTTGTCTGCCTTGCTCTCGGCGGTAACAATCCTCGCGGCGGTCGGCCTTCTGACCATCTCCGGTTATCTGATCAGTCGTGCCGCTGAGAGACCCGAGATCCTCTCTCTGACGGCCATCATCGTGTGGGTACGCATCTTCGGTTTCTCCCGAGCCCTGTTTCGTTATGCGGAGCGCCTCGTGTCCCACGACCTCGCCTTCCGTAGTCTGGCCGACCTGCGCCGGCGCTTTTTCGAGCGTCTCATACCACTTGTGCCTGGTGGCCTTGACCAGCCGGCCAGTGCCGACCTGCTCAGCCGGTTCGTCGGTGATGTGGATCGCCTCCAGGATCTCTACCTGCGCGCGCTGACACCACCCGTAGTCGCGGCGGCGACGGGGTTGGTCTGCGTTGGGGTGGCCGCGCTGATGCTGCCGGCTGCGGGCCTTGTTCTGGCGGTGATGCTGCTGTTTGGCGGGATCGCCGCCCCGGGACTGACCCGCTGGGCGGCCAGGGTCTCGGGCAGGCGCCAGGCCCGCGCCAGGGCTGCGCTCAGTGGTGCCCTGCTTGAGGTGACCACGGGCTCGGCCGAGATAGCCGTTGCTGGTCGAGAGGAGGACTGGCTGCGGCGGGCCGAGTCGGCAGACCGGGAGATGGTCAGGCTGCAGAAGCGAGACGCGCTCAACGGAGGGATGGCAACGGGCTTGACCACAATGCTCGCGGCCGGGGCAGCGGTGGCCGTGACCGCCGTCGCTGTTCCTGCCGTTGATGAGGGCGTTATGTCTGGAATTCTTCTGGCTGCCCTTGCTCTGCTTGCGATGGCTTCCTTTGAGGCAGTCGTACCACTGGGGCCGGCCGCTGCCAGCCTTGACTCCTGTGCGGATGCAGCCGGTCGGGTCGAGGAAATCACCGAGCGACCCGCCCCGGTGTCAGAGCCTGACAACCCGGTCCCACTGCCTGCTTCAGGTTCTCTCTGCTTCGAGGGAGTGCGCTTTTCTTACTCTCCGGACCTGCCTGTGGTGCTGGACCGTGCGGACCTCCAGGTTTCACCGGGCGAGGCCGTTGCCCTGGTCGGTCCGAGCGGTGCGGGGAAGAGCACCATCTCCGAGCTGATGGTCCGGTTTCGTGATCCGGATGAGGGGCGGGTCACACTTGGCGGGGTCGATCTCCGCGCTCTTGACTCGGATCGCGTACGCGAGGTGATCCGTCTTGCTCCGCAGGATTCCTACCTCTTCACCGGGACGCTGGGAGAGAATGTGGCGCTGGGGAAGCCTTCAGCGGCCGAGGAGGAGGTATCCGGCGCCCTGGGACGGGTCGGCCTCGGTCCATGGTTGGCGGGGCTCGAGGAAGGACTCGGTACTTTTGTCGGTGAGGGTGGGTCGATGGTTTCCGGAGGCCAGCGCCAGCGC
>CAIZLN010000038.1 GCA_903933815.1 uncultured Solirubrobacterales bacterium
AACGAATGCCGGGTCGTAGCCAAAGCCGCCGGTCCCCCGGGGCTCCTGGACCAGATTGCCTTCGCAGGTTCCTTCGAAAGTCGATTCGTTGCCCTCCTCATCAATCCAGGCGATGACGCAGACGTAACGAGCAGTCGACGGGCCACCTGACCCGGCAAGTTCATTCAGTGCCTTCCGGAGGTTCTCGTCATCGGTGGCAGACTCTCCGGCGTACCTTGCGGATCGCACCCCGGGCCGACCTCCGAGTCCGTCGATTTCGATACCGGAATCGTCCGCGACCACTGCCTCCCCGGTAGCCAGATGTGCCGCCCGTGCCTTGATGAGGGCATTCGCCGCAAAGGACTCGCCGTCCTCTGGCGGCATCTCAATCTCATCGGGAAGTGGCTTCAGCCCGGCGCCGGGAAGAATCTCGGACAGCTCCCTGAGCTTGTGTCCATTTCGACTGGCCAGTATCAAGCGGTGGTTGCCTCTTCCTGGGCCACCCTCAACTCAGCGATCCCCGCCTCGGCCAGCGAAAGCAGATCGTCCAGCGACGCTCGGGAAAGCGGTGTCTGCTCCGCCGTAGCCTGAACCTCGATCAAGCCCCCATCACCGGTCATGACCACATTGGCATCAACCTCCGCGGTTGAGTCTTCGGAGTAGTCGAGATCGCAGACCGCCCTGCCCTCGACCATTCCGACACTGATGGCGGCCACTGCTGTGGTCAGAGGGAAATCCTTGATTTCACCGTTCTCGACCAGATCTGACAGGGCGAGATGGAGTGCGACATAACCCCCGGTTATGGCCGCACACCGGGTGCCACCGTCTGCTTCGAGCACATCACAGTCGACGTAGACGCTGCGTTCACCGAGGGCCTCAAAATCCACAGCCACCCTCAGTGAGCGGCCGATCAGTCGCTGAATCTCGACCGAGCGACCGTCCAGCTTGCCCTTGCTGATGTCGCGGGGTTTACGATCGCCGGTAGAGGCTGGCAGCATCGAATACTCGGCTGTAACCCATCCGGTTCCACGGCCTTCCATCCACTTCGGCACCTTGCTCGAGACAGAAGCGGTGCAGATCACTCTGGTCCCTCCGACGGAAATCAGAGCCGAACCGTCAGCGCTGGAAACGAACCCGGGTTCAATGGAAACCGGCCGGATGGCGGCGTCGGAACGCTCGTAACTTCTATTGCTCGCTGTCATCGGTCAGAGTCTTCCAGAGGACGCCCGGTGAGGTGCCTGACCTTGGCGGGACGGGCCGGAGCCCGCCCCGCTCGGCTCAGGCAAAAATCACCTGAAGGTCACCTTGTCAACCGCAGACTGAATCTTGTCGACGATCAGCTCGGCGAGTTCGGTGCCCTGCCGGCCCGAAAACCCCTTCATCGCCGCGAGCATCCCGACCATCAACAGGGAAACCAGCAGGATCAGGCCGACGTACTCGACCGTCCCCTGCCCCCCTTCACCCGACAGACGCCTGCCGGCCCGGCCGGCCCGTTCGAATGTCGCCGCGTGGACGCGGCCCATGCCTCTGTAGAACATCTTTCCTCCTCTTTCGCTTGCAAGCGCAATCCTCGGGTGGGCATGGCAACTGATCCACACCCAGCGGCAACAAGTCACGAGCCTGGACATAACAAATCCCGAACGGCCATCCGACCTGCCGGACCACCGGGGGATACCGCGGGCCGCGATTGACTCCGGCTGCCGGACGAGGCTCTAGTCTCAGGCCGTGCGAGTTCTGGTCGTAATGAACTTCGGGCCTGACCCGAAAACCCCGCAGCGGGGTCGGTGGGTGGTTGACCAGGTTGACGCGCTGCGATCCGACGGTGTAGAGGCAGAGCTGTTCACCTTCCAGCCGGGCAAGGATCAATACCTGCCCGCGACCCGACGGATCAGGGCGCTGATCAAGGCTGGAGACTTCGATCTGGTGCATGCTCATTACGGTCTGGCCGGCTGGTGCGCCCTGGCCGCAGGTGCAAGTCCTTTGATCGTGACATTTCACGGCACCGACGTGAGGCATCGGGTTGTCGGACCGGCCTCACGACTGCTGTCGGGGCGAATCGCCCTCGGCGCGGGGGCCTCCGCAGCCCTGTTCGAAGAGGAGGGTGGGCGGGCGGGCCTGCCGCTGATTCCGGGCCACAGCGCCGTCCTCCCCTGTGGTGCTGATTTATCCCGCTTCCGTCGCGAGTCGCGAACCGGAGCCCGAACTGCGCTCGGCCTTGACCCGGAACGGCGCTATCTGTTTTTTCCGGCCGATCCGGACCGTCCTGAGAAGCGGTTCGACCGGGCGCGTGAGGTCGCGGACAGAGCGGGGGTTGAGCTCCTGACTGGGGGTGGGATCGAGCCTGAGCACATGTCAACCTGGATGAACGCGGCCGATGCCGTAATGGTCACTTCGGACTACGAGGGCTTCGGCCTCGCCTTCCTGGAGAGTCTCGCCTGCGAGGTGCCGGTCATGACGACTCCGGTCGGAATCGCACCCGGTCTGCTGCGCTCCCTGCCCAACAGCTTCTGCGCTCCATATGACCTGGAGTCCTGGTCATCATTCGTCGCCGGCCTGCTCCGGGATCCGGATCCACGCACGCCGGGAAGAGCACGTTCCGAATCGCTTTCAGCCGAACGCATGGCAGTGCGGGTGCGAATCGCATACGAAGAAGTGCTCAGTCGAGAGCGGGTGGCGGGTGTTCCTTCCGGCGCGTTCGGTAATGATGAGGGGATCAGATGAGGAAGGGTGCCCTTAAAAAGAAGCGGCGGCAGCTCGAAGAGCTCCACCTGGACCGGTGTGAAGCGCTCGGAGAGCTAGTGCTCGGGATGTATGTGCAGGGGAGCTGGGATGAAGATGTCATGTCCCGGGGTGCTGCCGAGGTCCAAGAGGTCGCTGACGAGCTCGATGCGCTCAGCGCTCCTTTTCCAGAGCCTGACCAGAGTGCCGAACATGATCTTCCGCCGACCGGTGAATACACGGCCGAGCATTCACTTCCGGAAACCAGTGAGACAACGGGAGTCCACGCTGTTGCTGAGTCCGGTGGATCCGAAACTCAGGAGCAATCCCGGCAGCCTGCGGCCGCTGCCAGGCCACCAGTCCCGGAGCCCGGACAGAAAGAACCCGAGGCCGCGGTCCGTCCTTCCACCCGCCCGGCAGCGCCTGCCGGGGCCACATCGCCCAGGGCCCGCGATCCGAAGGCTGACATCGCGAAGCCCGGCGCCCCAAAGGTCGATGCTGGCAAAAATGATCGGGCCAAAGCCGATTCCGCCTCAGACCCGAAGCCGCCCGTGGGGGCGAAGCCGTCGCCCGAACCGGGTTCTTCAGGACCCCCGTCTTCGGCCTCCCCAACTTCTTCTCCAGCGGTGAAGACCGGGGCCATTGCCTCGCCTGCGGCTCCGGCACCCCCGGTACCGGTTGAAAGCAAGGAAGCCGCGACATGGCAAAGGGGCTTGAGTGAACTCGATCTGCTCGACGGGAAGATCGGCAAGAGCCTCACCGAGGCTCGGACCGCAGCCGAGGCCGCAAAGGCTGCGGCTGCGGCGGACTCGCGAACAGAACTCAGTGTGATCACCAGAGAGATCGAGTCGAACCGGGCCAATCTTGCAGCAGCACTGACTGCGGCAGCCAAGCGGATCACGGACGCAGAGAAGCGGGCCGACGAAGCCGAAGCGAAGGTAGCCCGCGATTCTGCTGCCAACCGTGAAGCTGCGGCGGGGTGGGTACGCAGTCAGGCTGCCGAGATCGAGGCTGATGCGGCCCTTGCTGCAGAGATCACGGCTGGTCCCGGTACTGGCGCTCCGTCCGGGGCCGACACCGCTCCAGGACAGCCCGAACTTGAAGCCAGAATCCGGAGCCTCGAAGCCTCGCTGGAGGCTGAGAAAGCCAGCAAGATTGAGGCCCTGACAGTTGCCGAATCACGCCTCAAGGCGATCGAAGAGAGCGCCCGGGAAGCCGAGAAGCGGGTGGAGGAGGCTGAGGCCTCTCTTTCCGAGGCGGGCACCGCGCCAGTGGCAGTCGAGGCAGCGTCGGGCATAGTCACCGAGGCGGAGGCCCGTGAAGCCGCCGTCGTCTGGCTGCGGGGTCAGATCGCTGCTCTTCGTAAGGAGATAGCCAAGGATGAGCCGACAGAAAGCAAGGGCGGTTCCTGATGGGCCTTTTCGGCGGCGGGAAACAGAGCGGACGCGAACGTCGTGCCATGAAGGATCATCTGGTCGAACTGGACGAGTTGCGC
>CAIZLN010000039.1 GCA_903933815.1 uncultured Solirubrobacterales bacterium
AACCAAACGCAACCGAATTGGAGAGTTACGTGCCTACGCCAGTGAAGACGCTCAGCCGCCCGTGGCTGGCAGTAGCCGCAGCAGCCATCGCGGTCGCAGCGGGAATGTCGCTGGCGGCCGCCCCCGCGCAGGCCAACAACTGCATCACTAACGTCGCTGGCGTTTCCGACGGAAGCGCCGCGCACCCGTTCCTGATTGCGGACGTCGAAAACCTGGAGTGCATTCGCGACAACCCGCTCGACTACTGGGCCGGCAAGTACTTCAAGCAGACCGCTGACATTGACCTCACCAGCCAGCCCGTCTGGACGACAACGATTGGCGACCTGAACACAACCGCATTCACCGGCCACTACGACGGCAACGGCAAGAAGATCACGGGGCTTCGGGTTGCACTTACAACGACGAGTTACGCCGGCCTATTCGGCGTTACGAACGAAGCGACGATCAGCAACTTGGAGATCGCGAACGCAACGACTTCGCTAGCCGACGAGGAGCAATACGTCGGTGCTGCAGTGCTCGTGGGATACGCAAGCGCAACCGCGATCACGAATGTCCACACATCAGGAACGGTCACCGGCCACGGCGTCGGCGGAATCGCCGCTGAGATTGTCTACGGAACAACAATCTCATCTTCCTCCTCTTCAGCCACGATCATCGGAAGTGGGCGATGCGCCGGCGGGCTGGTTGGCTGCGCCGGCCGACCGTATGAAGGTGCCTATTTGAATTCGATCACCGATTCCTACGCGACCGGCGCGGTAACCGGTGACATGCTCGTCGGAGGGCTGGTCGGCCGTTTCGAGCCGTCGGGCCAGATCACGCGCTCCTACGCGACCGGCGCCGTGACCGGAAGACCAGCACCGGTGGTGGACAACGGTGCCAATGTTTACACCGGTGCCCGTGGCTACGTCGGCGGGCTCGTCGGCTACATCGAATCTGACTACGAAGGCTTGGTAGCAATCTCCGAATCGTTCGCGACCGGTTCCGTTACAGCGCAGGATTCCGTCACCCCAACCGACCCCAATCTCTGCGGTGCCTGCGTTGGAGGCCTTGTCGGTGCTTCGAGCGGCAACATTTACGGCGGCCTCCCGCTCACCAACTCGATCACCGATTCCTACGCGAGCGGCACCGTCGATGGCGGCATCTCTGCCGGCGGCCTCGTCGGGACGAACATGGCGAGCAACCTTTCGATTACAAGCTCTTACTCGCGCAGCAACCTCAGAGGTGCAAGCAGCGCGTACTTCGGGGGAATCCTCGGCGATGTGAGCGTCCCCATCGGATCCATCCCCGGCGACGCGAAGGCCGCCGCGCCGGTGGTCACTCCAGCCCGAGCGCCGGCGATCCCGGCCTTCTGGAACCCCACCGACGCCGACCACGCCGTCACCAACAGCTATGGGACCGAGGCAACGCAGGCGGCGATGAAGAGCCCGGCGCTCTACGCAACCGCAGGCTGGGACATTGCCGACACCATGCCTACGACGAAGAAGTGGGTTAGCTGCAGCGCCCAAAATGGCGGCTACCCGTTCCTTCAGTGGTACGGAGCTAAGCAAGTCTGGAGCTGCTCAGTCCCTACCCCGCCGGATCCAACGCCGCCAGACCCGACCCCGCCGGATCCAACGCCGCCAGACCCGACGCCACCGGGACCGACACCGCCGGGGCCTACGCCAAAGCCGTCGAACGCGTTCACCCTCGCGCCATCGGGCTCGTCAACCTCGTCGCTTCAGTCGGTCATCACCACCA
>CAIZLN010000040.1 GCA_903933815.1 uncultured Solirubrobacterales bacterium
CTCCGGTACGCGTACCGGACCTTCTACGACCCCAAGCCGTATGTGATCGACTTGGGCAAGACCGACTTTACCGGCGAACCGCGCATCGGCAAGCTGCCTGCCAAGGGTGAGTTCGAGCCGGCAACTGTCTGATTGACAGTCGCAACCGTCTCTTCTTCCACGCCGCCTTGAGGCACCCGGATGAAATCGGGTCCGACTCCCGGAGTAACCAACCGCCGAGGTGAAGCTCTGAAGCCGGTCGACCCGGCCCCCGCTTCTGGGGGCAACCGGGCGCTCGCTGCCCCTAGGGAACCGCCGGCGGGCCGGGCGGTGAGAACGGGCAGAGAGGCAGCCGTAGCGGGCTCGGCTTCCTTCCAGTCAGGATGAAGTTGGTGATCGGGTCATTGACGCAGGTCGACTCGACCGAGGTCCAGTTGACGTGCTGCCAGCCGTTGAACCGGACCAGGCCGGCGCGGGGGAAGGAGGCCGCCATCTGGGCCGTCCAGGGAGCAGGGGTCGCCCCGTCGCCGGTCGAACCGGAGATCAGCACGTTCTCGACTCTTCGGGCGATCCGTGCGAACCTGGGCGCTCTGGTCAGCGGTACGGGATCCGGCTTCAGGGAGCTGATCCCGGCTGAGACGGAGAGCATGCTCGGTCCGGAGAGGTAAGCCGCGAAGGGGTAGTTCCGCACGTTGTTCAGGAAGATCCTCGTGGCGACCCCACTCGGAATGTTGCTGTCAGCGTAGTCAAGGTAGTTGATGATCCTGTTCGTAAAATTATCGCTGGTGCCCCGGTCGCCGGCAATGCCGTTAGCGATTCCCGGGTAGAAGGGGCTTTGTTCCTCCACCTCCTCGATGGCCTCTCTGATGGTTTCGAGCGCCTCCTCAGTCGGACCCTCGGCAGCCCGGAACTCCTTGATCCCGTCGATCACCTCCTGAATGTCGGCCCACTGGACCTGAGCGAAAGTTTTTCCGGCCACGAAGCCTTCGAAGATCCACTGGGTCAGGGTGGCGCCCTCTTCCGTGACCGGCCCGTTGACCCTCAGGTCGTCCCTCGTGGCGAGGATTTCGGCGGCGAAGGCCGGCCTTACCTGCGGGGTCGCCATAACCTTGAGCGCCCGGTCGGTCGCCTGGTTTCTTGTCCGTGCGAACTCCCGGTAGCCCCGCTGTGGGTCGACAGGGCCATCGAGGAGGATCGCCCGGAGCCTCTTCGGATAGCGGAGCGCGTAGACGTACCCGATCCGGGATCCGTAACTTGCGCCCCAGAAGGTGAGCCTCCGGTCTCCGACGGCCCTTCGCATCATCTCCAGGTCGCGGACGACGTTGTTGGTCCCCATGTGTGGCGCGATTGCGAGGTTTCTCCGAAGGCATTGGAGTCCAACTTGCCGGTTATCGCTTCGGTCCTGGGAGAGGAGCGAGAGCCACTGTGACCTGGTCGGAAATCCGGTCGCGGGAAGGGGGCTGGGGCGCTCAGCGACAGCTCTGCAACCGCCGATCACAGGCCTGGACTGACCGATCCCCCTGGGGTCCCACGAGATGAAGTCGAAGTTACGCCTGACCGAGGCCGGAAGATCAGAGGCGATGCCGCCAAGGACCTGCTGAACTCCGGAGCTTCCCGGGCCCCCAGGGTTGAAGAAGAGCGTTCCCCTCTTGACCCCGGTCGCCGGCACCCTCGCCGCGGCGAGGAAGACCGTTCTGCCGTTTGGCCTTGAGTAATCCCGGGGGAGCACGATGCCGCCACACCTTGCGGTCGGGGCTGACTCAACCTGGCAGCTCTCCCAGGCAAACTTGCCGACGACCGGCTCCCTGGTGTGTGCTGCGCCAACGAAAAGGCCGAGTGAAAGAGACGCAATCAGGATTCCCAGCGCAGGCCTGAAGAGTTTGCTGATGCTGAAAGACAAAGGGACCCCCGACGTAGTTGAAATCAAACTTTCACGACATTAGTAGCAGCATTCCGGAGTCAGTGGGCATCGTTTCGAAGGGCACGCCCACCCCCTTAAACACAAAACCCCCTGGCGAGAGGGGGCGGTGTGTCGGCCTTGCGGCCATAGCGGGGGCAGGATTCGAACCTGCGACCTTCGGGTTATGAGCCCGACGAGCTACCTGACTGCTCCACCCCGCGGCGGAAACTCGCATTCTAGCAGTGGTCGCCGGGAGGGTTGCTGTCTGGTGTTCTCCGGGTCGGGTATTGCTGCGCCTCAGCGCTGTGCTGTGGGGCGGATGAGGATTTCGTTGACCGAGACATGCGCCGGGCGGGTGACGGCGTACTCAATCGCGTCGGCGATGTCCTGGGCTTCGAGCGTCTTGATGTCGTCAAAGCGCTCCCGGACTGACTCCCGGACCTCGGGCCGCAGATGGTCGACCAGCTCGGTCGAAACCGCCCCTGGCTCGATGATGGTGATCCTCACGCCCTTGCGGCTCAGCTCCTGGCGCATCGCCTCGCTCAACGCACCGACCCCGAACTTGGTCAGGTTGTAGACCCCGGCCCCGGCCGATGCGGTCCGACCGGCGACCGAGCTGATGTTGACCAGATCGGTCGCGCCGCGGGGCGAGTCCTCCACGCCGGCCAGCAGATGCGGGGTAGCGGCATGGGTCATGTACAGCAGGCCCTTGAGGTTGATGTCGATCATCCGGTCCCACTCCTCGGTGGGCGATGCAGCGACCGAGCCGAGCAGCATCACGCCGGCGTTGTTGACCAGGATGTCGAGGCGACCGAGGTCATCGACCGTACGCTCGACCGTACCGATTGCCTGCTGCTGATCGGTGATGTCAGCTTCGATCGCCAGGGCCGTGTGCCCCTGCGCGGCGATCTCGGAGGCGATTTTCTCCAGACGCTCGACCCGGCGCGCCACCAGCGCGACCTTCGCGCCCCGTGCTGCGAGCGTTCGGGCGGTTGCCTCACCTATTCCACTGCTCGCACCGGTGACCAGCGCCACCTTGCCCTTCAGATCTTCTGACATGGCCGCTCCTCGCGCTCCGTGGTCTCCGTTGACGGTTTCCCGGCACCTGCGAGCCGGCTTCGTCCCCAACCTACCTGACCGAATAACCTTGCCGCTTGCCTTCGACTCCCTCACACGACCCCCCGGAGGAAACGGGAGAAGGTGCGCTTTCCCGACGGGTGGCGGTAATCGACATCGGCACCAACTCGACCCGACTCCTGTTGGCCGATGTCAGCGGCACGACGGTGGTGGAGGTAGAACGCCGCACCACCGTGACCCGCCTCGGTCGAGGTGTAGATCATTCGGGCAGGCTCTCCGCCGATGCGATCGAGGCAGTCTGTGAGACAGTCGCCCTCTACCGGGATCTGATCGCCAGATCAGGAGCCGAAGCTACATCGGTGATCGCCACCAGCGCGGTCCGTGACGCTGAGAATGGCAGCGCCTTCGTGGCAGAGCTGAGAGAGCGTTTCGCCCTCGATGCCGAGGTCTTTGACGGCGACCTTGAGGCACAGACGACCTACCTCGGCACGACCGCAGGGCGTACCCGTGAGGAGATCCTGCTGGTCGCAGACATCGGGGGTGGCTCGACCGAGCTGATCATCGGCCAGGGCAGACGACCCCTCTTTCACCGCTCCCTGCAGGCGGGCGTGGTCCGTCACACCGAGCGGATGCTGACCAGCGACCCACCAAATGCCTCCGAGCTTGAACGACTGGCCGATGATGTCAGCCGCCTGATTGCCCGGGCACTCGAAGGCGAGGACCTGCCTGAAATCGGGCGTGGGGTCGCAGTAGCCGGGACCCCGGCCTCGCTGGTAGCCGTGGACCTCCAGCTCGAGCCCTACGATCCGGAGCTGGTCGAAGGGCATGTTCTCCAGCTCGGCACAGTTCAGCACTGGCTCTCAAAGCTGTCTTCGATGCCACTGGAAGAGCGCAAGCAGGTCACCGGACTGCACCCCGACCGGGCAGAGGCGATTGTCGCCGGGCTCGTCATTTTGATCGAGATCATGAGGACCTTTGACCTTGAGGAAATCGAGGTTTCCGAGCACGACATCCTCCACGGTGGCGCAATCCGAGCCGCTGCCGGTCTTGCCTGACCGTCACCGCTTGCCTGTCACCGCTTGCCTGTCACCGCTTGCCTGTCACCGCTTGCCTGTCACCGCTTGCCTGTCACCGCTTGCCTGTCACCGCTTGCCAGCGAAGGCATTCACGGCAGCAGGGCTCCGAAGCAGCCTCAGCCGACTGTCGTATTGGCGGGCAGGTGGCGCTCGGCCGTCTCCACAACCGGAGCCCAGACCCGAACCGGATCCGGCTTGCCGCGAAGCGTGATCAGCCCACGGTCTTCGAGTTCGATCGCCTGACCCACCTGCTGACGCGTCTCTTCGGTGATCAGGATCTCGTTATCGAGGTCGCGGGTCGCCTTCTCCACGCGCGATGCCACGTTGACGGCGTCACCGATCACCGAGTAATCCAGCCGGCCTGCCCCGCCAATGGAGCCGGCCACCACCCTGCCCGAGTTGACCCCGATGCCGACACCGAGCAGTCCGCTGCCACCATGGTTCACGCGCTGGGCCATGGCAATCGCACAGCGCACCGCCCGCTCGGCATGATCCGCGTGAGATTCCGGTGCCCCGAAAACAGCCAGCAGGCCGTCGCCGATGAACTTGTTCACATGGCCGCCGTGGGAAGCGATTATCGGCACAACCGCTTCGAACAGCCGGTTCAGGCTGGCGACCACATGGCGGGCGTCCGAGGTCGCGGCAAACTCGGTGAAACCCCTCACATCACAGAACAGAAGTGAGACGTCGAGGTCAATACCACCGGCCTCCGGGTCAGCGTTCAGGATGTGGTCGGCAACGTTGCGATCGAGGTAGGTTCCAAACGCAGCGCGGATTCGCTCACGCTCGGCCAGCCCCTGCGACATCTGGTTGAAGGCGGCCGAAAGGTGTCCGATTTCATCCGGGGTTGTCACCGGCACGGTGACCCCGAAGCGCCCCTCCCGAACAGCCTCGATCCCCTCCTCGATGTCGTTGATCGGCCGCAGCACCGAGCTGGCAAGCAGGAATGTGAGCACCAGGCTGACCGCAACCGCCACCCCGATGGCGATCAGCACATCCGCGCCCAGACTGGCCCCGCCGCCGCCTCCCCCTGAAAGTGCTGCGGCAGTAAGGCCGGCGATCACGTTGATGAGCGGCAGTGAGGCCATCAGCTTGACCCTCAGCGACAACACCTGGATGTCAGAATTGGCCCAGGGGGCGTGTTGACGGTTGATGTCCTTGAGAACCGGTCGCATGCCGGTTTCCAGGCCGAAATAGTGGAGCACCCCGCCGTAGGCGATCGCTATAAGGGAGCCCGCCATCAGCGGAATCGCCGAGAGAGGGTTGAAGTCGAAGACAATTATCGAACCAACCAGACCCGGAATGGCCACGAAGATCACCGGCCAGACCATCTCCCTGACCGCGACCTCGGTCGGCACACCGACTGCCGTCTCCCAGGCCCGGGTTGCCAGAACCGGGTTGCTCCGCTTTTCAGGGCTGCCGATCCACTCGCCAATCGGCTTCATGAAGCGCAGCGCCCGAAACAGGCTGATCCCGATCACAAGGGCCGTCAGGCCAAGGACCACCAGAGCCAGCTCGTAGTACTCACCAATTGGGGTGTTGTAGTAGAGGCTGAATACCCCGAGGGTAGGGAAGGCGATCAGCCACGCCGACTGGAGCTCGACAGCAAGGAACAGTGCCGGGTAACGGGTGCCCGACTTCTCGTAGGCCCATGTCAGCAACCGCTGAACGGTCAGCCTCCATCTCCCATTAACCGCTGCTTTTCGGATGCGAACTCCTCATCAGTCAGGACTCCACGCCCGTGCATGTCCGCGAGCCGTTCAAGCTGATCGAGCCTCGCTGTGTTCGGGTCCTGGGCCACGGGCATCACCGAGGTCTCAGCAGACGAACCGCCGGCAGCTGGGGCGGCCGGAGGGGCGGCACCTGACACGTCCTGGTCGGCGACTGATTCCGCCCGGCCCATCCGACCGGGAAGGGTTTTCGGTCGCTTTGCCCAGAGGTCTCCGGCCTTGCTACGGGTCCGCTCGCCGAAATCGTTCAAGGAGTCGAAGCTCGCGTCCGGATAAGCCGCAACCAGTGACCTCTGAAAGAAGAAGGCGGCCAACCCGGCCAGAATCACAATCATCAACCGGATGAGGAACTCACGCTGGTCCGCAGCACCCATCAGCACGAACGCGAAGGCGGCCAGCCCGAGAAGCCCGAAGGTAAGGCCGGGATATCGCCCGAACGGAACGGCGAGAAACGCCCGGGTCTTTTCAGCCGGACCGGTCGGTGAGAGCAGCCAGGCGAGTGGGAGCAGGACCAAAGCGCTCCAGATGACTGTCCAGGCAATCGAGCTGAGCAGTTCTGTAGCTATGTCGTAGACGGCGTACGCGGCGGGCTGGACATCAACCGTCGCCAGCTCCGGCACGAACACTCCTCCAGCCACGGAGCGCAAGAGCAAAACGATGACGCTGCCAACAATCAACGCCACGGTCAGCCAGAGAAGCGTCAGCCATCTGTAGCCCTTCGACAGATAGACGGCCAGGCCGAGCAGTAGCAGGAGGATGAGGGCGGAGAAAAGTGCGGTACCACGAATCAGCTTGGCGACTGTCTGAACTTCCGAGAGCTGCTGGGAGTCGACAATCTCGATCTGCCCGACGTTCTCGGGCACGTTCTTCCGGGCTTGATCTCCCAGCCCGACCCGGTCGGCGACCTCGATGATCACGGGCCGGAGCTGGAGCTCGACCTTGCCTCCAGTGGAGCTGACCACGGCACTGTTGTCTTCGATGATCGCGACCAGCGTGCGATGCGCACTTTCATTGGCCTGCCGCCAGAGGTCCTGAACGCGCCGGTTCTTGAGTGCCTCCTGAGCCCCCTGGTCGGCAACCGATCTGAGTGCACCCGCAGCAACGCCTGAAAGTGGCTCAAGGTCGGTCGGCAGGATGTTCTCGAGTTCGGCCTCGACATTGACGTTTGCGTAGAGCTCGTCAACAGCGTAGGTCGCAACCTGCTTCTGAATTTCCGGGTTCTGGAGCATCTTCAGGGAGGTGTCGCCCCACTCCTGGGTATCGAATATCTGGCGATCCACCCAGGCGGAAAGAACAGCCAGTACGGTCAGGAAGCCCACCAGAACGGTGAGCGTGCGAACCCATCCTTTGTGCGGTCGCTCTGTTGCCAACTTTTTCTCCTCGGTTGCGGCCCGTTCAGGCTTTTTAGGCTGATCTCAGACCCTGACTTCATCAAAGGCCCGCTGTTTCCCCAGAATACGAACTGCCAGCCAAAATTACGATCTGAAAGCTGACCAGAGCGAAAAAGATACCCGGAGCGGGATTCGAACCCGCACGCCCCTGCTGGGGCAGCGGCTTTTAAGGCCGCGGCGTCTACCGTTCCGCCATCCGGGCACCCCGATAGTAAAGGGCAGGTCAACCCGCTCGGAAGAATTCTTTAGGCAGCGCTACAAATGCGTTGTTACGGTGTTATCAGTCACAAGCTGGTTCAGTCCACCGGCACACCCAGTCCCAAGGAGAATCGTGGAAGCATCAACTCTCAGTCACGCAGCACGTCGGGGTCTTCTGACGCGCAAGTCACCGTTGCTGAAGCTGAAAGGCGACGAACAGCTGGTGGCAATGGTTCGGAGCGGGAACTCCGGTGCCTTCGACATCATCGTCGATCGCTACCAGGCCCGTCTGCTTGGTTTCTGCCGACAGATGATCGGCTCCACCGAAGATGCCGAAGACGTGCTTCAGGAGGTATTCGTCAACGCCTACAAGGCGATACTCGCCGACAACCGCGAGATCAACCTGCGGCCGTGGCTTTACCGGATTGCCCGAAACCGCTCGCTCAACCACCTGCGCAAGCCGAAGGCCGACGCCCAGGAGTCGATGGACATGGTGCCGATGGTCGACGCTGCCTCGACCGCCGAGAGGGTGCACAACCGCGAAGAGTTCCGCCAGCTCCTGAACGATGTAACCAGACTGCCTGAGACCCAGCGCGCGGCCCTGCTTCTGCGCGAAATCGATGCGCTCTCGTACGAAGAGATAGCCGAAGCGATGGATACAACCGTTCCGTCGGTCAAGTCGCTGCTGGTCCGCGCCCGGATCTCGCTGGCCGAGGCCAGCCAGTCACGGATGCTCACCTGCGGCGAAGTCCGCGTCGAGCTGGCCGAAGCCGCTGAGGGACTGAACAAGGTTTCCGGTCCGGTCCGCCGCCATGTGCGCGACTGCGACCAGTGCGAGGCCTTCCGCAAGCAGCTTCGCTCTGACTCCAAGGTACTGGCGATGATCATGCCGGTTGGGCCCCTTCTCGCTCTCAAAGCTGCGATCGCGGCCAAGGTCGGGTTCGGCGGAGCATCCGCCGGCTCCGGGGCATCGGTCGCCGGTTCCGGTGCTGCTGCCGGTGCGGGCGCCGCTGGCGCATCAGGTGCCGCTGCTGGTGCTGGTGCTGCGGCTGGCGCGGCTGGCGCGGCAACCGCGTCGGGCATCGGTGCCGTTACCGGAGCTGTCGGCATCAAGGCTCTGGCAGGGGTCGTGACGGCCGCCGTCATCACGGTGGGAGCCGTCGAAGTCTCCAACCGGGTTGCCACAGTTGCCTCCAACGAAGGCGTGGAGGCACCCTCGCGAGTAGTTGCTTCGACTCCTCCGGTGGCCCAGCCCGATGCCAGTGAAGCTGAACCGGTCGAGGTGGCAATGCTGGTCAAGGCTTCCGCTGAACCACCGGTAGTGGTACCGGTTCTGCCGCCGGCAGAAACGGGAGAAGGCTCCGCCGCGACTGAGCCGCTCACGGAGGAACCCGCTGTCACGGATCCGGCCACAGAGGCTGCTCCATCCGACGGACTCGAAGGCGAGATCGTGGATGTCCCGGTCGAACTTCCGCCGGAGCCGAGCGGTCCCGAAATCCCGGTCGAAACCGACCCGGGAACGGTCGGCCAGGTAATCGACAAGCCTGCTCCGCCCACCCCGCCGGTAGCCCAGCCTGACACACCGCTTCCGAGCACCCCCACACCAGCTCCTCCCGTAGAGGTCGCCCCTCAGGTCACCGGTCAGTAGTCGCTGACGGGCCCTGCAGGCTGGCTGCTTCTCCGGGCTCGATGATCACAGGCTCGAACCCCTCGGAGACGAGTTCTTCCCCGAAGGCCTCAATGTCTGTTTCGATCGCGGGGAAGGTGTTGTAGTGGATTGGCATGACCCGCTTTGCTCCGATCAGCCCGGCAGCGTAGACGGCGTCTTCACGGTCCATCGTGTAGTGACCACCAACCGGCAGCAGGGCCAGGTCAACCCCGTGGCGCCTGCCGATCAGCTCCATGTCACCGAAAAGGCAGGTATCACCAGCGTCGTAGATGGTGATGCCGCCCATCCTGATGATCAGACCCGCGGCTGAACCCAGCGCAGTGCCGCTACCGGCGCTGAACGGCCGCCCGCCCGATCCCGGGGCTGTGTTTGTGTGCCAGGCCGGCACCAGCTTTATCGAGAGTGAGTCGAACCGCACAGTGCCGCCAAGGTTGGGGTCGGAGACATTCTCCACTCCCTGCTCCTCCAGCCAGTTGGCCAGCTCGACGATCGCCACTACCTGGGCCCCGGTCCGCCCGGCGACCTCGACCACATCGGCCAGATGATCGGCGTGCCCGTGGGTCAGGGCGATGTGGGTCGGCTCGACATCGGTGGCCGTGGCTTTGGCGCAGGGATTGTTCGGAGCCAGAAACGGGTCAACCAGCAGCCTGGTTTCGCCATCGTGGAACTCGACACAGGAATGACCGTGGTAGCGGATCTCCATTTTCAGACCTCTCCTTCTCGATTATCGATTCAGATCAAAGACTCGGGCTCTTCGGTGGCATCAGATCCTGCTGCCAGATCCGCCCGCAATGCCCAGCCAACCGCGACCCCGATCATCATTGCGATGTGGGTCTCTTCGGTCAACAGAGCACGAATGGCGGTCAGGCGCGTGTCTTCGTCCGGAATGGTGGCGGCCTTGAGGGTCTCAGACTGATGTGAATCGCCGAACCAGCCACCGGCGCCCAGAGCGGTCACCAGCACACCCTGCAGATCCGGTGCGACCGCGGCCACGACCTGCTCGGCCTCGGCAAAACGCTCGGGGTCGGAGAGCCGCTCCACCGCCCGCCTGAGATCTTCTTCGCTCCATTGGCTGCTCATGCCTTCAACCGTAACCTTGCCGCGACCACGCCGGCGAGAGCCCCGATCGCCCCGCCGGTAACCCCGGACCAGAAATCAGCCGTCTCGACCACTACCGGCAGAAGCAGGATCACCGTCGCGCAGACGAGCACACCGATGCTGTCGAGATCCTCGTCCCTCCGGGCAGCCTCCGGCCTGCGGATCACAAACCAGGCCGCGATCGCTCCAAGTGCCATTCCGTTTCCTCCGGCGATTGCGCCGATAGTTCCGGTCTGCTCTTCGACCGCCCAGGCACCCAGGGTTCCCAGCGCTCCGCAGGCGACCAGCAGTATCGCTGTCGCGGCCGTACCCAGTCTTCGCTCCAGGCCCGGGGCAAAGAGTGCCAGGGCCAGCGACACCGCAAACAGGTAACCGACGCTCAGATAGGCAAACTGGGCGGTCAGGAAGCGCCAGGGGCCGGATTCATATGGCACCAGCACTGCACCAAAAGCATCGAGGTCGCCACCGCTCGCTATCCGGGCCAGGAGTGCGACAGCCGGGATCAGGATCAACGCCCAGGTTGCCAGGGGACGTCCCGCAAGGCGGGTCTGGCGCTCCAGCTTGCGCTTCCGCCGCCGCTCCTGACGCAGCTCGCGCTTTGTCCTGCTGGCCTCGATCCCGCCGTTCCGGTGTTCCAGCTTCGGGGCACGCTTACGCACCCTCGCACCGCAGTACGGGCACTCAGTCACGTACGGACTCACCTCTGCTCCGCAGGACTTGCAGACGACTCTCAGCTCGGTCTCATTCATCACACGCTGACAGCGAGGATAACCACACCGGACGGGTGGCTTCCACGGTGGCATACTGAGGGCACGTTCAAATACTTTCCCCGAGGAGATCGAAGGAGTACATGGAAGCTCAAAGCTTGACCGAACAGAAGTCCCTGCTGGCAGAACTGGCGCCGGGCAAGCGCGCCCGACTCCACCGCCTGCTTTACGAGTTCGGCCCCGGGAACGGAACCTTGATGCTGCTGCCGATCGACCAGGGAATCGAGCACGGGCCGCGTGACTTCTTTCCGAACCCGGCCTCCAAGGACCCCGACTACCAGTTCCGCCTGGCCGCCGAAGCCGGCTACTCGGCTCTCGCCTGCCAGATCGGTATGGCTGAGAAGTACTACCCCGACTACGCGGGCTCGGTGCCGCTGATCCTCAAGGTCAACGGCAAGACCGACGTTCCCTCATCGGCTCATGCGTTCTCCGCCTGCAACGCCTCGGTCGAAGACGGTGTCCGCCTCGGTGCTGACGCCATCGGCTACACGCTGTACGTCGGCTCCCCGCGTCAGGATGAGGACCTCGCCCAGCTCAGGCAGGTCCGTCAGGACTGCGACCGCTTCGGGATGCCGCTGGTCGTGTGGTCTTACCCGCGTGGTGAGGCGATCGACGCCAAGGGTGGCGCCAGTTCCTTCTACGCCATCGATTACGCCGCCCGCATGGCGATGGAGATGGGTGCCGACGTGGTCAAGGTCAACTACCCGGTGATCAATCCCGAGAAGGACAAGCACGCCCAGCCCCCCTACAACGAGATGCAGGTAACCCAGGAAGAGGCGATGAGGCAGTGCGTCGAGTCAGCAGGACGCTCGCTGATCGTGCTCTCGGGAGGCTCCAGAGTCGATGACGCGACCGTGCTCGGTCATGTCAAGTCGGTCATGGACGCCGGTGGATCCGGCGTCATCTTTGGCCGCAATGTCTGGCAGCGGGAGTGGAGTGAAGCGCTTGAGATCATCGCCCAGATCAAGGAGACCCTGCTCGCAAACGTGAAGCGCACTCCGTAGCTTCGCCTTGTCCTGCGCCCGGTATCCGAGGCGCTGAAGCGTGAGGAATCGCGCATTCAGGCCCAGGGGTCTCGCCGGAGTCCTGCTGCTGCTGGTGCTGCTGGCTGTCGGCTGGCTCCAGACCAAGGATGGCGGAGACCCCGGGGCGACCGCTTCACCCGAAGCCGCCGCTTCCGAAATCGTCAAGGTAGACCGTGTGGTCGACGGTGATACGGCAAAGGTCTTCTACAACGGCCGCAGCGAGTATGTGCGCTACATCGGAATCGACACGCCGGAATCGGTTGATCCTCGCAGCCCGGTCGAATGCTTCGGTGAAGAGGCCAGAGACTTCAACGAGTCGTTGTTGCGGAAGGGAAATGTCCGCCTCGTCTTTGACGAGGAGCAGCGCGACCGCTTCGGAAGGTTGCTCGCGTATGTCTATGTGGGGGAGATCATGCTGAACGCGGAACTCCTCCGCGGGGGATTCGCAGAAACCATGACAATCCCACCCAATGATGCTGAATACGAGCGGTTCGAACAGATTGAGGCCGAGGCGAGGAATTCCGAACTCGGGCGGTGGAAGTACTGTGGCTGACTTGCTGAATTGTCAGGGTTTGCTAACTTCTGGACAGTCTGTTTATGGGTCTTTCCCCGTCGGCAGGCCATCAATCATGAAAATGCGCCAGAGCCTGAACCAATTTGAAAGTGCCTTCGAGCAGAATAAGGTGCTTGAGCAGCGACGCCGCGAACAGTTGCGGCAGAGGGCTGCCAACCGCTCACGCGAGCGCCGGGTTGTCCGCAGTCAGCAGGAAGGCAAGGTGCGCTTCAGCGTGCTGGCCGTTTGTCTGACCGCGACGGTGGGGGTCGTCACCGTAGCGATGTTTGAGGCGCTCACCCTCCTGATGACCTGAAACCGGGCTCAACGCCCCGGGTTAATCAGCCCAGGTCCGGGTCGCTCTGTGAGTCCTGGTCCGGTTCGCCTGCCGCGGTAGCTGCCGCACGGTCATCTATGACTTCCTTGCGGAAGACCTCGACCTCGCGGGGGGCGTCGATGCCAAGGCGGACCTTGTCACCGGAAACACCGAGAACCATGATCTCGATGTCCCCGCCGATAATGATGCTCTGTTCTTTTTTGCGAGTCAGGACCAGCATTCGATACTCCGTTCATCAAATGGAAGAGACGAGTATACCCCCCCGAAAAGGAAAGCTCCCCCCCCGGTCACGATGGTCGGCTGGTCGAGCGACGCTCTCCGGGTGGGTTGAATAGACTCGATGGAACATGTCTAAACGCTCACTACGCCCTCAGCTGAACCAGATCCGTGCCTGGGTCCGGGAAGGCCGCACCGATGCCTGGATCGCCCATCAACTCGAGGTCAGCGCCTCAGAGCTCAGGGAGTTTCGACGGCAGCATGATCTCTCTCCGGATGCCGAGGGCGACAGCGGAGCTGATGTCGACCTGCGGGATGAAATAGAAGCTGAGATCGAGGCCGCTGCCGCGGTGGAAGAGGCCCTCCTGAAGGAACGAGAGGCCGCTGAGGCTGAGGAGAGGGCCGCAGCCGAGGCCGCTGGCGAGACTGAAGTCGAGACTGAAGGTGAAGTCGAGATTGATCAGGACGAAGGCGACGAGGAGGCCGACGGCAGTGAAGCCGAAGGGCGCCCGCGCCGTCGGCGTCGTCGCGGCCGTCGTGGCGGGCGTCGCGGGCAGACCAATGAGCTCGAAGGCACCTTTGACCATGGCGAAGAGGGTTACGGCCTCTGGCTCGACCCTGCAGTTCAGGATATTGACGCGTACCGGGAATCATGGGCCGGAAAGCGCAACGTGACGGTGACGGTCGAAGAAGACCAGATCATCATTCGCCGCAACGACTCCTGAGCCGTCCCACTTCCGCTGCGGGAGGCAGTTGCTCCCGTGTCCTGAACCGGGTAATCGGAGGGTCAGAAGTCGAGTTCGATCCGACGGCCGCCAGCGAAGTCTCCGGCTGACTTGAGGTGCAGCCAGAAAGCGGCATCGATCATTTCCTGAAGGTCGGGCGATGCCGGGTCCACACCGGGCAGCTGAAGTGCCCAGTCGGTTCCGGCACCGTAAAGGTCAGCGAGCTCGGCTGCCGTGAAGGTGGCTCCCAGTCGACGACGCAGCTCCAGCCTCACCGGAACTGTCACCTGATCCCCCCGGAGGGTCCCACCACGCTCAAGCTCGCGTAGCCGCTCGATTCCCGCCTCCCAGTTGAAGAGAGCGTTTTCGAGGGGATAGCTCATCCTTTGACCAGACCAGGGGTGGATTCCGGGCCGGGCGCCGACTGATCGCAGGCCGCCGGGTCAAGCGGGCCGTCTACCCGCCACACCTCTACCGGGCCAGGACCTACTTCAATGCTGATTGCCGGATCGCCGACCACCCAGGTCCGTTCCGGGGAGAACACCGGTTTGCGATCGCCGGTGAAGTTCAGAAAAGGTGACGTGACGAGGTAGTCCAGCCCGGCTTCGTTGACCGCCCTTCTGAACTCCGGACAGGTCCGGATCACATCGAAGCCGCCGGCCGGTGCTTCCCGGCCGATGTAGGTAAGCCGGTTGGAGAGGCTCTCGCCGAAGAATCCGAACTGACGAAATCCGGCGGTCGTGCCGGCCAGCCCGATCCGGGCGTCTTCAAGTCCGTTCGCCCAGCGATAGGGCTCGGCCAGACCGGCCTTGGGCTCGAAATCCTTGTACCGGGAGTCAAAGTAACCACTCGCCAGCGGCCACGAGAGGAGCAGGATGCCGCCCAGGGCTGCTCCCGCGACCCATAGAACCCGTCGCCTGCCCGGCTCGGTAGAGATCAGCCGTCGCCGGTAATGCCAGGCCAGAGCCGGGACGACCACGAAGACGACTGCGAAGGCGACTCCGAAGAGCCCGCCCGACTGCGACCAGACCGCATCACCGCTGCCGGTGGCGAAGAACAGAAAGAGCAGCAGCAGCCCGAGCCCGAGCTGCGGACGAGGCATGCGAAACCACGAGGCGAGTGGAATCAGGACCAGGGCCATTGCCAGCGCGGGAACAAGGAAGCGCAGGTTGATCGAGAAGGCATCCGGCGAGCCGACTGGACCGGCGGCACTCAGCGGCGTGAATAGATAGGCAACCATCGCCAGTGCTGCGGCGAAGCCCAGGGACCGGGTGATCCGCCCGGGACCCTTCCAGATCAGGACCACTAAACCCGGGATGGCGACCGCGAACAGCAGCGGCCAGAGAAATCCGAATCCCTGCTCGAGGCCGGGAAGGAAGTACTCGCGCCAGATCGTGAAATCGCCAATGTAGTGGAAGACGTTGAAGTCGGGCCTTCCCTCCTGGAGCCGCTCCGGACCCGGCAGTTCAATGGGTCCGATGCTTTTCAGCTGGGGTATCGGATTACCCGTCGCCAAGAGGTTGCGCAGGTACCAGAAGCCGCCACCGACGAAGGCCGAGCCGAACCAGACCGCAGCCGAGCGAAGCCTCGTACCGTGATGAGCGGACAAAAGAACCGCGATCGTGATCATCGCGGCCGGCGCGAGCGCGGTTACCTTGGTCCCGACGGCAAGTCCGACCGCCAGCCCCGCCGCAGCCATCGCCCAGCCCGGGCCGATCCGGCCTCTGGTATCGGAAGGATCAGCGCCACGGTTGATCAGGATCCCGACCGCCGAAAGGATCAGCGCAATGGCCACAATGTCGTTCTTGGCCGTGCCGGGCTCGCGCACGACGAGGGTGTGAGTGGTGAGCAGGATCGCGGCGGCGATCAGGGTCAGATGGGGCCGGGCGTAGGGCCGGCCGATGCTCCAGGCGGCCAGCAGGGCGAGTGCCAGCCAGCCCATATTCAGGAGGATCGAGAAGAAGTCCCTTCCAGACAGCGCCATGCCTACCGCATGTATGAGTTCCGAGTTCTGCGGATAGAACCAGTTGAGGAAGACAGTCTCGGTCCTGAGAAAGCCGAGGGTCGAGCCGGTCTGGAAGAAATCGGCTGCGAACGGCAGGTGGTACCAGACCGAGTCGAAGTTTGAAATCCCGGCATCGAGGCTGTACGAGGTAAATACTGCCCACTGCGCGACAAGTACCGCAGTAGCGACAAGGGCAAACCAGAAGCCGTGTCTGGCCACGGGAGGACAGGGTGGTCCGGAGGCCTCCGTGCCACCTTCAGGCGGAGCTGTCGTGGACTCCGGCCCGGATCCCGGGTTAAGTCGGAGGCGGGCAACCAGGGCGATCACCAGGCCTGAAAGAACCAGTGCCCAGCCCGTGAGGATCCCCAGAACTCCCAGCAACTCGCTCAGGACCACCAGCAGGCCTGTCCCGGTGACCGCCGTGACCAGCCAGCCAGCCGCTTCGTTCCACTCCGGCAGTAGGTGGCGACGCAACCGGAGAGCAGCGTAACCGAGGGCACCGACCAGCACCAGCACTTGCGCGAGGCCGAGGAAGTAGGTCGCAGCACTCATCCGGAGCTGCCCGGGTTCGGGGCCCTCAGCGGTTGAGGCCGTTGACCACGTAGGCCTGCTCGCCCGGGACGATCATCCCCTGACGCCTGGCTTCGCTGCGAAGTACGGCGTCGCTCTTGGCCCGGTCGGCCAGCCGCTTCAGGCGTTCGTTCTCGTCCTGAACGCGGTGAAACTCCTCCTTGACCTCTCCGGCATTCCTGTAGGTGGTCGCCAGGTTGTAGACCGGTCCGACGTAGAGCAGACCCAGACCAAGAACGGCAACGACCAGGACTATCCGCCCGAGCTTGTCCCACTGGATCCTGCCAGCCCCCTCCTGGCCAGCGTTCCGGCGCGGTGCCGGCCGGCGGTGGGGTGATCCTTGCTTTCTGGCGATCGATCGCGAACGTACTGACACCTCCGACCCTTCTGGGGCGGACGGTCATTTCCTTCAAGACCCGCGCTTCAGCACTGCCGCACCGCTAAAGCGGGCGGAGTCTCCCAACTCTTCCTCGATCCGCAGAAGGCGGTTGTACTTGGCGACACGATCAGAGCGCGACGGCGCGCCCGTCTTGATCTGACCGGCCTCGGTGGCGACGGCAAGGTCAGCGATGAAGGTGTCCTCGGTCTCACCCGAGCGATGTGAGATCACGCTGGTGAAGCCAGCCTTGTCAGCCATCCGGATCGCGTCGAGAGTCTCGGTCAGGGTTCCGATCTGATTGACCTTGATCAGGATCGAGTTGGCTGTATCTCGATCAATGCCGCGATTCAGACGCTCGGGGTTGGTAACGAACAGGTCATCGCCGACCAGCTGAACCGAGTCACCAAGCCTTTCAGTCAGCAGCTTCCAGCCGTC
>CAIZLN010000041.1 GCA_903933815.1 uncultured Solirubrobacterales bacterium
ACATGCTTGTTGTGAACGATCTCCTTGCGCACATAGACCGGCGCGCCGCGCTCATCGAGCGCCTGCTCTACGGTCTGGACTGCACGATCCACACCGGCGCAGTACCCGCGCGGTGCCGCGAGGACGACCTTTTCGATACTTGTAGAAGCAGTCCGAGCCATAACTGAAGGGTACCCACAGTACGGCGCGGGCGGAATCCGCGGAAGGAATCGATGAAACCACCGACCAACCATCTCGACCGGCTCACAGCGATCGACGCCTCGTTCCTGAGCAACGAGTCCGACAGCACCCACATGCACATCGGTGCCGTACTGATCTTCGAAGGGCCGCCACCGAAGTACGACGACTTCGTCGACCATGTCGAATCCCGCCTGCCGTACGTGCCCCGTTACCGCCAGAAACTGGTCTACCCGCCGCTCGATGCCGGGCGACCGCTCTGGGCTGACGACGCAGCTTTCAACCTCTCGTTTCACATGCGCCACACTGCGCTGCCTTCCCCCGGCGACGACAGGGAGCTGATCGCACTTGCCAACCGGGTCTTCTCACAGGGTCTTGACCGGACCCGTCCGCTGTGGGAGATGTGGCTGGTGCAGGAACTCGCCGACGACCGGTTCGCCGTTCTGATCAAGAGCCACCATGCCATGATCGACGGAGTGTCCGGAATCGACATCGGGACTGTGATCTTCGATGTCACGCCTGATGCTGAACCGGTCTCGGCAGGCGAAGAGTGGTCTCCTCACGCTGAGCCGTCCTCCGTTGACCTGCTGCGGCGCAGCGCGACCGAGCTCGCGTCTGCGCCCGTCCAGCTTGGCAACCGGCTGGTGAACGCTATTCGTCGCCCCGAGTCGGTGGTCAACCGGCTGAGCGATCAGGTCGAGGGAATTGCCGAAGTGGCTCGGGCCTTCGCCGACCCGGCTCCCGACGTACCCCTGAATACGGAGATAGGTCCCCACCGCAGGATTGCCTGGGCCCGGGCCGAGCTCTCTGACTTCAAGAAGGTCAAGGACAGCTTTTCGACCACTGTCAACGACGTCGTTCTGGCGATCGTCGCCGGCTCGGTGAGGAAGTGGCTGATCGCACGTGGAGTGCCGACCGATGAACTGGAGCTGCGGGCGATGGTTCCGGTGTCGGTCCGCTCTGAAGACGAACGCGGCCAGATGGGCAACAAGCTGGCCACGATGCGTGCGCCGCTCCCGGTCTACGAGGAAGACCCGGTAGCCAGGCTGGAAATCGTCACTGCGGCAATGGATGGCCTCAAGCAGTCAAAGCAGGCCCTCGGAGCCGAGACGATCGCCCGTCTGAACGACTTCGCACCTCCGACCCTGCTGGCGCAGGCCGCCCGGCTGACATTCTCAACGCGTCTGTTCAACCTGCTGGTGACCAATGTTCCCGGACCGCAGATGCCGCTCTATGTGCTGGGTCGCCGACTCGACGAGGCATTCCCTATGGCCTTCCTCGCCAAGAACCACGCCCTTGCCATCGGGGTCATGAGCTACGACGGTCAGGTCAACATCGGCCTGCTCGGTGACTACGACGCGATGCCGGACATAGACCTGATCGCGAAGGGCCTCAATGCGGCTCTGACAGAGTTGCTCGAGGCCGCTTCGTAGCTGAGGGCGGCCGGTTCAGCCGCAGGCGGACCCTCCGGAGTCACAGGCCCGCAATCTGCAGCAACCCCAGGGCTACGAGCAGTAGCCCGAGCAATCCAATCAGGAGGACGGTCAGTCGCCGACCGTAGTTCTGGATGAAATCACCGATGGCGCCAAGTCCGCGCCGGGCCGGGCCGGGTGCCACCACAGTCAGAGCGACTGGCAGCCAGGCGGGTGTGGAGACGATTGCCGTAAGCACCAGAACCAGCACCGCACGCTCCGCAATCTCGAGGTCCCCGGCAGCTATCGCCTTTGCCCCTGGAATGACCAGTGCGAGCGTGGTGAAGTTGGTTGCCATCGAGAATGCACCAAAGCTCAGGGCAGCCCCCGGACCGAATCTGAGGCGCGAGTGCTTCCTCTCCTTTTTCTTCTTTGATCCCCTGGCCCGGCCGTGTCTGAGAGCCAACGCCACCAGGATGAAAAGCAGCCCGAGGACAAGGTCCAGGGTTGCATCCAGCCTCGGTTCCTGGGGAAGAGAGATCGCCCGTCCGAAGAAGACCAGCAGGGCGATCCAGGCAGCCATCACAAGGAAGGCACCGGTTGCGAACCGTCTGCCGGCCCGCCGGCCGCCCTCCCCTGCAAGCAGGACCGTCTGTTCGGTCAGCATCACCGGGCTGACCGCTCCGGCAAGGCCGAACGGGATTATCAGTATGAGCACCTCGAGCATGGGAGCGCAGCCCGGGTCAGCTCACTGCGGGCGAATCGCCAGCGCTGCCTGACAGGGCCTGGCCGGGGCAGTCGTACTCAGAAGCCGAGGGCAAACTTGGCGTCGTCGGTCATCATTTCCGGCGACCACGGCGGATCGAAAATCATCTTCGGGTGGACCTCGCCCACACCGTCCAGATTGCCCACGAACTCCTTCATCTGCTCGGACACCTGAGGGCCGATCGGGCAGGCAGGGGTAGTGAGCGTGAAAGTGACATAAACGTCAGGCGACTCGAGCTCAACGCCGTAAACGAGACCGAGCGACACGAAATCGAGGCCGAGCTCGGGGTCGATCACTTCTTCGAGCGCTTCGTAGACTTCCTCTTCGGTCGGCATGGTCTTCTGATCTTCGGGCATGCGCTTATCTTAGCCTGCCCGGCGCCGGGCCAGAAGAGGGTGGTCCGTGAGGCAAAGCCGTAACCTTGCATCATGTTCGTATTCATCCTCGCGCTGCTGATCGTGTGGCCGATCGCCGAGATCTACGTGATGGTGATCGTGTCGCAGGCGATCGGGTTCTTCTGGATGCTTACGCTGGTCTTTCTCTCAACTTTGGCGGGCATTCTGGTGCTCCGACACCGCGGACGGGTGCACTGGCAGCGGCTGCGCGGTGCCGTCAGTGATCGGCGGCCGCCAGCGCGTGAAGCCTTCGACGGGGTAATGATCACCACCGGCGCGTCGCTGCTGATCATTCCGGGGTTCATCACCTCCGGGATCGGCCTGCTTCTGCTCTTTCCGCCTACGCGCTACCTGGTAAGGATCGCGACATTTTTCCTGTTCGCCAGTCGTTTCAGTGTGGCGACGAGCACGGCCACCTGGACCGCATCCCGATACGGAGGCCCCCGGACCGGAGAGCAGACCTACGACATGGAGGTCGAGGCAGTTGATGTCACCGACCGGGTCGACAGTACGGCCCCGCAGATCCCGCCGCCGCAGCCTCATGACCCAGTCGGAGACGGCGAGGCGCCATGAAGACCTGGTCAATCGAGATCATCGACCCGGAGAGCAGCCTGTTCGTGAGCCTCACCAACGGTGGCTCCGGTGCGATCATGCTCGGCCAGCACGTCCTGGCAGCAGCCCCGATCCCTGAAGATGGACTGGACAGTCTCTCGGACGGCCCTCTGAAGCTGGAAACCGAGCGGGGATCTCTCGCGGTAGAGATCGAGGCCGAGGGTGAGCCGATCAGGACAGAGGGCTCACTCACCGGAAATCGTGAGGCACGGCTGGTCCGGATCCGGGGCGAGCTGATTGAAGGCGAGCGCACAATCAAACTGGACTGCCCCGGCGTTCTCCACGCCCGGTCGGACCGGGAGCACGACCCACCCTCGCTGAGTCGCGATCTGACCATTGTCCTCTCCGACGGAGGTCTCATCTGCGCGGCCACGGCCCGCGGACCCGAGTCCGATCGCCACAGTGCAGAGGAAGCGGTAGCGGCCATTTCCCATCCGGGCGGCTACATCGAGTTTGACCAGATGATGCTTTCCACCGAGTACGACGAGGCCGGCAGACAACGTCGTGCGACGCTTGAACTCTGGCCCGAGTCGGACGAGATCGCGGCCCTGCATGGGGCTGGCAGCGTCATCTCGGGCTGCACCGCGAAGGTCGGAGGAGCGCGAATCAGCACCGCCCTGTTCAGGTGGTCCCTGGACGGCCACACCGGTCTCGGGCGGTACGAGATCTGCGCTCAGGGTGACGCATGACGGCGGTCCGGCAATGAGCAGTATTGAAATGGTCATCTCGGATTTTGGAGGGGTGCTGACCACGCCATTGGCCGAGTCGTTCATGGCAATCCAGGACTCGGCGGGAGTCTCAGCCCGTGACTTTGGCGAGGCGCTGACGGAAACGACCGACAGGACCGGGAAGAACCCCCTCTTCGAGCTTGAATGCGGCCGGATTACCGAACACGAGTTCACCGCTTCGATGGCAGACGGGCTCGAGTCGATCCTCGGCCACCGGCCGGATTTTCGGGAGTTTGGCGTCACCTTCTTCAAGGCCCTCCACCCTAATATCGCGATGATTGACCTGATCCGGGAGGTCCGGCGAAACGGCTACAGGGCCTCGCTGCTGACGAACAACGTCAAGGAGTGGGAACCCCTCTGGAGGTCCATGCTGCCGGTTGACGAGCTGTTCGAGACGGTGGTCGACTCGGGGTTCGTCGGATGCCGTAAACCCGATCCGAGAATCTACGAGCTCCTGCTGATGAGGGTTGACCTGCCGCCAGAGGCGTGTGTATTCATCGACGACATGGAGATCAACTGCCAGGCAGCGATCGACCTCGGCATGCAGGCCATCCACTTCCGGGAAGCGGCTCAGACCAGGGCCGAACTCCACGGGTTGCTCGGCCTGTAGGTCCACCTGCGGGGCACGATGTCCGCAGCCAGCACCTAGTTGTCAGAGCCGATGCGGTCCCAGATGTAGAGGTCGACGGCCTCCGAGGCGAGTGCCATGAGCCGTTCGGGCGAGAGCCAGCCGACCACCGTCTCCAGGGCAAGCTCTTCGGTGAGGCCCTCCTCGAGCACCTCCTCGCCGCGGAATCCGGCGGCAAGCTTGAGGGCCTCCCGGCGATGCTCTCCGAGGGTACCGAAGGCACCCATGAGGAAATCCCGGTTCGGCACCGGCTGGCCGAAATCCATCGAGCCATGCCAGGCCGCCAGCAGCGAAAGGTCCTCCTGGTCGAGATTGGCCAGCGCACGGGCGTACTGGGCCTCAAGGTCCTCTTCGGGAATTTCGTCAACCCAGGCACGCAGCGCTTCACCTAGCAGTTGCCGACGCGCCTCCCGACCTATCGAGTCGGAGATCACGTGAATCGCATCGGCTGGATCTACAAAGCAGAGTGACATCGAGTGGATGGTCCTTGCGTCGGTGGGTCGGGTTACAGACGAAGATAGAGATGCCGCAGGACGGCAAAACGACCACTGGAAAGCCGCAAATTGGTGATTACCAGAGGGTTCTGTCAGATCCCGCCCGCTGCCCCGACTCTAAGGTGCAACGATGCCCCTGCACCTGATCCACGGACCCCCCAACACCGGCCGCACGGATTTGATCCAGCGGGCCTTCATCGGGCTTATCGAGCGCGACCCGATCCTCGTCGTGCCGGGGATCGACGATATTTTCGGCTGGGAACGGCGTCTTACCGAAGGAAGCGGTGCGCTGGTCGGCGGCAGCGTCGTTCACTTTCGCGACCTCTGCGACGAGATAATCGCCAGCGCAGGTGCGGACCGGTTCGAGGCAGCGAGTGACCTGCTGCGCCTTCAGCTGGTTGAGGAGGCAGTTGTCGCCAGCAACGAATCGATCGCCGGTCGCCTTGCCACGCAGCCTGGAATTACCCAGTCCGTGCTTGAGCTCATCGACGACTTTCGGGCTGAGCTGATCGATCCCGCGACTCTCGAAGCCAGAATCGACGAGGGCGCGCCTACCCGGCTTCGCTGGCTCGCGGTTGCCTATCGCAGATACATTGACCTGC
>CAIZLN010000042.1 GCA_903933815.1 uncultured Solirubrobacterales bacterium
GCTGCGGCGTCTGGTTGCAGAAGGACTCGGGGTACTGCTGATTGTCCATGACCTCGCCCTGGCCGCGGCTGTTGCCGATCGGCTGATTGTCATGTCGGAAGGTACGACCAGCGCAACTGGAGTACCCGAAGAGGTGTTATCGAGTCAGTTGATAGCCGAAGTGTGGGGCGTGGAAGCCGAACTGGTCCACCGTCAGGGGCGTTCGGGGCTCCATGTGGAGTGGCTTGATACCAGTCCGGAACTCAGGAACTGAGCAGAAAACAGGAATCCCCAGCGTGATAGTGTGGATTCATAAGGCTTACCTAATAATGCACTTTCCCCTCAAAGCAAAAACAAGGAGAACCACCCAGATGCAGCAGAACCCGAAGGTTTCGACCGGCTCACTCAGGCCCGGCATCCGTGGTTTCACCTCGATTCTGGCCCTTCTGGTTATTGCGCTTGGCTGGCTCGGGCTTGCTTCGGGTCCGGCTGCTGCGGCCGGGGTTGGCGGTGGAGCGGAGATCACCTTCGGGTACGGACCCACAGCCAAGGCCCTGATGAAAAACAAGGTGAAGATCACCTCAGTCGCTCCTGGTACGCACTCTGCTTCTTCGGGTGGTCGGGTCGGTGTCGAGCTCCCTGCCACTTCGATTTCCGAGGCCGTTTTCCAGTTGGGCGGGGGAATTCAATTCAGCCGTGGAAGCCGATCTGTTTCGGCCACGAACTTTTCTTTCATCCCCTCGCTTCGCTCGAGCACCATCACAGGCCGGATCGGAACTCGTGAGCTGCCGATCTTTACGGTCAGCTCCTCGCCATTTTCAGATTCGGAGCAGGTGGCAATCACGGTGCCTTTCGGAAGGCTGACTCTCGCGGCCGGTGCTGCCCGACTGATTCAGTCAAGGCTCGGCGCTGGCCGGATCCCCGGTGGCACCATCGGTGGACTCAGCGCTCTCGTCACCCTCCCCTTTGAGGATCCTTCTCTCGATGTCTGTGCGATCAGCGCGGCGACCCGCACCTTCAGCCAGGTCCCCGTGGCAGCTGCGGCACCGGACCTCGTCGGCCCGAGTGTGCTCGATATCAACAGCGCTCCGACCTGGGGGATCAAGGCGAGCCTGAATGGCTACGTAAACGCTTTCAACAGGCCTGTCGGCCTCGGCGGA
This sequence comes from uncultured Solirubrobacterales bacterium, assembly GCA_903933815.1. Classification (GTDB taxonomy): domain Bacteria; phylum Actinomycetota; class Thermoleophilia; order Solirubrobacterales; family 70-9; genus 67-14. The sequence continues at coordinate 1,140 of CAIZLN010000042.1, forward strand.
ACGACGGTGAACCCTTTCCCGGGACCGCCGAACCCGGCCAGTCCGCCAAGGAACTACACCTTCGTTTCCGCACCTGGCGAGTACGCGGCAAACGACTCCTCAACCGGATACGACGATCAGGCTGTCATCAACTCGACTGGCGGCGTCATGTACTGCAACACCGCCCACGGCTTCCGGATCACCATCTCCGAGCCGACTGTGGTCATTGACGGTTCAGCTTCGCGGATCATCGCCAACGTCGACACAAACCTGAGTGCCAATCCACTCTCGGGAGTCGGCGACTGGATGCCAAGCCAGCGGGTCAACCTCGCCCGTCTTGATCTGACTGGACTGCCAGCCGTGGAGACTCCCCCCGGAACCGTCAAGTGGACGGCTATTCCGGCAGTGCTGACCGAAGAGGGATCAGACGCCCTCAGGCTCTGCGAAGTAAATGTGCCCGGCGCTCCGCCCAACTGCCTTTACCCGGCAGGAACGGCCCTTGATCCGATCACGGTCACGATCACCTATCCGGTCGGCTGAGGTGACTTGAGGGTGGGCGCCCGGCTCCCGGTCCTTCTCGCCGTAGCTCTGGTTGCGTGCGGCCTTTCGGCCGGTAGCGCGGTGGCTTCCACCTTGGCTCCCTGTCCCAAGCCTCCGCCTGCCCCTGCCTTTCAGGGCGAAGGGACTCTGACCACCTCCGGAGAGCTCACGCGGAATCTTCGCTCCGGCGGAGTGCGGCAGAAACTGATCGCACCAGCAAACAGCTTGACCGGTAGGCCGACTTTTCCGTTGAAGGCCGCCTACATAAAGAGAAGCCCCGCAAACATCTGGCTGGGTGGTGGCATGAATTTTATGGCAGCGGAAGGCAGGCGCGTGGTGTCTGTCAATTCAATGCGTCTGACCGTACGGCCCGGCAAGGACCCGGTCGTAAGTGCCCGGGTAGCAGGTCGTACCATGAGACTGTTTACCGTTCGCGGCGGCAGGGTCACAGTCGATCGACAGGAAGAGGTTTTGAACCTTCGTGGTGGCTTGGCAACCGTCTCGGGCGCTGCGGCACTTCGGATCAACTCACTTCTCAGGCTTCGAGGCTCTGCGTCGATCGCGGGAGGGGACCGTTGGGGCTTTCTCACAGTTTTCGCAGCCAGAAACCTCAAGATCGACGATCCGGTGGCAGAGACCCCGGTCGAGCCGCCGTTCCTCAATCGCCCGGTCGGGGCGGTCGACATCTCTTCGGCGACGGTCGAGTGGCGGGTGCGAGAGTCGTTCATCAGGTACGTCGCAGTGGGGGCCGGCACGTCGGTGGCCGACGGAGCCACCGCCGGGCAACCGGAAGCCCTCGGCGGCGCCGCGCCTCTGGTCTACTCGTTCGGCTTTCCGTTCACCAACGGCTGGGTGGCTCCGGACTCCGGCCCGGCTGCGATCCACGGCAGCGGCAAGGTCGGTTTTCGACACTGCCGCAATACGATCAACTTCACCGTAGCCGACCCCGAGATAGAGCTGAACGGTGATTCCGACTCCCGGCTGATCTTCAGGGTGGATGGCACCGATGGCACCGCATTCCCCGATTCACGTGCGGTCATGGTCGAGCTCATTCCGAGCCTCGCGACGAAGTCGACCGAGGGCAATACGACAACCCTGAGTGACATACCCGGCTACATTCCCCAAGCGGCGACGGGAATATTTGCCGACTTTTACCCGCCGTTTCCGGGCAGCGTTGATGCTCCCGGAGCTGACCTTTCCCGCTTCGGATCATTGACCGTCTCCTACACCACCGGATGAGTGCCGGCCCCGACACCCCCGGAGGCAGTCCTCTGAGCCTGTCGTTGAGGATTGCGGCGTTACTCGGCGCCATTGCCCTTGTCGCTGCACTGCTCCTGTCCTGCCTGGCCACTTCGGCGCTCGCAAAGGATGGTCAGGTGACCGTGCGGGCCGCGGGCACCACCAACGCTTCGGTAACGATCAGACTGAGCGACCTCGGAAACAACGACATCAACAACCGGAGCTACCGGCTCAAGGCCGGAGTGGCGACGATCAGTGGTCATTCGCTGCTTCAGGTAATGAACGCTGCTGACGCTGAGTCGGACGAAATCAACCTGGCGACCATTCCTGCGATCGAAATCGACCGTCCCAACGGCAGCCCGATCAGGATCTCGGGTAACGACATGCGCAACCCGTCGGCTTTCACTGACGGACCACCAGTCTTCTACGAAGACAACGGAGCGACGGTGTTTGTGATGCCTGGTGCCGGTGCCGCGACCGGAAACCGTTTCCGCTTTGTCTTCGCACCGGTCGGGATCTCGGTTTCCAGTGGTGCCAGCTACGAGGTGGAGCTGACCGCCTCCAGAACGAAAGTCAAGGTCGGCCAGAAAGTCAGCTTTTCCGTCCGGGTATCAGGCCAGCAGAGCGGCGATTCACTTTCCTTCAGGTGGCGGTTCGGCGACGGCGCGGTCAGGACAACCTCCAGCGGGCGGATCAGCCACAGCTTTTCGAGGGCTGGTGACTTCTCCGTGATAGTCGATGTCACCGGGAGCTCGGGCGCCGGTCAGTCCGGAATCCTGATCGAAGTGGGAGGGACCGACAGCAACAAACCCAAGCCGAAACCGAAGAACCCCGAAGGCCAGGAGTCGCAGGACTCCGGGGGCGACGGTGGCACCGGAGGCTTTGGTGGGGGTAGTGGGGGATTCGGTTCAGGAACGGGAAGCGGCTCCGGCAGCTTCGGCGCAGGAGCCGGGGGAGGGCCTTCATCTGCCACGCCTCCTGCCGGCGAGCGGCAGGATCGTGACCCCGATCCTTCGGCAACACCGGAGGACGGCCTGGTCGAAGTGGCGGGCCAGCTGGTTGACCCTGAGACAGGCACAGTCGTAACACCGGCCGATGCCCAGGCGGTCGAGAGTGCCGACCCGGCCCCGTCCGGCACCGAGCAGGGAGGCTTCGGTATACCGGGAGCTGCCTGGACCCTCGCTGGTGTCGGTCTGCTCATGGGCCTGGGGGCATTCGCCGAACTACGGGTCTTCTCGCGCATCTACTGAGGCGGGACCGGGCGGTGAATCGCCCGGCTCCCGGCCGTGGTCACCTCAAAGTGATCTGCGAGCCGCCGGTGATCGAGTCGGTTCCGTCCGGAAAGCGGACCCATGCCTTGTTGGTACCGTCATAGTCTGGTGCCCACAGGACCAGAGTCGCCTCTCCCCGCTCGTTTACCTCGCAGGCACCGGTTCCTTCCTCATCTTCGCCTCGCCAGATCCGGACGAACGGATTGTTTTCCCACTCCTCGCCGATAGTGCTCGGCTCACGGTGGCCCGGGTGGATCCGCGTCTCGGGTGGCAGGGTCATCACCTTTTCCATGATCGAGTGACGAAGGTCCTCGAACCCGGTTGCGCCGGGCGCCATCGTGCCCGCGACGGTGCCCTTGAAGATCAGATCGGCCGTGATCAGGTCGGTACCGTCGATCAGAAAGGCCAGGTGCCCGCCAGCATGCCCGGGGGTGAAGATGGTCTCGATTCTGAGGTCTCCGGTCTCGATCACGTCACCATCTTTCAGAGTCCGATCCACTTCGAACCCGACATTTTCGGCGGTGACTTCGTGGGCGAGGATCGGGATCTCACGCTCGCTGGCCAGTTCGCCGAGTCCGACGACATGGTCCCAGTGGTCGTGAGTCAGCAGGATGTGGGTTATCTCGGTGCCCTCGCGGTCGGCCCGCTCGAGCAACGGCTCGATGACTCCGTTGCCGTCGATCAGCACACCCTTGCCGCCGGGTTTGTCGACCACGAGGTATGAGTTGGAAAGCCAGTCGGCCTGTTCAACGCGCTGAAGGATCATGCTCCGGATCCTACGACAGACGGTTCAGGGAGTCGGCCCCTTCATGACCCGCCCTTCAAGCGAAACGGCCGGTGCGATCGCACCGGCCGTCTCCTGCTTCCGGATGAACCAGTCAACTACTTGATGAAGAGCATCTCCGAGTACGTCGGCAGCGGCCACAGATCGTCTGCGACGATCCGCTCCAGCTTGTCGGCGACGACCCTCACTTCATGCATCGCGGTCAGCTGCTTGTCACGCGCGTACACAGCGAGGTCCAGACCTTCCTCCTCTATGCCGTCCGGGTACTGGTTGACATCTTCAAGGTCTTTGGTCCTTGCGACCAATTCGCCGAGCAGCGCGCGGGCCTCACTTTCCAGCTCCTCGACATCCGCGCTGTCAAGCAGAACCAGATGTCTGAGCGCGGCCGGGATGATCTGCGTGCGAACCATCGTCGCTGCGGTTTCAGCTTCGATGTTCGCCTGCATCGAGTACTGCTCGACCCAGACTTCATAGCGGGCTTCGAGTTCGCGCCTCGTGAGAACGTTGTACTGCTCGAATGTTTCGACCGTCGTGTCCGCGATCACCTCGGGCAGGGCATCTGGCGTAGTTCGAAGGTTCTTGAGCCCACGTCTGGCTGCTTCCTCCTGCCACTCATCGGAGTAGCCATCGCCGTCGAAGCAGATCTGACGGTTTTCCGAGTAGGAGTCCGCGACCACCTTGAACACGTTGGCGGCGAGGTCGTCTGTTCCGGCAGCTTCCAGCTTGTCGGCCAGCTCGTCTATTGCCTCGGCGACGATCGTGTTCA
>CAIZLN010000043.1 GCA_903933815.1 uncultured Solirubrobacterales bacterium
CCGCGGTAGCCCCGACTGGCCCCGTGCTCGTCCTTCCAGGCGCGGACGTCATCTGCCGTGGCCGCATCCCTGTAGGCGGCGCCACTGTCCAGCAGCCGCTCCAGCGCGGCGCTGTGCTCGGGCGCGCGTGCGACCTGGGAGAGGGGACCTTCGTCCCAGTCGAGTCCGAGCCACTCGAGCGCTTCGATTATCTGACCAACGTTCCCCTCTGTGGAGCGCTCGAGATCCGTGTCTTCAATCCTGAGCACCAGCGTGCCGCCGGAGTGGCGAGCGGCCAGCCAGTTGTAAAGTGCGGTCCTGGCCCCTCCGATATGAAGCGCACCGGTGGGCGAAGGCGCAAATCTGACCCGGAGGTCTTTCTCACCAATGCTCATCGGTGCCCATGTTTCCACAGCCGGGGGTCTGGCGAAGGCCGTGTCCCGCGGTGAAGACCTCGGCTGCTCCTCGATCCAGATCTTCAACCAGAGCCCGCGGGCCTGGAAGCCGAGCGCCTATGGCGACGAAGACTTCGCCGCCTTCCGCGAGGCGATGGACAAATCCGACGTACAGACGGTGATCATCCACGCCGTCTACCTGATCAACTGCGCCACTCCCGATCCCGAGCTGAGGGCCAAGTCGCTCACCTCACTCACGAATGCCCTCAGGATCGGCGAGGCGATCGGGGCGATCGGAGTGGTGCTCCACCCCGGCGCCCGCAAGGACGCCGACCTCGCGCCCGCGATCGAGCGCGCTGGCTCAGTCATCGGCGAGGCGATCGCAGACTCCGAGAGCTGCCCGGTGCTGATTGAGCAGATGGCTGGCCACAAAGGCATCCTCGGTCACGACTTCGACGAGATCGCCGCTCTGACAGAGGCCGCCGGCGGTGGCGACAGGGTCGGCCTCTGCCTCGACTCCTGTCACCTTTTCGTAAGCGGGTATGACATCCGCACGGTCGAGGGACTCGACGGCGTTCTGAAAGAGGCCGACGCCAAGGTCGGCCTTGACCGGCTCAAGGCGCTGCACGTGAACGATTCACTTGTTCCCTTCGGCTCGAAGCGCGACCGCCACGCTGACCTCGGCGAGGGCGAGATCGGAGAAAGGTCACTCGCCCTCTTTCTCTCGGAACCCCGTTTCGACGGCCTTACCGCGACCCTCGAGACTCCTGGCAAAGACAAGAAGGGTGCCACCGCAGAGGACGTCGCCTTCGCCAGGAAGTTGAGATCTCGCGGGTTGAAGGCCCGCGCAGTCATGAGCTGAAGCTCCAGCCCGGCAGCAGGAAGGTCCCGATTCTCGCAATCCGGCTACTCTTCGCGAGCCCGCCCAATCAGGAGGAGAAAATGTCAGCAAGCAAACCCGGATCAGACCACCCCTTCAATCCTGAGCGCGATGAGCTCCTGATCGAGAGCTACTTCACCAAGCCTTCGCCGGACGGCAAGCTCCCGGAGCATGGAACCGCCCCTCGTGCTGCCTACGGGGCAGTCGCCAACGAGATGATGCTTGACGGCGATCCGGACAAGAACCTGGCCACCTTCGTCACCACCTGGATGGAACCCGAGGCCCGGATGGTGATCGCCGAGAACCTCCACCGCAACTACATCGACCACGCCGAGTACCCGCGGACAGCGGAGATCTCGAAGCGCTGCGTGCGCATGATCCACAACCTCTTCAATGGACCCGAAGGTCAGGAGACGCCCGGAACGGCCTGTGCGGGCTCCTCCGAGGCCGTGATGCTGGGCGCCCTCTCGATGAAGTGGAACTGGAAGAAGCGCCGGAAGGACGCCGGCAAGTCGGATGCCACGCCAAACCTTGTCTACGGAGCTGATGTCCACGTCGTCTGGGACAAGTTCTGCCGCTACTTTGACGTCGAACCGCGTGAGGTTCCCGTCCCCAAAGGAAAGACGGTCATGTCGGCCGAGGATTTCCGCGACCACATCGACGAGAACACAATCGGTGTTGTGGGCGTGGTTGGCACCACTTTCACCGGTCAGTGTGATGACGTAGTCGGCATTGACGCCATGCTGACCGAGCTCAAGGGCAAGGGGCTGGAAGTCCCGATGCATGTGGACGCGGCATCAGGGGGCTTCGTCTTTCCCTTCTCGCATCCAGAGTTCAAATGGGACTTCAGACTGGACTCTGTTGTTTCGATCAACACCTCGGGCCACAAGTTCGGTCTGGTCTATCCGGGCATCGGCTGGCTGGTTACCCGGACTGATGATCAGGTCCCGGAAGATCTGATTTTCTACGAGGACTACCTCGGGGAGAAAGACGCGACATTCACGCTCAACTTCTCCGGAAGTGCATCGTTCGTGCTCGCTCAGTACTACCAGTTCATCCGGTACGGGCATTCCGGATACAGCTCTGCTGTTCGGGCGATGACCACCAACCGCGAATCGCTGGCTGACCTTCTCCGGGCCGAGGACGCGCTTGAGGTTTTCGATGACGACCGGCCCACTTTGCCTTTGCTCATCCTGAAGACCCACGACGCCGAGCCCTTCGACAGCAACGACCTCGTTGGCGAGCTCGCCCGTCGCCGCGGATGGCTGATACCCGCCTACCAGATGCCCCCGAACAACGAGAACGACCGGATCATCCGGATGCTGATCAAGATCAACCAGACAAGGGAACTGGCCGACGCCCTCGCCGAGGACTTCTCTGCCTCGATCAAGTACCTCCGCAAGCGCGGCGCGACCAAGGACGCCGGACCCCCGGCCCACACCGGCCACGGCTACTGATCCAGGACCCGCCGAAGCAGCAAGAGACGCCCGATCAGGGCCGCAAAGCGGCCCTACGAGCGTGAACCCCCGGTCAGCGAGACTCGGCCGCTACTCCACGCGAATGGCTTTCCGGAGGTTCCAGCGTGTCCAGAAACACTAACCGGGCCTTGCTCATCGTCCCCTTCGGGGGAAGATCAAGGTGTTGTCGAAAACGGACTAGGACCACTGCGCCCCCGAGGTTCCAACATGGAGTGCGCCCTCAGGTGCCCGAGCTAGCTGGAGTTGTATCCAAGCCTGAAGACCTTGCCGAGGACTGTTGACTCAAGCAGAACGTCAACCACACGCGTTCTGCGATCAGCGCACTAGACCCGAATTCACCGCCATGTGGCGGCGAGGCGGCACAACTTCAACAGCTACAGCAACCCTATGGCCTTCAATCGGGGTAAACTGCCGATCGGGGTCCCGCCCCCGTTTCACCGCGGCGCGCTTGGGTCAAACCTCAAGGGGTCTCATCAGTGTTGCTTGCGGTTCCACTCCTCGGCTCGACTATCGATATCGACCTGACCGGGTCACCGTCAATCAGGATCCTGTTCGTTCCGGCCTTACCCCTACACCCTCGCGTTGCGCACCGGATGCCGGGTTCAAGGGCACGAACTCGCGAAAGGGGTATGCCTATGCGGATAGCAGACGAAGCGTAACTGCCAGTACCGGCGATAACAAAAGCTACAACCCGATCGTTGCGCAAGGCGAACGCAGCCTGGTATCCGACAAGCACTTCGTCAATCTGTCCCGCGCCTCTCCCGTCTACTTCTAATCGGCGTGCTCCAGAAACCACCACGGGCACGTTCAACCCCGGCGTCTCTCGGGGTACCAACTCAGCGCCTGGGCGAATCGCGAACACTGACGCTTCGACCTCTGCTGCAGTTGAACCGATCCCGACACCCTGGAATTGGCCAGATTCAGATAGCAGCGGTTGCGGGTCCGGAAAATCCTCCTCCAGGTTCACTGAACAACCCACCAAGAGCACTCCCATCAATACACAGGACAACGCAATTCTGGCCGTCTCGGAGGCTGCCGGTGCTGCGGTACCAAGCAGCCCCGCTGCCACCAGTGCCAGAACTCCTCCCAAGCGTTTCATGCTCTTCCTTGCTGCTCGGGCCGATCCTGGCTGGCCGTTGGACGATGCCGGTGAGGCTAGGTGGTGTTGCGAGGGAAGTCAATACCTAAAACTATTGAGACTTGTGGTTTGGGTGTTTGGGGTCTGAATTAGAGCAGAGCCAACGACCTGGTCGGAGAACTCGCCCGTCGCCGCGGCTGCATGGTCCCCGCCTACAAGATGCCCCCCGATGAAGAGAACGGCCGCATCATGCGAATGCTGGTCAAGTTCAACCAGACGAGGGAACTAGTAGACGCCCTCGCCGACGACTTCCCAGCCTCAATCAAGTACCTCCGGGCGAAGTCAGGCGGAAAGAACTCCGGACCCCCGGCCCGCACCGCCCACCGCTACTGAGCCTGCGGTATTGGCTACGGAGCCGTGAGGGTTCGACGAGCCACGTACACGCCCAGTGCCCAGAGGGGTACGAAGACGACGGATAGCAGGAGCCACCACTGATAGAAGGCCAAGCCGTGTCGAATCGTTCCGTCGGCGTATGCGACCGTAGGTCCTTGAGTACCCCCGACCATGGCAGCAACCAAAAGCGGGACCAGGAGCAAGCCGGCTGAGAGCCACGAGCCAGAGCGATACCCCAGCGCAAAGTAGCCGACACCGGCGACCGCGAACATGACAACCGTCCAGATTCCCGAGTACGAGAAGAAACTGTCTCCGAAGACGGTTATGAGCAGTGTTTCGAAGGCGATGAATGAGATCCCGACCCACATAAAGCCGCGCGGCACTGCGTGATCGGATCGGACGTCGATCGCCAGGTTCGGGGTCCGGTTGCTCATGCCGCGACCTTACTCCCATTCACTCAGCTGTTCAGCCGAGGAGCCAGCTCGAGATTCGATGCTCAACCGACAGTCAGCAGGACTGAGCCGTTAACGACTCCACGCAGGTGGTTCTCCGGGGGCTCCAGGGCGTGGCTGGCAAGGAGTAAAGCGAGCCGCCGAAGCGATCTAGCCTGTAGGTAGCGGGAGCTTGACCGGTCAGCGAGACTTCGAAACCCGGACCGCACAGCGAAGCGAAGCGGTTCGGGTTACGTGTTCCTGCAGCCAGGCGCGTCCTGGTGGCCCCGGAGCGCCGCCCGCCCTTCGGCCAAACAGAAAGCGCCCCCTTGGCGGGGGCGCTTTCGCAAGGCGCTACATCTCTGCGACCGGGCGCAGCCCGGCGCAACAGCTACCTGATGTGGTGGCCTGAGATCGCTCTTGAGATGACGATCCGCTGGATCTCCGAGGTGCCCTCGAAGATGTCGTAGATCTTGGCATCTCGATGCATGCGCTCCACCGGGTACTCGCGGGTGTAGCCATTGCCACCGAGGATCTGGATCGCCCTTTCGGTGACCCAGGTTGCAACCTCGCCGCTCTTGAGCTTCGACATTGAGCCTTCGGCGTTCTCGAACGGAACCTGGTTGCGGCCCATCCAGGAAGCCCTCCAGACCAGCAGCCTGGCGGCGTCGATCTCGGTCTTCATGTCAGCGAGGGTGAAGGCGATCGCCTGGTTCTCGATGATCGGCTTGCCGAACTGGACCCTGCCCTTGGCGTACTCGAGCGCGTACTCGTAGGCAGCGCGGGCGATACCGATGGCCTGAGCGCCGACAACAGGGCGACTGGCCTCGAAGGTTGCCATTGCGGCCTGGCCCTTGCTCTTCTTGCCTTCACGGACCCTGGCGAGACGCTCGTCGAGCTTCTCCTTGCCGCCCAGCAGGCAGTTGCCCGGTACGCGGCAGTCGTCAAGATGGACGTCGGCGGTGTGGGAGGCACGGATTCCGTGCTTCTTCACCTTGGCGCCCTGTTCGCAGCCCTTCGTGTTGGGCGGGATGACGAAGGCGGCGTGGCCACGCGAGCCAAGCTCACGGTCGACCGAGGCGATCACAACATGAATGTTGGCGATACCGCCGTTGGTGGCCCATGCCTTCTGGCCGTTGATCACCCATTCGTCCTTGGCCTCGTCGTACTTGGCCGTGGTTCGAACGGCAGAGACGTCGGAACCGGCGTCGGGCTCGGATGAGCAGAACGCGGCAATCTTGATGTCGTCCTCAGTACCGAAGCACTGCGGAATCCACTCGCCCATCTGCTCTGGCGTGCCCTGGCCGAAGATCGATGCGACGGCGAGCGTGGTGCCGAAGATCGCCATGCCGATGCCGGCGTCGCCCCAGAAGATCTCCTCGTTGACGATCGGCATCGAGAGGCCGCTTTCGTCAGCGAAGAACTGGGCGATGCCCTCAAAGCCGTAGAGGCCGATCTTGGCGGCTTCCTGGACCACTGGCCAGGGGAACTCTTCCTTCTCGTCCCACTCGTGGGCGGCGGGCCGCATCACATTCTCGGCGAACCCGTGGGCCCATTCCTGGATGTCTTTCTGATCCTGGCTCAGCTCCAGCGAGAACGGGGGCTTTTCACCCGTGTCGCCAGCCTGCTCCTGGACCACTTCCTCTGGTGTCTGTGTCGAAGTCATAAATGAATGTTACATGGATCGATGACAAGGTCCGCGCGCATGTGCGCGATCGCACCCTCGCTCTGCGGACGGCGCATCGGGAGGAGTCAGGCGGCGCGTGCGGTGCCGTTGCCGAAGATCTCTTCGAGCTCGCTGCTGAGCCCGGGTGAGCGGCGGACCCGGTAGTCAGGGCCCAGCTTCAGCCGGCGCTCCCTTTCACCGTTGACCAGCACCAGGTGTACGACCGATTCGCCCTTGTGGTGCTCAAAGACGGACTTCATCTCCTCCAGTGAGTCCATCGAAAGCTGGCCCGTCTCGACCTTGAAGGTGAAGGGCTCTTTCTTCTTCTTCTGCTGCTCTTTTGCCCGCTCGACCTCTTCCGGACTCGGATCGAACTCGACCGCCTCTTGGGCGATGATCTTGGTGCCCTTCTCCGCCTGGTCCACCCTGCCCTTGACCAGTACGACGGCATCCGGCTGGATCGCCGCGAGCTTCTCGGACTCTCCGGCCTTGAACACGATCAGCTCGACTTCGCTCTCGATGTCACTGAGCGTGGCGAAGGCCATCTGGCCACCATTCTTGGTGCGCAGCTTCTTGTACTCGGTGATGATGCCGCCTACCTTCACCCAGGTGTTGTCTTCCCGCTGCCGCAGCTCGGCAAGGCTGCAGTCGGACTTGACCTGGATCGCCTCCCGCAGGCCGTCCAGCGGGTGGGAGGAAAGGAAGGTGCCCAGGGTCTCCTTCTCGAGGGTGAGCAGTTCCTTTTGTTCGAATTCGGTTTCGGAGATCGGAGCGTGCTGGGCCCCGGAAGGAACCACTCCCCCGCCCGAATCTCCTGCACCGTCGAAGATCGTCCCTTGGCCCATCAGCTTGTTGGCCTGAGCCTGCACTCCGGCAGCCTGGGCTTCGGGCAGGGTCTCCAGCATGCCGCGTCGTGAACCGGGCAGCAGGTCGAAGGCACCGCATTTGATCAGGCACTCAATCGCACGCTTGTTGGCGGCCCGGGAATCGACCCGCTCGCAGAAGTCCCAGAGCGACTCGATCGGGCGCTCCTCCCTGGCGTGGAGGATCGCCTCGACCGCCGAATGCCCAACATTCTTGACCGCGTCGAGACCGAAGCGGATGCCTTCGTTGGTCACCACGAAGCCGTGGTCTGACTGGTTGATGTCGGGTGGCAGCACCTTGATGCCCATTCCGGCGCAGTGGCTGATGAAGAACGGCACCTTGTCCTTGGTGCTCATCACGGTCGAGATCACTGCCGCCATGTACTCGGCGGTGTAGTTGGCCTTCAGGTAAGCCGTGCGGTAGGCGATCAGGGCGTAACAGGCGGCGTGGGACTTGTTGAAGGAGTAGTCAGCCGCGGCGGTCATCGAGGCCCAGAGGCTGTTCGAGACATGCTGTTCGGTACCCGAGGCAGCGGTTCCCTCCATGAACTTGGCCTCCATCTTGGCCATCAGGTCGCGCTTCTTCTTGCCGATCGCCTTGCGCAGGTCATCCGACTCGGCTGGCGTGAAACCGGCCAGCTTCTTGGAGATCTCCATCAGCTGCTCCTGGTAGACCAGGCAGCCGTAGGTGGCCTCGGTGATCTCCTTCAGCCGTTCGTCTTCGTAGGTGACAGTCGTTGGGTCAGCCTTGCCGCTGGCGTAACGCGGGATCTCTGCCATCGCCCCCGGGCGGTAGAGGGAGACCAGGGCGATGATGTCGTCGAACTCTGTCGGCACGACGCGCTTCATCGCCTCCCGCATGCCCTCCGACTCGAGCTGGAAGACACCGACCGAGTCACCCGCAGCGAGCATCTCGTAGGTCTTCCTGTCGTCCAGCGGGATCGTGCCGATGTCGATCTCTTCGCCGCGTGAGCGCCTGATGATGTCGATCGCGTCATCGATCACGTCGAGGTTTCGAAGGCCGAGGAAGTCCATCTTCAGCAGGCCCATGTCCTCGACCGGGCCCATCGCGTACTGGGTCACCGTCTTGAACTGCTTGACCGGCTTGCCGTTTTCGTCCGAGACCGCATCGGCCGACTTGTCCTCGACCAGCTGGAGCGGCACGATCTCCTTCAGCGGCCGGCCAGATATGACCACGGCAGCAGCGTGGATCGAGGTGTTTCTGATCTTGCCTTCGAGGCCGCGGGCGGTGTCGATCACCTTGCGCGCGTCGGCGTCGCTTTCGTAGGTCTTCTGGAGCTCCTGGCCCGGCTTCAGGCATTCCTCGAACGAAGGCGATCGACCCATGATCGGCTCCGGTATCTGCTTGGCCAGGGTGTCCCCGAGCTTGTAATCGAAGCCGTGGACCCGGGCCGAGTCGCGAATCGCAGCCCGCGGGGCCATCGTGCCGAAGGTGATGATCTGGGCGACCGAATCAGAGCCGTACTTTGCGGTCACGTACTGGATCATCTTCTCACGCCCACGAACCGAGAAGTCAATGTCGATATCCGGCATAGACTTTCGTCCGGGGTTGAGGAAGCGCTCG
>CAIZLN010000044.1 GCA_903933815.1 uncultured Solirubrobacterales bacterium
ACCGTGAGCGAAATACCAAAGGCTCCCCAGTCAAGAGTTTCGAGCTGCACATAGAAGGCCCCGTTTACCGCAACCAACCCAAAGAATATGAAGACAAAAACCTCGCCCAGTCCGGCGTAGCCGTAAGGCCGGGGTCCTCCCGTGTAGAGAGACCCCGCAGCGATCGAAATCACTCCGACCACCAGGATGACCGGCCCGGCCAGCCAGGTCAGGTAGAGGCCGATGAGGGCGGCGAGTCCGAAGGCCGCCCAGGTTGCGTGGAGAACCCTCTTCGGTGTGACCAGGCCGGCAGAGGTGACTCTCACCGGTCCGAGCCGGTCGGCAGAGTCGGCTCCGCGTTTGGCATCGGAGTAATCATTGGCAAGGTTGGTTCCGATCTGAATCAGGACACTGGCGACCAGGGCAGCGATGAACCCACCCCAGCGGGGTACGGAACCAGCCGTGGTGACTGCTGCTGCGGTACCGACCAGAACCGGTGCTATTGCGGCAGGGAGAGTGCGCGGCCGGGCCGCGTTGAACCAGATCCTCAAGGTCGGTTGGGAAACTTGTTGAAGTCTGGCGCCCGGCCCTCACGGAAAGCATTTCTGCCCTCTTGCCCCTCCTCGGACATGTAGAACAGAAGGGTGGCGTCGTGGGACAGCTGCTGAAGGCCGGTGAGGCCGTCTTCCTCGGCATTGAAGCTGGACTTGAGCAGCCGCAGCGAGAGTGGGGAGAGGTGACCCATCTCCCGGCACCAGGCGACGGTTTCCCGCTCGAGCTCGTCCACCGGCACGACCGCGTTGACGAGGCCCATTTCCAGCGCCTCTTCCGCGGTGTAGTGGCGACACAGGAACCAGAACTCCTTGGCTTTCTTGACACCGATGTTCCTGGCCAGCAGGCTGGCGCCGAAGCCGCCGTCGAAGCTGCCCACGCGCGGGCCGGTCTGCCCGAAGCGGCCGTTGTCGGCTGAAATGGTCATGTCACAGACCAGGTGAAGGATGTGACCACCACCGATCGCGTAGCCGGCGACCATCGCGACCACAGGCTTCGGCAACCTTCGGATCTGGACATGCAGATCGCCCACATCGAGCCGGCCGACACCCTGTTCGGCGACGTCGTCATCGCCTATGTAGCCATCGTCGCCACGGATCCGCTGATCGCCTCCTGAGCAGAACGCTTCGGTGCCGGCTCCGGTGAAGATGATCGAGCCGACCTCCAGATCATCTCGCGCACGATTGAAAGCATCTCTGAGTTCCGCCAGAGTCTGTGGTCGGAACGCGTTCCTGACCTCAGGCCGGTTGATGGTGATCTTCGCGATTCCTTCAGCTTTTTCGTAGAGGATGTCGGTGAACTCGCCAGCCGACTGCCAGCTGATCGGCTCGTAGAGCGATTCCTCGGGGGGCGCGTTGCGGTGGCGTTCAGGCAATTCAAAGGCTCCATTTCGAAGATGGCGACCGCAAAGTACGCGGATCGCAACAATGTCCGGGCAACGATAACCGGGGAAGAGCGTGAAGAGCATTTGAAACTCGACAACTGGCTGGAGCAAAGGGCGCGAACATGCCCCGAACGCATCGCTCTGATCAGCGAGGGCGA
>CAIZLN010000045.1 GCA_903933815.1 uncultured Solirubrobacterales bacterium
AGAAGCAAACAACGGGCTGTCCAGAAGGCCCCTGCCTACGTAGACGGGATAATCGCCATTCGAGCTGGCAGCCCAGAGCATGCGGGTGCCCCGGGGAAGGGCCCCGAGCATCTGAACCGCACCCAGCGCCCGCTCCCATATCCGGGTTGCGATGGCCGGGAGGATGGCATCGGCAACGCCCTCATAGAGCGGACGCCGCTGGGCGAACAGCTTTCCGAATGCGGCTTCGTCTCTGGCCAGCGGTCGCTCGCTGCGACGGACCCGACGCCAAGCCGATGCCTGATCAATCTCAAGCCATACGGTCGTGTGTCGCGGCCCCGCGACTTCCTCCCTGATCCCGGCACAGGTGACAGCACCGCCGCCAAGTGCGAGGGCATCGATGGAATCGTCCTTCAAGGCCGCAAGCACTATCCGTTCCTCGGTCTCGCGGAACCCAGCCTCACCGGATTCCTCGAAGATCTGAGCCACGCTCAAGCCGGTTTCTGCCTCTATCAGGCGGTCAGAATCTGCGGTTCGCAGTCCTTTGGAGCGGAGCTCAGCAAGGGCCGTGGACTTGCCCGCGCCCATGAACCCCACGAGGACGATCATCGCCAGCCGATTCGGTCCCTGTAGGCATCGATGGCGCCGAGTACGTCGTCGATGTGGTCGCCACCGAACTTCTCGCGGTAGCACTTGACCAGGGTCAGACATACCATCGCTTCCCCGACCACGGCGGCAGCCGGCACGACAGTTGAATCAGTTCGTTCCTTGTGAGCCTTGGCTGGCTCGCGGGTTGCTGTGTCAACCGAGCGCAGTGGCTTGGTCATTGTCGAAATTGGCTTGATCGCGGCCCTTACTGAAAGTGGCATTCCGTTGGTCATGCCACCCTCCAGGCCGCCGGCGTGATTGGTCTCGCGGTAGTAGCCACGTTCGTCGGAGTAGAAAATCTCGTCGTGAGCCTCCGAACCGGGCCTCCCCGCGACGTCCCATGCCTCGCCGATCGAAGCACCCTTGACCGACTGAATGGAGCAGATCGCCTGAGCCAGGCGGCCGTCGAGCCGATCTTCCCAGGAAATGTGGCTGCCGAGTCCGGGCACAAGACCGAAGACACGCACCTCAAAGGTGCCGCCAAGACTCTCGTTCCTCTTTCTCAGGACATTGATTTCCTCGACCATGAGGGCTGAGGTTTCCGGATCAAGGCAGCGGACAGGGTCGTCATCGACTCCATCAAAGTCCCCGATGGCGAGATCGTGCCGCTCCGGCGCCTTCACGGAGGCGATCTGGGTCACGTGGCTCCTCACGGTGACACCGACGGCAGTGAGGAATGCCCTCGCCAGTGAACCGGCGGCAACCCGGGCGGCTGTCTCCCGGGCACTGGCCCGTTCCAGGATGGGTCGAAGGTCATCCTGCTTGTACTTCCACATCCCGACCAGGTCGGCGTGACCGGGCCGGGGCATCGTGACCGGAGGAATCTCCCCCTCGATCGGCCACGGGTTCATGCGTTCGTCCCAGTTCTTGTAGTCACGGTTGGCGACCAGCGCTGCCACCGGGCCACCCATTGTGCGGCCATGCCTCACGCCGGAGCGGATTTCGACAGAGTCAGTCTCGATCTTCATGCGCCCACCGCGACCATGGCCGAGCTGACGACGGGCCATGTCGTGGTCAAGCGTCTCGCGGTCCAGTTCCAGACCGGCGGGCAGCCCCTCGACGATCGTGACCAGGCCGGGCCCGTGGGACTCACCTGCGGTTGTAAAACGAAAGCTCATTCTGTCTCTAGGGTATTGACTGACCGATGACCGATGCCGTGTGCGTAAACAACTGATGGCTGCCCGCCGACTGATTGTCGTGATGCTGGTGCTTCTGGGCATCTCCACCGCGATCGCGATCCTCGCCCCCGATCCGGCTGAACAAGGCGGGGAGTCCGGTGCGACGGGCAGCACTTCGGCCACCGGCACCAACAGCACGGGATCAACCGGCACCACCAGTCAGACAGGCGAACCGGAGCCTGCGCAAAGCAGTGGAAGCACCGGAGCAAAGGGTTCAGCCGGCAAGACCGGTTCGACAGGGGGCAGCGATGCGCCCGCTGAGGACGGAGGTCCGAACCCGGGCACGATTGAGGTCACCATCACGGTCACCCGCACAGGTAAGCCGGGGACTGTCTGCGCCAGGCCCGGATCCCGGCTTGTGCTCACGCTGAAGACCGTGGCTCCACTTGACATTTCCATTCCCGCATTCGGTCGCACCGGCTCAGCGACAGAGTATGCGCCTGCGATCTTCGACCTGCTGATGCCGCAACAGCCCGGTCGCTACGGGATTCAGACTCTTGAAGCGGGCCAGGTCCTCGGCACGATCGTCAGCAACGGGACCTGCTCACGCCCGGCAGGCCAAGATTCAGCCTAGCCCCGGGAGGCTGCCTTGCGCATGACTTCGAGAGACGGCTTCCGGCCAGTCCAGATCTCCAGTGAACGTGCGCCCTGGCAGACCAGAATCTCCAGTCCGTCAACTGTCCTGGCACCGGCGCGAGCGGCCTCCCGGAGCAGAGCGCTCGGTTCGGAGCCGTAGACCATGTCGACCACGGTCTGACCGGGCCGGAAGCGGTTAGGGTCAATCGGCAGCTCTGCCATGGCATCCCCACCACTCAGTCCGGCAGCGCTTGCGTTCACTATCAGGTCGTATGAGTCTGTCTCCGGGTTGTCTTTGACACTTCCACCAAGCTCGGCGACCATCGCCACCGCCCGGGCAGGAGTGCGGTTCCAGACCGACACCACAGCCCCTTCAGCCGCAAGAGCCCAAAGCACCGCACGGGCAGCTCCGCCAGCGCCGAGCACGAGGGCGGTAGTTCCGGCGGGAACCTGCCCGAGGGCATCAATCAGGCCGGGGGCATCGGTGTTCTCGGCCCGGATTTGTTTGCCCTCAAAGACCAGGGTGTTGGCTGCGCCAATGGCGGCTGCGGCCTCTCCCGCATGATCGGAAAGGGCCAGGGCTGCCTGCTTGTGGGGCACGGTTACGTTGACCCCCGCGAAACCGAGTGCAGGCAGCTCGCCGATCCTGGCCACCAGGTCGGCGGGCTCGATGTCGATCGCCTCGTAGCTCCACTCCGGAGCCAGCCCGAGATCAGCCAGGGCGGCATTCTGCATCGCTGGCGAGCGGGAATGCGCAACCGGGTGGCCGATCACTGCCAACCGGTGGGACGGCTGCGAGCCGGGACCTTCGCTCACGGTTCCGGTGCCCTGTTCATGCTGCCTGGCCGGCCGGGTCTGCTGGCGGTAAAGCTCTCAAGGGCATTCGGTCGGCGATCCGCCCGCCGCCTCCTGAGCCTGCTGGTACCGGGCGACGTTGGCGTTGTGCTCATCCAGCGAGTCGGAAAAGACGTGCTCACCGCAGGTGCCGGGCTTGACCACATAGAGCCACACATCGGTTTCGGCCGGCCTGGCAGCCGCCTTGATCGAGGCTAGACCCGGGCTGCCGATCGGTCCGGGCGGCAGCCCGGCATTGGTGCGGGTGTTGTAAGGCGAATCAACCGCGAGGTCGCTCTCGGTCAGGGGTTCCGTCCAGTTATCAAGGGCAAAGCGGGTGGTGGCATCGATGAAAAGGGGCTCGCCCCGGTTCAGGCGGTTGTAGATCACTGCGGCGACGGTTGACCGCTCCTTTGCCACCGATACCTCACGCTCGACCATCGAGGCAATCGTCAGCACGTCATAGACGGTCAGGTTTTTCGACCTGGCGTACTTCATATTCACTCCGGCAATGTTGTCCTTGAAGGCCCCAAGTTGCTCGCTGACCAGATCGCTCGCATCCGAGCCCGGCTCGAGTTCATATGTGGCGGGAAACAGGAAGCCCTCGAGGTTCGTTGCCCTTCCCTGAGCCCCGTAGTCATCCGGGTCGAGCGACTTCGAGCTGAGGGTTGCCAACATGTAGTCACCGGGGAGTCCGGCTGCCTTGACCGTGTCGGCGGCCTCCGACCGGCTGAGCCCCTCGGGGATGACGATCGTGAGCACTCTTTTCTGGGGTGGCCTGCCCAGCTCCTCGAGAGCGGCCGCGTAGCTCATGCCCTCAGAAAAGACATGGTCCCCGAAGTACAGAGAGGACCGTTGCCCGGAAATCGTCGCCCGGACCTGAAACATGAGTGAGCTGGAGATGACTCCTTCTTCGGCGAGAAGGTCGCCGATCTCCCCGACGCCGGCCCCCGCCGGAACCTCTATCGCCACGGTCTGCCCCTCGCCCTCGCCGGTGAAAGGCTGGAAGAGAGCCGTCAGGAATACCAGTCCCAGCAGACCGGCCAGGCCCAGAACGCCGAGCATGACCAGCCGCCGCCGGCCGCCGCCTCCTCCGGGACGGGAACCCGGAGAGCGAGGATGGCGCTTGCCTCCGGCCCGATGTGCCTGCCTCTGCTGCCTGCGGAGGGCCCGCTCCACCGCATCCGGATCGTCAGGGTCGTGCTCGGGCAGATCGTCAAACCAGCGGCCGGCCATCAACCCTCCGATCCATCGGATGCCTGATGTAGCGCTCCCTCACGGGCCGCGGCATTGCTGCGGCTCTCAAGGGCGAGCAGGAAGCTCTCCAGCAGGTGGGCAGCCGCGATCGAGTCCTCAGCTGCCCCGGCACCCGACTGGCGCCGAGTCTGCGCCGCCATCCTCGTGGTGAAGCGTTCGTCCCAGGTTTCGACCGGCACCTCAACGGCGGTTTCGAGCTCCCTGCAGAAAATCCGGGTGACCTCGGCCTGGGGGCCCTCCTCGCCGGACAAAGACACCGGCATCCCGACGACGATCCGCTCTACCTCCCGTTCTTCGGCCACGGCTGCGATCCGGCTGATATCGGGTGGCTCGATCGCCGAAATCGGAGTGGCCAGAGTTCCGGTGGCATCCGAGACCGCACATCCGACCCTCGCGCTGCCGTAATCGAGCGCGAGTACCCGCATGATCAAATTCCCTCCAGAAAAGCGCGGGCGGCGCTCAGCGCATCGTCCAGGCCGTCCGGGTTTTTGCCGCCAGCCTGAGCCATTTCGTCACTGCCTCCGCCTCCGCCTCCCACCAGAGGGCCGATCTCGCGGATCAGTTCAGCCGCCGAAACCTTCTCACCGGCGTCATCCTTGCTGAACAGGGCAACGATGCCGACCTTGCCCGAATCCTTGTCGGCCCCGGCGAGAATGACTCCCGCCCCCGGCCGTCCGGCCTGCACTGCCTTGGCCATCTGAAGAATCTGCTTGGGGTTGGAAACCGGCACCTCGGCGATCACCGCCTCGATCGGGCCGATCGTTTCGACCGCAGCTACCAGCTCGTCCGCAAGGCCTCCGAGCTCCTTCTGCTCCTGCTGCTTTGCGCCCCGGCTGGCCTCTTCCATCTTCTCGGTGGCGCGCCTCGCGGCTCCGACCGGATCCCGGACGTCACCGAGCATCCGACCGATCTCGATCAACTCACTGGCCCGCTCACGATGCCAGTCAATCGCGTCCGGTCCGGTTATTGCCTCAATCCGTCTCACGTTTGCAGAACTCGAACTCTCGGCGACGATCCTGAAGATGCCGATCTCAGCGGTGTTGGAAACATGCGTCCCTCCACATAGCTCGCGGGAGACCGACTCGACCTCCACCACGCGAACCCAGTCGCCGTACTTCTCCCCGAACAGGGCCATGGCCCCGAGCTTTTCTGCCTCGGCCTTTTCCATGTTGATCCAGCGAACCGGCTCGGAGGCCTTTATCCAGCTGTTGACCCGATCCTCGATCCAGGCGATGTCATCAGCGGCGAGGGCCTCGCCGTGGTTGAAGTCAAAGCGCAGCTTGTCCGGCCGCACCGCTGAGCCGGCCTGGTGAACGTGCTCGCCGAGCCGCTCGCGAAGGGCGGCATGCAGCAGGTGGGTGGCGGTGTGGTTGCACATGATCCGGAAGCGGAGCTGGCGGTCCACCTCGGCTTCAACCGTGGTACCGACCGGAGGGACATCTTCACCACCGTCACCCGAAGGCTCGATCTCGACGACCTGATCGTCACCCACCCGGACCACGTCGGTAACCCTTGCCTCCCCTCCGGGCCAGACGATGCGCCCGGAGTCGGCGACCTGGCCTCCTCCCTCCGCGTAAAAGGGGCTCTGATCGAGCTTGATCAGGGACCGGCCATTGACCCGTTCGAGGGCGCTGACCCCGGTCTCTGACCTGAGGTACTCATATCCGACGAACTCGCTGTGTGGGCCGTTACCGGCAAACTCAAGCACCCGCTCATGTGCGGATCCGCGACTGCCACCAGATGCGCCGCTTCGCGCACGTCTTCGCTGAGCCTCCATCAGCTCTTCGAACCCCTGGTCGTCGACCTGAAGCTCGCGCTGGGCGATGATCTCCCTGGTCAGGTCATACGGAAAGCCATAGGTATCGTGGAGCTGGAAGGCGTCGTCAGCACTGATCCAGGCGCTGCCGTCAGCCAGCGAGCGCTCTACGATCTGCTCCAGAAGGACCATGCCACGCTCGAGGGTCCTTCCGAAACTCTCTTCCTCTGCTGCGACCCAGCGGGAGATCTGCTCCCTTCCGTCAGCCACGCGCGGGTGAGCATCTCCCATGATCTCGATCGTCCGCTCGGTAAAGGCGCCCAGCCAGGAGCCTTCGAAGCCGAGATTGCGGCCCTGCTGGATCGCCCGTCGCATCACCCGGCGCAGGATGTATCCACGGTCTTCGTTCGACGGAACCACTCCAGCGGCGATCAGGAAGCTCATGCCACGTGAATGGTCAGCGATGATGCGCATCGCCCGGGTCGCCTCCGGAGTCGATCCGTACTTCAGGCCGCTCATCTCCTCGGCCAGATCGATCAGCGGGCTGAAGAGGTCGGTCTGGTAGACGGAGGGCACGTCCTGGAGAATCGCCGCCATGCGCTCGAGGCCCATGCCGGTGTCGATGTTCTTCGCAGGAAGCGGGGCAAGCGAGCCGTCTTCGGCCAGGTCGTAGGTCATGAATACGTGGTTCCAATACTCGAGGAACCGGTCGGTGTCGTCCCCGGGGCGGTCGTCTTCGCCCCCGAACTCCAGGCCCCGGTCGAGGTACATCTCCGAGCACGGACCGCAGGGGCCGGTCGGCCCGGCCTGCCAGAAATTCTCCGAACGCGGCAGCCGGACTATGCGCTCATCGGGAACGCCTATCGACTTCCACAGCTCGATCGCTTCCTGGTCCGGCCCGAGTCCAAGCTCTTCATCGCCACCAAAAACAGTGATCCAGATCAGATCGGGGTCGAGTCCGAGGCCGTCCACTGAAAGCTCCCAGCCGAAGGGAATGGCATCTTCCTTGAAGTAATCACCGAAGCTGAAGTTTCCGAGCATTTCGAAGAACGTCAGGTGGCGCAGGGTTTTCCCCACCTCCTCGATGTCCGGCGTACGGAAGCAGGTCTGGGAAGAGGTCAGTCGGGCGGCGGGCGGCTGCTCCCGACCTAGAAAAAAGGCCTTGAAAGGCTGCATGCCGGCGACGGTCAGCAGGGTCGATTTGTCATCCGGCGGGGGGATCAGCGAGGCCGACGGCACACGGCGGTGTCCGCGCTGCTCGAAGAAGCTCAGATATGTCTCCCGGATATCGGCCGACTTCATGGACGCGGGAGCCTATTTGATCGTGCCGTGGCCGACCACGGTATCGCCGCTCATCATCACTGCGGTCTGGCCCGGTGCTACCCCATCGAACGGTTCGCCGAGCTCGATCTCGAGGAAATCATGGCGCCCGGCCGGTGCTTCGACGCTGGCCGGTACAGCAGGTGAGCGGTAGCGCAACCGGACACAGTCCACCCGGGCACCGTCACGGTGCATGACAACATCGATCACAGCGACCCGTTCCGCTGCCAGATCTTCCCGGGGTCCGACTGTTACCGAGTTCGCCACGGAATCGGTGGCGTTGACGTAGAGCGGCTGTGTCGCGGCCACCCCGAGTCCTCTACGCTGGCCGACGGTGAAGTGGTGGTGCCCTGAATGGCGGCCGATTTCTTGACCGGAGCCATCGAGGACGGGTCCGTCGATATCGCCCAGATCGGCATGGCGCTGCAGAAAGGCCTTCTTGCTGCTTCCGGCAAGGAAGCAGAGGTCCTGGCTTTCCGGCTTCTTCGCTACCGCAAGGGAGTTCCGCAAGGCGATCTCGCGTACTTCCGGTTTGGAGATTCCGGCCAGCGGAAAGCGCAGCCTGCTGATCACCCCGGTGGGCAATGCCGCCAGCATGTAGCTCTGGTCTTTGTTCAGGTCGCTTCCTTCGGCCAGCAGATCTCCCTCACCGTCGTCGACGATCCGGGCGTAGTGGCCGGTAACCAGATGGGTCGCACCGAGCCGGTCGGCCAAATCGACCATTGCCGAGATCCGGACTTCGCCGTTACAAAGGACACACGGGTTGGGCGTGCGCCCCTGCGCGTAGCCGTCAAGAAACCCGTTGACCACCCTGGAGCGGAACTGCT
The DNA here is from genome assembly GCA_903933815.1 of uncultured Solirubrobacterales bacterium. GTDB lineage: Bacteria > Actinomycetota > Thermoleophilia > Solirubrobacterales > 70-9 > 67-14. The sequence goes on from CAIZLN010000045.1 coordinate 8,376, forward strand.
CCTCCAGGTCAAGGGTGAAGTGCGGCATGCCCATCGAGTGGGTCACCGCCCTGGCCCCGAGGACGGCCTCCGGCGAGCAGCAGGCCTTGGTGCCGTCAGTGTCGGGGTCGGCCCAGAGCTTGACCGTCACTGCCACTACCTCCACCCCGCGCTCCTGCTCACGAAGGGCGGCGACAGCGCTGTCAACGCCGCCGGAGACAGCCACCAGAACGCGGCCGGAGTCCGGTTCAGCGATCGGGACTCCGCTGGAAGCAAGGGCCGAGAGTGCGCGGTGGAGAGCATCGGTGGCGAGCACAGCCGCGTGACGGCTGGCCGGACTCAGGCCACCGAGCGCCCGGTCGACCTCATCGATGCCAATCGCTGCTGCGGCCAGGACGCTCCCACCTTCGACCATCTCCGCGACGCAGGCACAGGCAGCCCGTGTCGCGGCGCATCCCTCCGCATCAAAAGTGACTCGGTCAACCTGCCCGCCGGCCGGCTCCAACGAGATCCGGGCAAGGTCACCGCAGGCTGCTCCTCCGGCGGCACCGGTGAACGAACCCGCTCCGGGTTCACCCTGGCGGGATCTGTCCTGGTGATATTCGCTGAGCAGTGACTCCACTCCGACAGAGTAAAGAGGTAGCCTCGCGCTATGAGCGACAGCTGGAACACAGAGCAGATTCCCGACCAGACCGGCCGACTCGCGGTAGTCACCGGTGCCAACAGCGGAATAGGGCTGGTGACCGCCCGCGAACTCGCCGCAAAGGGCGCAAAGGTAATCGTTGCCTGCCGGGATGCCGCTAAAGGCGAGGCCGCCGTTGCGCAGATGCGCGCAGACCTCCCACCGGTCGGAGCCGATGCAGATCTCGAGGTCCGGGTGCTCGACCTCGCCGACCTCGGCTCGGTTCGGGCATTTGCGGCCGGCGTGATCGCCGACAACCCCGACGGAATCGACCTGCTGATCAACAACGCGGGTGTCATGGCCCCGCCGCGCCAGGAGACGGCCGACGGGTATGAGTTGCAGTTCGGCACCAACCACCTCGGACACTTCGCCCTGACCGGCCTGCTGTTCGACCAGCTCAAGAAGAGGCCGGAATCCAGAGTGGTGACCGTCAGCTCCAACGCCCACAAGATGGGCAGGATCAATTTCGACGATCTCCAGTCGGAGCATCGCTACATGCGCTGGAATGCTTACGGTCAGTCGAAGCTGGCCAACCTGATCTTCGCGATCGACCTGCAGAAGCGGATCGACGAGGCCGGGCTGCAGATGAAGAGCATGGCGGCCCACCCGGGCCTGTCCGCGACCAACCTCGGGTCCGCCGGGACCGGCACCGGCAAAGGGCTGGTCAACCTGCTCACCACTCCCTTCCTGAAATTCTCCAACGCCTTCATCGCCCAGGACGCCGATGCCGGTGCCCAGCCGACCCTGTTCGCGGCCGTATCGCCTGGGCTTCCCGGCGGCAGCTACATCGGTCCCGACGGAATCGGCGAACATCGCGGCTCACCAACGGTGGTTGCCCCGCGCAATGTCGCCCACAACGCCGAGTTCGCAGTCAGACTCTGGGACAAGTCGGTCGAGCTGACCGGCGTCGAGTACGACTTCGGCGCGCCCGTCGCCACCTGAGCTCCGGCTGCCACGCGGGCGCCCGGGGGGTTAAGACCCACATTTCAGCTAGATTGGCCTGTTCGCGCCGCGCCTGCCGCGGTACCTCCCTCTCCTTCTGCCCTCGCAACTCCCTGAACTGAGCCCTGCTGTGAACTCATCGCCGACAACTGATGCCCCGAATGAACCTTCCCTGAATCCGAATGAGGACGGAGTGAGTGAAGGCCGCGCCGGATTCAAGGAGCTCGGTCTTCCCGAGCAGATCATCGGGACGCTGCACTCGCTGGGCTACAAGAAGCCGACCCCGATCCAGGCGGAAGCGATTCCCCCTCTGATCGCCGGACGTGATCTGCTCGGACAGGCGGCGACGGGCACCGGCAAGACCGCAGCATTTGCCCTGCCGATACTGGCCGGGCTCGATGGCCGGCCGGACGCTGGTTCACCGACCGCCCTGATCCTCGTTCCGACCCGAGAGCTGGCAGTGCAGGTTCAGAAGGCCACCTCTGAATATGCCCGGGGATCGGGCGCCTCGGTTCTCGCCGTCTTCGGCGGACAGCCGATCGGACGCCAGCTCGGTCCGCTGAAGCAAGGCGTCGACATCGTGGTCGCCACCCCGGGGCGGGCGCTGGACCACATCAGACGGGGATCACTCAAGACCGGCCAGGTACGGGTTCTGGTTCTCGACGAAGCGGACGAGATGCTCGACATGGGCTTCGCGGACGAGCTCGAAGCGATC
>CAIZLN010000046.1 GCA_903933815.1 uncultured Solirubrobacterales bacterium
AGGTGATCGGCCTGTTCATCAAGGAGAAGATCCCGCGCGGCATGACCATGGCCGAGACGATCGCCGAGATCCGCCGACAGGGCGGCCTCGTCTACGTGCCACATCCGTTCGACCGCATGCACTCGGTGCCGGACTACGAACACCTGCTCGACATGGTCGAAGAGATCGACCTGATCGAGGTCTTCAACCCCCGGGTCGCGATCACCTCCTTCAACGAGGAGGCCGAGCGCTTCGCCCGCAAGTACAACATCACGCCGGCCGCCGGATCCGACAACCACGTCGCCCAGGGCCTCGGTTCGGTGCGGATCCGCCTGCATGACTTTGACGGGCCGGAGGAGTTCCTCGAGTCGATGAGGGACGCCGAGATCACGCGCCGCCACAAGAACCTGGTTTATGTTCAGGCCCTGAAGTTCCTGCAGACGACCGGTCGGCCGAAGGCCCCCAAGCGCTCCGTGAGTGACGCCAAGGCGGTTCGCGGTGGCCGCCAGAAGCAGCGCGGGCCGAAGCGCCCGGCGAGCAAGAGCTGATGCATGGGGCCTCCGATAAAGGAGGCCCGGGCGGGGTGTCAAAGAAAGCACCAGAGATGTCCGTCACCGATAACGAGATCAAGGAGAAGTACCTGGAGAAGGCGATCCGGGAACTGAACCAGCTGAGCCGTGAGCTCAAGTCATGCGAAGCCTGCTCGCGGACCAAGGTGATGCCGGTGCTCGGCTCCGGCCATCCCCAGGCCGACATCTTCCTGCTCAAGTACGGCCCGACCGTCTCCGAGATCGAGGAGGGGGTCGCCTTCTACGGCCGCTCCGGCAACGCGCTGATGAAGAGCTTCAAGCGACTCAACATCGACCCGACTGTGGTCTATGGAACGATCTGCGCCAAGTGCCCGGTCAACGACCCGGGTGAGGCCGACGACGACTGCATCGCCCGGGTGGCCGAGGAGTTCAACATCGTCAAGCCGCGGATCATCGTGCTCATGGGCGATCAGGCCGTCGAGACCCTGAACGGGATGGACATCCCGCTGGCCCGGACAATCGAGCCGCGTGAAGGCGAGATTCAGGCCTTCACCCCTTCATGCGACCTGCTCTTTACGCCCGACATCGACGACGCCTTGGACGAAGAGGGCGCCAAGCGCCGCTTCTGGAGGGCCTTCCGCACTCTCGGTCGCTGGTACGACGACCTCCCGCCTTACTGAAGGGCCTCTCGGGGATTCAGGACGGCGCGGCGGCGCGCGCGAGTTCGGTCATCGGCTCGACCTTTGCCGAAGTGAGGCCACGAACGACGACTACGTCGAGGGCGGAGTAGGCAGCAAGGCCTTCCTGAGCGGCTTCCGCGTCGGCCGCAGCGACGCCGACCGTTCCTTCGGGCTCGCCGAGACGATCGAAGTGGCTGCGGTAGCCCTTGTGGAGATCGCGGTAAAAGGACTCTTCCTTGGCCAGGCGGGCGGTGGCGTCTTCGCCGATCGCGACGCGCACGTATCCGAACACCGGCGGAGCAGAGTGACGGGCCTCGGCAGCGCCGGCTTCGACCTGCTCGCGGGCTCCGGCGGCAAAATCGGCGGTCATCCAGTTGAAGAATGCTCCGTCGTAGGAGGAGCCGGCCAGAGCGCACATCTTCGGACCCATCGCGGCCATCACCACCCGGACTCCGTCAAGGTGCTCGCGAAGTTCCGGCAGGATCTCTCGCATGAAAGTCAGGGGCTTCTTGCTGAAGCCGGCACCGACCCCGATCCAGAGGCGGGCGGGGTCGAGTCCGAGCCGGTCGATGTCGGCGGCGATTACCTCGGGTGTCTGGCGGTCCAGCGCGATTACACCGACTCCGAGGTCGATCGAGTCGGTCACCTTGGCGAACTCGGCCAGGGTCTCGAGGCCCTTGGCTCCGGGGTGGTCGTTGGAGAAGATGGCGTCGTAGCCGGCTTCCTCGCAGGTCTCGGCGAGCGGACCGCAGACTTCCGCCGGCAGACCCGCGGCGACTCCGAAAGCGCGCTTCTGGTTGCGGGGGCTCACGCGAGGTCGAACTGGGCTACGCACTCGATGTGCGGGGTCTGGGGGAACATGTCAACGGGTCTCACGCGGACGAGTTTATAGCCGGCCTCGACCAGCTGAGCCGCGTTCGGCGCCAAAGTGGTCGGGTTGCAGGAGATATAGACGATCCGCTTGGCCTCACATTCGATCACCCGGCGCACGATCTTGGCCGAAAGTCCGGCTCGGGGCGGATCGATTGTGATTACGTCGGGCTTGCCAGCCTGCTCGATCAACGGGCGCAGGCCCGTCCGTGCGTTCGCGGCGACGAAGTCGGCGTTGCGAATGTTGTTGGCGATCGCGTTCCGCTTTGCGTTCTCGATCGCGTCCTGGACGATCTCGAGCCCCCAGACGTGCCCGGCCTGCCCGGCCATGCTCAGGCCGATCGTGCCGACTCCGCAGTAGAGGTCAAACAGCTTCTCGCTGCCAGTCAACCCGGCGTAATCAGCGGCGACGCCGTAGAGCTTCTCGGCCATCTCGGTATTGGTCTGAAAGAAGGCATCGTGGGAGAGCTGGATGTTGAGGTCGAAAATCCGCTCCCTCAGGACTTCTTCGCCGAGGACGCCGGTCGGGCCCGACGTGTTTCCCGAAGGCCCGTCAATCACCGTGTGGAGATCGACTGGAGGCTTGGGAAAGTTGGCTACCGAGGTGACAAGGCGGGTCTGGACCTGACCGGTCCGGCGACCCTCCCGCACGACCAGATTGCGCAGGACTCCACGGTGGTCATGCGGGTCGTAGGCCGACAGACCTTCCTTCCGCGCCCACTCGAGCACCTCGTTGCGGGCCTGGTTGGTGGCTTCGGAGGAAAGCCGGCAGTCCTCGATGTGGAGGATGTCGTCCCATCGACCCCGGGGGTGGAAGCCGAGCACAACTTCACCATCCTGCTCGCCGAAGGAGTATTCGACCTTGTTGCGATAGCGCCATTGTTCAAGGGCGGGCACGATCGGATCCAGCTCAAAGCCTTCGAGGTGGCCGATGCGCGAGAGTGCGTCGCCGATCTGCTCCTCCTTGAACTCGAGCTGACGTCCGTATTCCATCGCCTGCCAGGGGGCTCCGGGACAGGCCTCGCCCTGGTGGATGTCGGTTTCTTCGAGGCGATCCGGGCTTGGCTCCAGGATCTCGACCGTGTTCGCTTCGGCGTAGCCCTTCTTGGATTTACTGATCTGGGCGCGGACGAGGTCACCGGGGAGTGCTCCACCGATGAACACGACGTAGCCGTCGCGCCGGGCAATACCCCTGCCGCCGTAGGCGAGAGTCTCGATCCTGGCTTCGAACTCTTCGCCGCGACGAAGGCGCCCGTCCTTGCCCGTTCCTGTGGATTCCGTTGCAGTCATCAGGTGCCCACTATCTCAGGCAGGACGCGGCCATAGTATTCCGCTCTTGAAAGCGTCAGCCCCAAGGAACTACATCACCGGCTCCGAGATAGCCGGTGGCCGCATCGTCAACCTGCTCGACCGGGCCGAGGAGATGAAGCTGGGCAGGCCCGCAGAAGGTGCTTCGGCACTGTCTGGCAAGTCGGTAGCGCTGATCTTCGAGAAGCCATCGACCAGGACCAGAATCTCCTTCGAGGTTGGCGTCGCCGAACTTGGCGGCAATCCGCTGGTGCTCAGGGGTGACGAGATGCAGCTCTCTCGCGGTGAGTCGGTCGAAGACACGGCGAGGGTTCTTTCCCGTTACGTCTCGGCGATCGTGATCCGTTCGGGCTCGCACGAGAATGTGGTCAAGCTTGGCGAATACTCCGGGGTTCCGGTCGTCAACGCTCTCACTCCGGAGTTTCATCCCTGCCAGGCACTTGCCGACCTGCTCACGCTGAAGCAGCGCTTCGGCGGACTGGGGGGGCTCAAGGTCGCCTATGTAGGGGATGGCAACAATGTCGCCCGCTCGCTTGCCGTTGCCGGTTCTCTGGTCGGGGTCGAAGTAGTGGTCGCTGCCCCGGACGGCTACCAGCTCGAACCCGGCGGGCCGGCGATCCTGACCGACGACCCCCTGGAGGCCGTTCACGGAGCCGATGCCATTTACGGGGACGTCTGGATAAGCATGGGTGACGAAGAGGCTGCCGATCAGCGCCGGAACGACCTCGAAGGTTTTCGGATCGATGCTGATCTCCTGGCCGCAGCCAAGGCGGAGGCAATCGTGCTGCACTGCCTGCCCGCGCACCCAGGGGAGGAGATAACGGCCGAGGTGCTCTACGGTCCACAGTCGGCGGTCTGGGATCAGGCGGAAAACCGCCTGCACGCCCAGAAGGCCCTGCTTGAATACCTGCTTGCCTGAAGTTTCCGTCAACTCACCGGTTGAATGGAGCCCCTCCGGAACCCGTCAGTTCCGGGGTCAAAACCGGGTCGGAATGTCCGGCAGCGGCTCATCCTGAAAGAATCAGCCGCCGCGGCCCCGTGGTGTATCGGTTAGCACGCCAGGTTTTCAACCTGGAAGGGCGGGTTCAACTCCCGCCGGGGCTATTTGCCTGCTGCTCTGGCGGCAACTGCCGGTTTGGCCGCACGGGTAAAGTCTGAACCGATGATTCCCGAGATCTCGATCGGCCCCCTGACACTCCAGACCTTCGGGCTGATGTTCGCACTCGCCTTCATCGTCGCCGGCCTGCTCGTTTACAAACGATTCGAAGAGCTCGGCAAGCCCGGTGACTGGGCCTACGAGGCCGTCTTTGCTGCTCTGGCCGGAGGGCTGATCGGGGCCCGGGTCTACTTCCTGATCGATAACTACGATGGCTCAGACGGGATCTTCGACTCACTTTTCTCAGGTTCCGGCCTGACCTGGTACGGAGGTCTGATCGGAGGTGTGGTCGGTGTTGCCCTTTGGGCCAAGTGGCGCAACTACCTCAATCTCAGACTGACGGATGTCGCCGCCCCGGCCCTGCTGGCCGGACACGCAGTCGGCCGGATCGGCTGCCAGCTCTCGGGCGACGGTGACTATGGCAAGCCGTGGGACGGACCCTGGGCGATGAGCTACGAAGACGGTGTCGTGCCGACTCCACCGGGGGTGACCGTTCACCCGACACCGATCTACGAGATGCTGGCCTACGGTCTGGGTGCGTACGTCCTCTGGCGTCTGCGGGACAGGTTCCGGTTCGGCATTCTCTTCGCGCTCTACCTGATCTGGGCCGGAACAGCACGCTTCTTCGTCGAATTCCTCCGCACCAACGACTCAGTGGCGATCGGGCTGACCATGGCGCAGCTGATCAGCCTGGCCATGATCGTGATCGGCCTTGGCTGGATCCTCAATGTCAAGAGGCTCCACGGCACCCTCGCCCGCCCGGCGGACCAGCAACTGCCAACCGCTTGACAGGGCGCCCGGCATAGCATTTCACCGGACGGGTGAACGGAAGGCGTCGTTCCGGTCCCATGGGCGGTGACGGGCTCGAACCGCCGACATCCTGCGTGTAAAGCAGGGCCACCGCGATTCTTGATCCCCGACCCTATCTGGGATTCTCACCTCCAGTGGCACAAACGGGCTGCCGGAACCCTCCGCTTCTTCCCTTGGATTCCGGTGGTTACCTGTCGATATAGGCAGAATCCGGGCATTCTGCCTTTTGGACCATTTGTCTTCGCCCGATTTCTTCCGAAGCGGCGCTACAGATTGCTTCTCGTGACTGAGGTAGTTCTGTATTTTTAGTCTCGTGGAACTCGGTGAATCACTCTGCCTACCGCATACACCGGGTTGCTCTTCACGTGAGTGAAGCACCCGAGTCTTCGATATTTTTCAATAGCTGGGCCAGCCAGCTCGGCTCACCAATCTCCCACGGGAAGAAGTGGACATCGCCAGCCTTACCGGCGTTATGAAACCTGCAGAGTGAAAGCCTGTTGCCAACCACTGTGGGGCCGCCCAGTGAGCGCGGAAAAAGGTGGTCAAACTGGATCCCGTTCGCGCCGCCGAGGCTGCATGCGTAGCCCCAGAGGAGATGGGCTTGGCATTGACCGAAACGTGCTGATTCCGAAGCCTCGAAGTGTCGCGGTCCCTGCACAGCGATCTTCGACTCAGCCGTTCTCCACATCGGATGCGCCAGAAGGAGGGCACTAACGACATCGAGTTCGCCATGGCGATAGCTATCTAAGCCATCTTGCCAAGACCCCCAGGGTGGTTCAGCCAGCAAGCAGATGTATCGCCTGCCCGCATCTATCCGCTCAGCAATTCGCGGTTCTACCACTTGATCGTGAGCTTCGCTTCCGTTCCCCGTCCGCCATAAAAATGCATATAGACGGCAACCTGGAGCCTACGTTCGTCTGCGTCGGGGTCAAGCAGGTGGCCCCCGGATATGAAGTCGCCGAGCTTGCGAGGGTTTGACACATTGCTGGAGGCATCAACCACTTCGAGGCGGGCCACGTTGCTGGTCTTGTAACTCTTTGCCACTCGAACATGGAGTTCGTCGTCAACTTCGATGCTTTCGTCGTCACCGCGATTTAGGCTGAGAGTCTTTCGTCCTGGACTTAGTGGACGACCAGTCGGTCCCAACCTCGAAAACTCTAGGTCAATTTTCGCGCGGCTCCCCTTCAAGTAGTCGCCAAGATTTGTAACGCCCTCTGGCAACTCCCCGCTCTTGAACGTTTGGGTGAACACCCTCTCTGCGATCTTTTTCGAATCC
>CAIZLN010000047.1 GCA_903933815.1 uncultured Solirubrobacterales bacterium
CGGCCACCTTCGTGGTCAACCGCAACATCAACTTCACCAACATCTGCACAGTCGGATGTGCTTTCTGTGGTTTCGGCCAGGGCCGTCGCTCTCCCGATGCCTACGAGACCTCTGAAGAAGATTTCGTCGCACGGGTGGAAGAGGCGGTCACCTTCGGTGCCACCGAGCTCTGCATGCAGGGCGGTATCCACCCGGACATCACCCTTGAGGATTACGGCCGTTGGCTCAGGCTCGCCAAGAGCGTGGCGCCACATATCCACCTTCACGCCTACTCCCCGATGGAGATCGACCACATGTGTGAAGTCTCCGGGCTTTCTCCCGCAGAGGTATTTGAGTACCTGATCTCCTGTGGACTGGGTTCTACCCCTGGCACTGCTGCCGAGGTGCTCGACGATGGTGTCCGGCAGAGGATCTCCCCGAACAAGCTGCCGGCGGCCCGGTGGGTTGAGATAATCGAGGCGAGTCACAACGCCGGGTTGAGGTCGACCTCGACCGTGATGTTCGGCCACATCGAGGAGCCGCGCGAGCTTGCCCGCCACATCGAGGTGGTCCGGAGCCTTCAGGAGCGCACCGGCGGGATAACCGAGTTCGTACCACTGAGCTTCATCCCCTTCAACACGCTCCTCGGACGGACCCACGGCGTCGAGGAAATCTCGATTGAGGAAAACCTCAAGCACACTGCGGCCTTCCGGCTTGGCCTGGGTCGTTCGATAACCAATCTCCAGGCAAGCTGGGTCAAGATGGGCCTGGAGGGCGCGACCGAGTCGCTGCGCTGGGGGGTAAATGATCTCGGGGGCACCTTGATGGAGGAGAGCATCTCCCGGATGGCCGGCTCCCAGCACGGTGTACGGCTGGAGGTCGACGAGCTGATCGGTGCCGCCCACCGTGCCGGCCGGAGGGCCGCTCAGCGTGACACCGGCTACCGGCTGCTCAGGGCCTGGCCGGACTCCTCGGCAGATGCGATCGGTGCCCATGGTCCCGAGCCCGTCATGGCCGGCTTGACTGCGGGGTCCGGAGGGGCCTGATTTGAAGGCGATGATCCTCGACAGCTCGCCCGGCTCACTTCGGCCGGCCGAAGTCGAGGCTCCCGTGCCGGGGCCGGGACAGGTTCTGCTGAAGGTGCTCGCCTGCGGCGTGTGTCGTACCGACCTTCACCTGATCGAAGGTGACCTCGAGCAACCGAAGCTGCCGTTGATCCCCGGACATCAGATCGTGGCAACCGTCGAAGCCAACGGACCGGGTGCCGACCGGTTCAAGCAGGGGGAGCGGGTCGGCGTTCGTCCGGAAACTGTGGTCTACCCGCTTGAGCGCGCTCAGGAGGCCCTTGAAGACCTGCGTGATGGCCGGGCAGAAGGCTCGCTCGTACTCCAGGTCGCCTGAAGCCAGCCCAACGGCATCGCACCGCCAACCGGGAGCCGTTCAGCAGCAGGACCCGGTCTGCGGGCTCGTACTCAACGGAAGAGGTCTTCGTGGGCCGGTCGGATCTGGTCCCGACAGCCTGGTCCGTCGTTTTGCGTGACAAGGTGCCCAAGCCCCTGAATCAGTACGGCCGGAGTACGGCTGGTCTTGTCCCTGCCGAGGTCGGCCGCGCCGGCTATCTGGTCGGCGGTGGCGATCACCGTAGCGGCCAGTTCCCGCCCCTCGGAGTCGGTCCGGCCACGCCAGTCATCCAGTGGGTTTATGCCGGCACAACCGATTGCTACCTCCGCCTGACCCAGTCGCCAGGCTCGACCGAAGGAGTCGGAGATCACGACACCCGGCCGGACGCCGCAAGCCTCTCCGATGCCGGCACGCAGCCGTCGAGCCGATCCATCGGGGTCCCGGGGGAGCAGGACGACCGCGTTGCTGCCGGGGACGTTCGACGAGTCGATGCCGGCATTGGCGCAGATAAAGCCGTGATGGGTCTCCGTGATCAGGATTCCCCGCGCGGCATCGGTCCTCACCACGTTGACACTCTCGCTGAGTATCAGCTCGACCAGCCGTGGGTCCCGGTCAAGTTCGACCGCGACCTTCGCTGCCCGTGGTCCGGGAACTACCTCATCGAGACTCACGATTCGCCCTTCCTGCTTGGACACCACCTTTTGCGACACGGCCAGGATGTCTCCTTCCGCGAGTGGGGCGAGGGCGGCCAGTGCGGAGGCAAGGTCGTCGCCGGGGAGCACTTCCGGCAGGCCCGTCAGCGGCCTGACCCGGATCTCTGCCGTACCGTCGGACACTTCAGATCCCGAGGACCCTGGCGGTGTTCGTCGCGCGACCGCCCTTCAGGTCCAGCCTCGTGGTCAGGGCAACAATGTCGGCCGGGGTGTCGAGGTCGAGACCGAGAGTGGGCACTCCCTCAACGGCGTGGGGAATGCCGGCATCCCGGGCGATCTTTCTGTGGCGGTCGCAGCTCCCTTCGCCGAAGGCCGGTCTGATCACTCCTGGTGGGACAAGGGCGAGGGCGTTTGTGCCGGTTCCGTGTCTGTCAGGCACGATCGCCACGAACGGATTCGGCAGTCCGGTGAGCAGGTGGTCAAGTTCCCTCGGGTCGAGCAGCGGACAGTCTCCAGGCAGCAACACGACACATTCTGCCCCCATCTGCTCTGCTCGTTCCACCCCCAGGACAGCGGCCTCCGAGTGGCTGGCATCGTCCGCGTCCACGACGACCTCGGCCCCGGCGGCGCGAGCCAGCCCGGCCGCGGCCGGCTCCCCGGTGACCACGATCGTGGACCTCACCATCCGCGATTCGGTGACTGCGTCAAGCACATCGGCCAGCATCGCTGCAACCAGCTCCAGCTTCAGGTCCCCCTCTATCGAGCCAGCCAGGCGTTGCTTTGCCTGGTCAAAGCGCTTGGCGGTCACTACCGCGACGCACTTCAATCCTCCAGCAGCTTCCTGCCGACCTTGATCACGGCCCGCGCTACCGAAGCGCGGCTTTCGGCGCTATGCATGAGGGTCGGTGTCGAAAAGCTTCGTACACCGGGGGGAGGGTCGTCAGGGTCATCGGCATCGATAACCATCGCGTCGATTACGCCTTCGTAAAGTGAAGCTACCCCAGCGGTGTTGGTCGGGCGCTCCAGCGCACGCATGAAGTTGTCAGTGGGTCCCTTGATCACCTTTCCGGCGACATAGGGGCTGACCGCAACCACCGGAGCATCAGCGGCGATGATCGCCTCCCGCATGCCGGAGATGGCGAGGATCGGTCCGATGCTGATCACAGGGTTAGACGGACCGATCACGATCAGCTCCGCCTCCGCTATCGACCGGAGGGCTTCGGGCGTGGGCTCGGCCCCGGCGATCCCGTCCAGTTCGATCCCTTCCACTGCCGGCAGGCCACCGTCAAGGATCAGGTACTCCTGAAGTCCTCGCCAGCTCCCGTCACAGAGAACCTTTGTCCTTACAGGCGTGTCGCACATCGGCAGCACCGTCGCCGATACCCCGAGCCCGCGGGCGATCTGGCCGGCTGCATCTGTCAGCCGCCCGCCCTCAGCCATGAAGTCGCGGCGGTAGAGGCAGGCTGCCAGGTCCAGATCCGAAAGGGAAAACCAGTGGGGGGCACCGAACCTGGTGAGGCGCTCGAACGCCCTGAATGTGTCGTCCTTTATGCCCCAGCCACGAGCTTCGTCGATCTCTCCGGAAAGCCAGTAGGTGATCAGGTCCGGGTCGGGGGAAACATGCACCCCCAGAATCTCGATGTCGTCACCCGTGTTGGCGATCACCGACAGGTCTGCGCCCACCACAGCCTGCATTCCCGAAGCAAGCTTTGCCCCTCCGGTCCCCCCGGCGAGGAGGACCGTCTTCACGAGAAGGGGTCGCCTTCGGGAAGCCCGGTGAAACTGATTCCGGCGTGGGTCTTGTACCGGATGTTGATCGAGATCAGAAGCGGGGTCAGTTGCTCGACAATTCGCGAGGTTTCCAGCGGCCCGGCGTTGACCGGACGCAGTCCTTCGATGCGATCGATCAGTCTGGCCACCCTGGCCTTGTCTACCTTTCGGTCTCCGCAAATCGGTACGTCTTCGCCGAGGTCGGTCTCCAGGTCCGAGAGGCTCGAGGCACTGACCGTGTGAAGGGCCGATACAACGGTCACGCCCTCGGGCGCCATCTCCTGAGCCTGCTGCGCTGCCGAACCCTGCCACACCCCGACAGTCCGGGTTGCCTTGCCGCTTATCGCAGCGGCCAGCGGAACCGAGCAGTCCACCAGAATCTGGCCCGGAGTCAGCACATCCTTCAGGTTCGTCATGTACTCGGACTGGTTGCGAAACGGCACGGTCAGGAAGACCAGGTCCCCCTGGGTGGCAGCATCCTCATTGCTCATGCCGACCACCTCGCCTCCAGTCGCGGCGGCGACCTTTGCTGCCGCTTCTTCTGCCCGTCCGGCATCGCGTGAACCGATGACCACCTTCGCGCCGGTGGCTGCCCACCGTTTCGCCAGACCGGTTCCGAGTGCTCCGGTACCGCCGAGGATCGGGATCGTGGGTGTCATTTCGCTGGAGGTACTGCCGTTCTCATTCACGGGCCGGAGTCTAAGACCTGACCTCCTCAACTTCGCTCCGCCATGGTTCGGTGCCACCCGGCGGGCACGGACCGGAGAGCGGCAGAGGGCATCAGCTGTCGCCCTCGGCGTATTCTGCGGCCATGTCATTCGAAGAACTGATCGGAACTGAACGCGAAGAGCCCTTTACGGTAGGAGGCCTGCTGGTTACCGATGTTGGCGGAGCACTCTCGGCAGGAGTGCTGTCCACTCCCGGAATGATCGGGATGATGGAACACAACGCAACCATGCTGATTTTGCCTGCTCTGCCTGAAGGCGCCGCAACGGTTGGATTCGAGGTCTCGATAAAGCACGTCGCCGGAGCATTCACCAACGCTTCCTGCGTCGCCTGGGCCAGGCTTGATGAAGTGATCGACGGTCGCAAGTTCCGTTTCTCGGTCGAAGTCCGCGAGGGTGATCGGGTGCTCGGTGTCGGCATTCACGAGCGCCGGATGATTCACGTGCCCACGACCGACAGCGCCTCCGTGGCCGGGGCAACGGAATCGGACTGAGAGTCGACGCATGAACGACCCTTCCTCCAACCTTCCTGGATCGGTCCGAATCCGTGAGGTCGGCCCTCGTGACGGCTTTCAGAACGAGCCGGAGGTGATTGCCACAGCTGAGAAAATCCGGCTGATCGACATGCTCTCGGCGACCGGACTGCAGCGGATCGAAGTGACCTCGTTCGTCCGACCGGACGTGATTGCCCAGCTCGCCGATGCAGATGAGGTGCTCGACGGGATCACCAGGTCCGAGGGCGTCTCCTACTCCGTCCTGATTCCGAACCGGCGTGGACTGGACCGCGCCCTTGAGCGCAGGGATCGTTTTGATGAAGCCAACTTCTTTCTCTCGGCGTCAGAGACCCACAGCCGCAGTAACGTCAATCGGGCGGTCGAGGAATCCCTGGTCGGCCTGGAGGAGACGATTCCCGTCGCAAAAGAGGCGGGGCTGAGGTGCGAGGGAGTCATTTCGACCTCATTTGGATGTCCCTACGAAGGCGAGGTTCCGGCAGAGCGGGTACTGGACATCGCCCGTCGGCTGCGACAGGCTGGCTGCGACGAAGTTGGATTCGGGGATACGACCGGCATGGCCAATCCGCTTCAGGTTCGCCGTTTCTTCGAAAGGGCGCTCGTTGAACTGGACGGCATCGAACTGACGGCGCATTTCCACGATACGCGCGGCCAGGGGCTGGCGAATGTGCTGGCGGCACTCGAGGAAGGGGTTTCTTCCTTCGAGTCCAGCTTTGGCGAGCTGGGTGGTTGCCCGGTCCCACCCGGAGCTACCGGAAACGTAGCCACTGAAGACCTGGTCTCGATGATCTCCGAAATGGGTATCGGCACCGGGGTGGACCTCCCGGCACTTATCGCCGCATCAGCGGCCGCCCAGCAGGTGCTCGGCAGGCCCCTTGGCTCCCACGTCCTGAGAGCTGGCCCGGTCGAGTGGCATCCGGGCGGTTAGGCTCTGGACATGAATAGTGATGCGTTCAGGGCAGCAGCCGAGGCGAAGGACTTCGAGGCGATGGAGGGCCTGTTCAGTGAAGACGTGGTCTTTCGGAGTCCCTTCGTATTCCGGCCGTATCCGGGCATTGAAGCCCTGCGTTTCATCCTGACCAGCGTCGCCGGAATATTCGAGGATTTCGTCTACGTCGAGCATGTGGAGACGGGAGATACCGCAGTGCTGATGTTCAAGGCGAAGGTCGGCGACCGGGAGCTTCAGGGCGTGGACATTCTCCGGTTCGGTGTTGACGGCCTGATCTCCGAGATGACCGTGATGGTCCGTCCGATGTCCGGTCTGCAGGCTCTCGCCGAAGAGATGGGCAGGCGGCTCGAAGCCCTCGGAGTCGAACCCGCCTGATAGCCGTTAGGCTCCCAAGCCGGTCGCCCGCCGCCTGCGGGCATCAACTTTCGACTCGAGGAGGCCCTGCATGGAGATCAAGAAGGTAGGCGTCGCCGGTTGCGGCCTGATGGGACACGGTATCGCCCAGGTGAGCGCTGAAGCCGGATACGAAGTGGTAGTCACTGAACTGAATCAGGAGAACCTCGACAAGGGCATCGCCAAGATCGAGAAGCAGCTCGGCCGTGCGGTCGAGAAGGGCAAGCTCGAGCAGTCAGAAGCAGACGCGATCCGGGGTCGGATCAACCCGACTCTCCACCCGCATGAGTTCGCGGAGTGCGACCTGGTGATCGAGGCGATCACCGAGGACCTCGAGATGAAGCTCGACTTCTGGAAGCAGGTCGATGAGGTCGCCAAGCCGGAGGCCTTCTTCGCAACCAACACCTCTTCGCTTCCGGTGATCAACCAGGCTGCTGCGACCAGCCGCCCGGACCGCTTCCTCGGACTCCATTTCTTCAATCCGGTCCAGCGGATGCCGCTGCTCGAAGTCATTCAGTCGGTGACTACCTCTCCGGAGGCGATGGCTGTCGGCATGGCGTACGGCGAGAAGCTGAACAAGACCACAGTCGAGACCAGGGACAAGGCCGGCTTCATCGTCAACCGGCTGCTGGTTCCCTACATGCTCGACGGTATCCGTGGGCTGGAGGAGGGCATCGGCTCGATTGAGGAGATCGACACGGCGATGAAGGCCGGCGCCGGTCATCCGATGGGCCCGCTCGCGCTTTCTGACTTTGTCGGGCTTGACACCCTTGCCTCAATCGGCAACGTGATGTTCGATGAGTTCCGCGAGCGCCGCTTCGCCGCTCCGCCGACCCTTCGCAAGCTGGTTGCCGCCGGTTTTTATGGAGTCAAGTCCGGCCGCGGCTTCTACGACTACTCCGGCGAGAAGCCGGTGCCGGTCAACCCGGGCCTGTAGGACCAGGACGGATAACCGGAGCCAGCCTTGCCCAAAGTTGACCTAGATCCCGCCCTCAGGGCCGCTTTTGGTGGTGGCCCCCAGCGTCACCACGCCAAGTCCGAGGAGCAGGGCAAGCTGCCCGTACGCGAGCGCGTCGCGCTTCTGGTTGACGAGGGCAGCTTCGTCGAAGACGCCCTTCTGGCCAACTGGGACAAAGAGGGCCTCGGTGCTGACGGCGTAGTCACCGGGACCGCATTGGTCGAGGGCAGACCGGTCGCGTTGATGGCGAATGATCCGACCGTAAAGGCCGGGTCCTGGGGTCCGAAGACCGTCGAGAAGATTCTGAGAATTCAGGAGCGGGCGCTGAAGCTGGAGATTCCGATGGTGTACCTGGTTGACTCGGCTGGCGCCCGGATCACCGATCAGGTCCAGATGTTCCCTGGCCGTCGAGGGGCCGGTCGGATTTTCTACAACGAAGTAAAGATGTCCGGCAGAGTGCCGCAGGTCTGCCTTCTGTTCGGCCCCAGCGCGGCGGGCGGGGCGTACATCCCGGCGTTCTGTGACGTGGTGATCATGCGGGCCGGTAACGCCTCCATGTACCTCGGCTCCCCGCGCATGGCCGAAATGGTGATCGGTGAAACCGTCAGTCTCGAGGAACTGGGCGGAGCGAAAATGCACACCTCCAAGTCGGGATGCGGACACTTCCTCGCAAAGAGCGATGAAGAAGCGATCGAAACCGGGCGCCGGTACCTCTCCTACATGCCAACCAATTGGCGGCAGGATCCGCCATCAGCGGGCCCCGAGGACCCCTCGTCGTCGGCCGGGTTTGACGACATCGTGCCGCCCGACGAGAACCAGCCCTTCGACATGCTCCTGCTGCTCGACACCCTGCTTGATTCAGGCTCTTTCACGCAGGTCCATGAGCGCTGGGCCAAGGAGCTGATTGTCGGCTACGGTCGGCTCGACGGCGAAGTGGTCGGCATCGTCGCCAATCAGCCCCGTCAGAAAGGCGGGGTGCTGTTTGTTGATTCCGCCGACAAGGCGGCCCGCTTCATCAGCACCTGCAACGCCTTCAACGTGCCGCTGCTATTTATGGCGGATGTTCCCGGATTCATGATCGGGACTGCGGTCGAGAGGCAGGGCATTATCCGCCACGGTGCCAAGATGATCTCGGCCGTCTCCGAGGCGACTGTGCCGAAGATCTCGGTCGTGGTCCGCAAGGCTTACGGAGCAGGGCTGTATGCGATGGCGGGCCCGGCCTTTGAGCCCGACTGCTGCCTGGCTTTGCCCAACGCTTCAATCGCCGTTATGGGTCCTCAAGCGGCCGTGAACGCTGTTTTTTACAACCAGATCCAGGCGATCGAAGAGGAAGCCGAGCGCGAGAAGTTCATCGAGGAGAAGCGGGCCGAGTACGCCGAAGGAGTGGACCTGCTCCACCTTGCCTCCGAGATGGTGATCGATGCCGTGATCGAACCGGAGTCTCTGCGCGGTGAGCTGATCCAGCGTTTCGAGGCGGCTCGCGGTCGCGACCGGCACTTCACAGAGCGTCGCAACCCGGTGACGCCGGCCTAGGCCTGCCGTGAGCCTCGCGGGCGTGCGCCTGTCGTCATGCTCGCCTCCGGCCCGGTCCTGGCACCAGGCACACCTTGGGGCGCCATCGGGCGCGGGCCCGAGGGAGTCTTGAGCCTTTGGTGAGGCGGCAGCCCCAGGTTGCCCGGATGTCCGTTTCGGTCAAGCGACTGCTTCTTGCTGCCTTCGCCTTTGCCACAGGCGTCGGCCTGCTCGGCCTGCTCTTCTACGAATCGGTCCGTTTCAACGATCTGGATGCGACCCTGACCGCGAGGCTGCTGGCGCCGGAGGGCTCGGCCCGAGCCTTGATTGCCCATTTTGC
Source organism: uncultured Solirubrobacterales bacterium (assembly GCA_903933815.1). Classification (GTDB taxonomy): domain Bacteria; phylum Actinomycetota; class Thermoleophilia; order Solirubrobacterales; family 70-9; genus 67-14. Next base: position 9,193 of record CAIZLN010000047.1, read on the forward strand.
CTCGGACGGAGGCGGCGGTGGACCACTCGTGGTCGGTCTGCTGGTGATCGCGGCTCTCGGCTTCCTGTGGCGACGGCCCTGGCACCTGCTCGCCGGGGTCGCGGTATTTTTCCTCGCCAACATCACGACCCAGCTGATGAAGCTGGTGCTGTCGCATCCGGAGCTCCAGGGGGCTCTGGGGGCCAGCTATCCGGTCGAGATCGACTATCCGAGCGGCCACACCACTGCCGCCTTTTCACTCGGCTTCGCTCTCTGGGTCACGGCTCCGCCGCGCTGGAGGGCCTGGGCGGCGGCATTCGGTCTGGCTTATGGCTCTGCGGTCGGGCTGGGCGTGGTCATCGCCGGTTGGCACTATGTTTCCGACGTAATCGGTGCGGTCATGGTGGTCGGATTCTGGGGTGCTTTGGCTCTGGCCGCCCTGGTCGCAGCAGGGCTCGAGTCACCCGCGGACCGCCCTCCCCGATCCCGGCCCCATCGGGAGAGGTGACCCCTTCGCGCTGACCCTGACCAGGTGAAGCGACCCGACATCGGGCACAACGTATGCCTGCTCTTGCCTCACCTCCAGGTTCCATGGCCGACCAGGTGAAGCGACCCGACATCGGGCACAACGTATGCCTGCTCTTGCCTCACCTCCGGGTTACTGTTACGTGACCTTCAGCGCCCATTTGTGAGCGGCAAGGGCCGAGCATGCGGGGATGAAGCGCAAGAGCTCCGTACTTCCACTGGCGCTTGAGCTGTCGGGCGATCAGCATGGTGTCGTGTCACGCAGGCAGCTGTTGGCGCTCTCCTGCCCTGCGAGGACCATCGCCGATGCTGTCTCGCGGTCTCATCTGTTTCCAGTATTCGCGGGCGTATACCTGGTGGGACGTCCCCAGCTCACGAAGCAGGGTCTTCTGGTCGCAGCGCTCATGGCGGCAGGGGATGGTGCGGTGCTCGGTCTGCGAAGCGCAGCCGCCGCGTGGGGCTTTTCGGATTCAGCAAGGCCCGTCGATGTGCTTCGACTCAGGGGAGGCAGCAACCGGCAGTCATGCCTGAGGGTCGATGGCGAACGGTGGACACCCCGTCTGGTCGTCCACCAGCCGAGACACCTGCCCGAGGCCGACGTAGCTCTGGCAAACGGACTGGCCATAACAACCCCGGCCCGAACCCTTCTCGATCTTGCTGCTGTCCTCCCGGAGCGCCAGTTCGTCCGCGCCTTCATGGAGGCTGACCGGCTTCAGCTGCTCGACGATGAAGCCCTCGCCGACTACGCCGGTCTCACTCAGGGACGAAAAGGGGCTGGTCTTTTCAAGACCATGGTTCAGCGGAGAAACGCCGACATCGGTGAGACGAGGTCCCTGCTTGAGGCAATCGTCCTCGACCTGGTGGAGCGGGAGTCGATCACCCCACCACAGGTGAACAGGAAGACCAATGGTTACCGGCCTGATTTCAGGTGGCCAGAGCAGCGCGTCCTGGTCGAGGCCGACGGGTATGAGTTCCATCGGGGTCGAGAGGCATTCGAAAGTGATGTTTTGAGGGCAAATCGTCTGAGGGCGGAAGGTTGGACCGTCCTGCGCTTCACCTGGAGAATGGTCACTGAGAGGTCTGAAGAGGTGGCGACGATGATTCGCCGCACGATTACTCAGGCCAGCGGACCGGGAAGTGACTGAAATCCAGGCAAACAGTGTGCCTTTATCCCTGTCACTTCCCCGAGAGTCCGTCGGGGGATCGTGTGGCACGGGTCCGGGACTGAGGCACGGGTCCGGGCTTGAGGCACGGGTCCGGCTCGGAGGCACGGGTCCGGGCTTGAGGCACGGGTCCAGGACTGAGGCACGGGTCGGGCCTGGAGGCACGGGTCGGGCCTGAGGC
>CAIZLN010000048.1 GCA_903933815.1 uncultured Solirubrobacterales bacterium
CTGCTGGTAGGTCTTGTTGCCGAGTTCGTCCCGCACCGAGATGTAGACCGCGTAGGTGCCGCTCGGGGAGTCGGCCGGCAGGGTGAAGGTCTGGGAGTAGGTTCCGTCGGTGGCGTCACCGGAGGTCATCACAGGCGCCTCGATCCCCGGCCCGTAGAGGACGCCCCAGGGCGGCCCGGGAAGGTAGGCCCACGGATAGGCGCCACTCACGCCGGATGGGTCGGAGGTCCTCCAGGTGATGGTGGCCGTCTCACCGGGCTCAATGGAGGCCGGGATCGAGACCTCGGAGACCACGGGTGCCTGGTTGTCATCGCTGCCCCCGACCACCGCGAACTCGACCCAGTCGGCCAGGGTGGAGTTCCCGAAGTTGTCCTGGGCGCCGGCCCACAGCGAATAGGGGTCGCTGACCGCGTTCTCGGGCACATCGCAGGAAACCGACCAGACCCCGTCCGTCTCGGTGCCCGATACGAGTTCGGCATCGATGCGGAAGCCACACCAGGAGGTGATCCAGCCCGGGGCCCCGCCAATGCCCACGGTGGCTGACCCGGGAGTGATCCCGCTCGGGTCCTCCACCGAGAAGGTGGCCGTGAGGGTGGAGCCGGCCTCGACGGTCGAGGGGACGTCCAGCCAGGTAACGCTCGGCCCGGTGGTGTCGATCTCGCACTGACCGGCGACCCGATCTGCCGGGTCCGGGGCGCAGGTGTTGAAGCCCGTACCGGGGTTGATTCCGTCCGCGCCGGAGCCACCATTGAGGGCGTCGTCGCCGGGGCCGCCGGTCAGCTGATCCGGACTGATGCCGCCGTCGAGGAAGTCATTGCCGGCATTTCCGCCGATGGAGTCCCTGCCGGGGCCGCCTTCCACGGAATCGTCTCCGCCCCCGCCGGAGATCCGGTCCGCGCCGGGGCCTCCGTAGACCTCGTCGCTTCCGCCGCCGGCGAAGATCGTGTCGTTTCCACCCAGGCCGCAAATAACATCGGCCGCCAGAGTCCCTCTCAGGACATCCTTGCCCGGGGTGCCAGTGATGGTGCAGTCGGGGGGAGTAGAGGCCGATGCTGAAGAGACGGCAAAGGTCAGGCCAATCGTCAAAACAGCCAGCCCGGAAGCCCGCGCCACCCGCTGCATGGACAGCGGCACTCTGGCTCGCCTCTGTGCTTCGGATGAATGCTCGTTGGTGACTGACATCAGGGCTTTCTACTCCATTCAGATTCGTATCTCAAGTGCGTCCACAGGGATATACGCAGGCTGAGGTGGTAGCGGTTGCAGGCTCCGGGAAGTCGGCTTGCTACCTGAGGCTCGATCAGCTTTTCGCAGACCAGCCTCGAGCTTGCTCGCAGGGCTCTTACGGGTAGGTCGCTCTCCCAGGCGCCAGGCAGCTGCATTCAAGCGTGGCTTCAAATCGGCCCCCGCAATGCTCGAAGGTGATGCTTGTGGAAGAGAGGCCAGCTACCGAGCAGGATGTTCCCCTGATTCTCCTTGGCAAAGCAAGCCTGAAACAGGGGCTCTGCGTTTGACTGGCGCAGAGCCCCCGGAGTGATTCATCAGGCTAGCTGGATCTCGCTTGGCTACGCCTCAGATCTCCAGAAGCAGGCCGAGTCGAATGCGGTCCACTTGAGGGTCTTTCTTCTGGCGAAGGGGTACCAGACCGCCGTGTCCCAAGCGCAGACGAAGGTGTCCTCTCCGACGACTTCATCGTAGTAGTTGACAATGTCGAAGTCAGCGCTCACGTAGCTGAAGCAGGTCATCTTCGAATAGCTGTTTCGCTCGCAGAGTCCTGTGTCGTAATAGTCCCAGTAAGAGGACTCAACCTCGTCCGTGAACTCCTCGGGGTACGTGTTGTTGGAGAAGTATCGGGCAAAGACCACTGACTGGTTCTTGGCGACTGGAAACGGCATGAAAAAACGCCTGGGCCTCACCCGGCTGGTGGTTGCCGCTGTTCCAACGGAGCTAACGTCGGCGCTCTTGAGCAGGTCGCTTGCCTCCCCGATCAAGGAAAGGTTCGCCTCCGACGCGGTCCTTGGTACTGAAGCATCGATCTGGTTGGCGGCTTTGGCGCCGCCCACAAAAACGAGGCCGGCCAGGAAGGCTGCCGCGATCATGCCCACTGCGATCTTCCACGCCGTTGGTGAGGCCGTTTGATTACTGCTCATGAAGTTGATCCTTTGTTTGGTTTTGTCTGTCAGGAGAGTCGTCGGGAGTTCGGGTTGACAATTCGCTCCCTCGATAGAGATGTCTCCAGAGGCCGTTTTCTGACAAGCATGTAAGAGGTGCCCCAGGCAGGCCGCTGGAGCCGCTCGCCCATCCTCAGGTCAGGTTCAGGAATAAATCTTTCTGGTGAAGCTGGATCCTGACCAGGCATTCAAGCTTCAACTGACCGACGGCCAGGGTTGGCCCGACCCGGATGGTGGCAGGCACTTTCACGCCCGCGACGGTCTTGAACCGGAAGACCTCACACCCTTTTTTGTATATTCTTCTCTCAACATCCTCATAAGGGTGTGTTACCAGTCGATTCAGTTGGCGGCACAAGTGACTTGTCCGCTTATCATCGTCCAGAGGAGAGTCTTGGGAGTCCTGCGTTCCGGAGCGGTTTTCGGTCTTATCTCAGCAGCAGTGGTAATCGGTGCTGCCTCGGGTGCGGCTGCCGATGAGGATCTGCCCGTTGGCCCCGGAGGTGCGGTCGAGTTCACCGTAGTCCCGCCTGAGCTGACTAACAAGAAGACCGCAGACTTCGAGTTCACGGCATCTGGCGACACGACCTGCCAGATCGATGACGGAGAGACACGGGAGTGTTCCGGCACCGTTGCCATTTCCGACCTCACGGATGGAACCCACACATTTACCGTCACCAACTCCGACGGTACCTCGGCAACCCATGAATGGACGGTGGATACCGTCAAGCCGATCGTGTCAATCCGACACACGATAAAGGGTCATACCGGAAACAACATCCCGATGACCAACGAGACCTCCGCCTCGTTCACCTTCTCGACCTCGGACCCGACCGCCGAGCTCACCTGCCGGATCGACCCTCCGATCAAATACCTCGAAATCACCCTTTCCGACGGGCGCAGGAGGGGCAGTATCCCTTTTGGCACGGGACCCTTCGTCCCATGTGCCTCCCCCCAGGCCCTCTCTGGACTCGCTGAGGGCCACCACGAGGTCGGCGTAAGGGCCACCGACAGGGCTGGCAACGTCACGCCGTGGGGCATCACCTGGAAGGTCGACTACGACTACATGCCGCCAGACACCGCGCCACCGATGATCACCTTTGATGAACCTCGGAAGGTCGACCCACACACGTACGAGGTCTCTTTCCGGGTCTCCGAGGAGGCCACCCTCAGGTGCTGGCACAGCACCGGCCCGGTCACCTCCGGAACCAGCAGATCCCTCCAGAACTGCACTTCACCGATTTCCCTGACTGACGTACCCGAGGGGCGAAACCAGATCATGGTCGAGGCCACCGATCCGAGCGGCAACCGGGCCAGCCATGGCCGCGGCTGGACTGTGGACCGCACTCCGCCCGAGGTCCTGATCGGCTCGGCCCCCGGGCTGACGACGGGATCGAGTGCGATCTTCCGCTTCTCGTCTTCCGAGAGTGCATCCCGTCAGACGTTCCACTGCTCGCTGGATAAAGGGTCATGGGCACCCTGCGCCAGCCCGGTGGAGATCAAGGAGCTCACCCACGGACCGCATGCCTTCGCGATCAGGGTGACCGACGGCTACGGGAACACCAGCGAGCCAAATGTCGTCGAGTGGTCTGCCGACACGATTGCCCCGGAGGCCCGAATAATCTCCGGCCCGCAGCCGGAATCGTCGTCTACCGAGGCAGTGATACTCACCGAGGTGACTGGTGACGCGGCCCTCGTCGAGTGCAGCTTCGACGACCTCGCCTGGATGCCCTGTGAGATCAGGAAAGTCCTCTCGGGACTTGCCGAGGGCCCTCATGCATTCAGGGTCCGGGCCACCGATCGAGTGGGTAACACGGGACCGGTCGCAACCCACGAGTGGTCTGTGGACACCACCGGACCCGAGGTACAACTTGTTTCAAAGCCCGGTGACCCATTGCCCTCTGCGATCGCCCGGCTGGCCTGGACATCCGAGCCCGGGGCCGGCTTCCAGTGTCGACTGGACGACAGCGAGTGGTCGGAATGTGTGAGTCCGAAGACCTACTCAGCACTCCCGGGCGGCAGCCACACCTTCGAGATCAGGGGATCTGACCGGGTCGGCAACGCCGGAGCAGTCGCCGCCCACTCCTGGACGGTCGCCGTCCCGTCGCCTCCCGCCACCGCCCCGCTCCCGACCGTCTCGATCGATTCCGGTCCTTCCGACAGGACGACCTCCAGATCGGCCTCTTTTGCCATCACTCACACCCCCGGGTCCATCCTCTCCTGCCGGAGCACCCTGTTAGGGATCCTCTTCAACTTCGCCTGGAAGCCCTGCAAGTCTCCTGTGGTCATCAATGGCTTCCAGGACGGCAACCACTCCTTCGAGGTAAGGGCAGTGGATCCCGCAGGCCGGGTCAGCGTTCCAGGGGGCTGGGCCTGGCGGGTCGACACGACGGCACCGCCGGTGACGATCACTTCAGGGCCGCTCCCGACCACGGTTACGACCCTCGCGAGTTTTTCCTTCAGGAGTTCCGACAGGGAGGCGACCTTCGAGTGCAGGCTGGACTCGGGCGCCTGGTCTGCCTGTTCGGGCTCGACCGAGCTCCAGGGTCTGACGACGGGCCCGCATACCTTCGAGGTCGTCGCGACAGACTTCCTCGGTAACCGCTCGGCCCCGGCCAGGTACTCATGGGAAGTAGTCCTGCCGATCCCGGAGTACGCCATCTTCGGTGAGCCCGAAGAGGTGGAAGCGCCGCAGCCGCAGCCCGAACCGGCGCCCGAACCGCAGCCCGTGTCCGAGCCGCAGCCCGAACCGGCGCCTGTGTCCGAACCGGCGCCCGTGTCCGAGCAGAAGCCCGACCCGGAACCCCTGACCGGGGACGAGCCAGGACTCTCCGGCGGCCCGTCCTCGACCATCGCCCAGCCGAGGACCCTGGACCCACCCCGAATCCGCTCAGCCCCATCAAAGACGGCATCCCGACGGCCTCTGTTCAGGATCTCGGCTCCCGCACTGGATACCGAAAATTTCTGCTCAATAGACAGGCGCCTTGCGGTCAGGTGCGGATCCGCCTGGAGGCCGACCAGAAAGCTCTCCATTGGCCTGCACTCATTTACAGTCCAGGGCAGGACCGGAGACGGACAACTCACACCTGCCGTCACTCATCAGTTCCGGGTGACGGTTTCCCGGTAATCAACTCCCGGGGGAAGGTCAAGGTGTTTCTGGACCGGGTGCAGCCACCGCGAGCGTGCCGTTGCCAGGGAATCCTGCCATGGCTGGTTCCTCCTTCCAGCCGATCAGGCAGTGGGTGAACCAGCCGACGGCGCCATCCGCGCGCAGCGGAGGTGAGTGTGTTAGGTCGGCGTGTCGGAGTTGACCCTCCCCGGGGTTGCGACGGCTCTGGTGGTAGCGATGGGCCTTCTTTCAGCACCCGAGGACCGGGTCTTCATGCTGGTCGGGGCGGTCGCCGTGACCTTGATCGCGGTCGCCGTCAACCAGCGAGCCCTTCCTCGAGGTCCTTAGATCTCCCGGAGCTTCGCGGCCAGCTCTGCCTGGTCTACGATCGCGTCGGCCAGGCGCTCGATCTGGCCGTTCAGAAGTTGCCACTCGTCGCGCTCGATCTCCGGGTCGGAGATCCACTGGAGCAGCAGCAGGTCGGAGTCGGGCCGCATTTCGGGAAGGAAGCTGGCAAACGAGAATCCCTGGTCCAGGAGGTCCGCCGTGGCGGCGGCGGGATCGCTGGTCGGGATGTGTACCTCGATGAACTCGGCTCCCTTTTCGATCAGTTCATTTCGCGCTGCTTCGACGGCCGAAGCGAGGTCTTTCCCGATCACCTCGACCTCGATCGCTGCCTTCAGGACCTGTGGGTCGAACTCGGTGGCGAGCACCGTTGTCTCGGCGGGTTCGAAACCGCCTGACATTTCGGTTCGGATCGTCCGCCGCCACTCGACCGGCTCGAGAACCATCTCCAGAATCTCTGCGTACGCCGCAGGCACCCACACGTCGTGGGGAGTCATCTCGGCCAGCGGGGCGAACCCCACCGCGACCGAGATCCGTCCGTGCTCGGTGTGGTCGGCGAAGCCTTCGAGGTCCACGTGCGTGAACTCCTTCAGTCTGATCCCGGTGATCGCCCCCTGGTCCCAGTGGCCGACCACGATCTCCTGGCTCGCGGTGTGGACCAGGACAGGCTCTCCCATTACCCACCTGATCCCAAGCTTCCTGATCCGGTCCACCAGGTTCCCCTCGAGGCGCGATGCGATGCCGTGGCCGCGGAAGCGCTCGTCGGTGATCGTCATCCCGCTCTCGGCCACCTTCGGCCCATGAAATACGAAGGCCCAGTGGCCAACAACCTCGCCACCGTCGATAACCGCGACCTCGCTCGTCTGGAGGCCAGCACCCTGATCACCGAAGAACTGATCCGGGTGGTAGATGCGCTTGTGAATGTATCCGTCGCCATAGGCGCGCCTCACCAGTTCGGCCACCCCCGCCGCATCGGCAAAGGTCATCTCGCGAACCTCGATTCTCTCTGACTCTTCAGCGACGTGATTCAAAGTGATTTCGGCTCCGACAGTAACGGTTCCCCGGAACATGGTTCCGGGCTCTCTTTGGGCACGGCTGGGTTCGAACCAGCGAATGGTCCAGACTAGCTCGCCAGGATCAGCAAGGCATTCGCGATTGCCAGCAACCCGAGTGCGGCCGCAGGAAGCCAGCCTCGTATCGATTCCGCCCGGCGTTGAAGGAAGCCTGGAGCGATCCTGAGCGGGTCGCCGGCCCGGAGGTGCAGGGCAACCGCGCCGACCATCAGGAGGGCGAGGCCGATTGAAGCGGCGGCGGCCAGCGCCGGAACGGCAATGACCCCGACGATCAATCCAATCGCAGCGAGGATTTCGAGCACGCCGACCAGCCGATAAGTGCCGGGCGTGATCCCAAGGTGGCCCGGACAGACCTGAGCGAGTTCGCTGCCGCTGAACTTGTTCTGGCCGGCTTGGGCGAAGACCAGTGCAAGCAGGACCGAGACGACGATTACGATCACCGACATGACGCGGCGATGGTAGCAGGCGAGGTACTACCGCCCTTCACTTATCGATGGGCGCTGTTGGGTTCAAACCCCTTCAAACCTCTAGTCCGGATTGGGCACGGCTGGGTTCGAACCAGCGACCTCTCGCGTGTGTTGCCTTTACTGGCTGAAAGCGAGTGTTCGCGCCAGCGGGCAGGGGCTCAATGGCGATGAACGGGTTACTGCCGTCGGCGAGTGCCTCGATGCGGAGCGCACCCTAACCCGGGGTACCGGGTAGACCGCCGGATACGGCCGGTCACCGTCGGCAGCTGCGTTGAAGGGGTCTTTCCAAAACATCAGCTGAGAGCCGCAATATTGCGCGGTTGGCGTGTTGTAGATGCCGGCCTTCCTCGGCCAGCGAACCGCCATTGGGAAGTCACCGGACTCGTTGTTTGGAAGCCCGCTGCCGGTTGCCATCCATGTAATCAGCCGCTTCCCGTTGGCTGCACGCTTCACCGTCGACTGCCAGCCGGTAACCCTTGCTGGCTTGACGCTCTGCCAGGCGCTGCTGAGCGTAAGGACGATCTTGGTGGTTGTCGTGTCGTTCGACCCGCAGCCGTGGGGGATCGTGAGGGTAAGTGTTCCGTTTTTGCCAGCGGTCGCGGTCTTGCCGAAGAGGTTCAGCGTTCCGTGGGCGCCGGCTCCCGTGGTCACGGCGAGAGATGCGAGTACTCCCACCAACGCCGCCAGCGAGATGCCGCACAGGCGATACAGAGATTTATTTATTGAGCTCATTGGCAAGGATCATGACACCTAACCCCGATCGCCGCTGCAAAGAAAGTGGGCTGCCGGGACGGGCGCTGGCACAAAGGAGTTCCGGGGATTTCGCGGAACTTCGTGACGCTTCATTCCCGCAAGTCAATGGGCACGGCTGGTTTCGAACCAGCGACCTCTCGCGTGTGAAGCGAGCGCTCTCCCGCTGAGCTACGCGCCCTGAGCAGGGATGATCCTATCCGGATCGCTCCTGACTCCTCGGTATCGCTGGCCGGGACGTGGCGGCCGGATCACGATTACCAGCTGATTCCGGATCGTCAGGCAAATCTGAGCTGGCCACCACGAGCCGGGGAGGAAGTGATGAACTTCTGAACCACCTTTTCATCCCCTCCCACCGGCTCGAGGACGCCGGCCTGGGCGACGGCCTTCATCACTATCTCCATCTCGGCCATCGCGAAGGAGGCGCCGATGCACCGCCTGACTCCGCCACCGAACGGGATCCAGGTGTAGGTGCCGGGCTTTACGTCCTTCCAGCGTGAGGGTCTGAACTCGAGCGGATCGGGATAGATGTCCTCGCGCCGGTGGAGGAGGTGGATGCAGGGCACTATCATCTCGCCTTTTTCGAAGGAATACCCGGCGATCTCGACGGGCCTGTTCACCTGCCTGACGACGACGTCCAGAACCGGCCGAAGCCTCAGCGTCTCCTGCGAAACGGCGGTCAGATAGGGATCGTCACCATCGGTGACCGCTCTGTGGAGAGCCTCGGTGCTGCCCTCGGTGTGGGCCAGCCTCTCGAATGCCCAGGCAAGCGCTGTTGCTGTCGTCTCGTGGCCGGCAACGACCAGAGTCACGATCTCGTCGCGGACCTCCACGTCCGTCATCGAGTTGCCCTGTTCGTCCCGGGCTGTGAGGAGCATGGAGAGCATGTCCTCGCGCTCCTCCAGGTCCGGTTCCTTCCTGCGCCCGGCGATCAGGCGATACAGGGACTCGTCGAGGGGGTCGAGGACCGGCTTGTACATCCGCCTTACCAGCGGGTGACGCGGACCGAGCAGACCTGGCGGCAAGAGCCTGAACGGCTTGCCTATCCACTCGAGGGTTGAGGTGGCGTGGTCTGCAAGGACATCATGTTCCTCGCCGGTCGATTCGGTCCCGAGCACGATCTCGAGGATCACCTCGAGGGCGATCTTCTGGGTGTGGTCGCGCATCGAGAAGGTGCTGTCCCTCGGGATCCTCTCGACCTCCCGTTCAGCTATTCGCTGGATTGTCGCGGCCTGGGCTGCGAGTCGCTCGCCGTGGAAAGAGGGAAGGAGCAGCTTCCGGTGGCGCATGTGCTCGTCCTCGTCGAGGATCAGCACCGAGTGTTCGCCAAGAGCAGTTGCGAGTATCTCGTTGCCCTTGCCGGCGTGCAGCACCTGGGGGGAGGCTGTGAAAACATCCTTGACCGCGTCGGGGTGGGTGAGGACATTCCACCGACGACGCTGGAAGTTCACCTGGAAGGTGTCACCGAGATGGGCCGCCTTCTCGAAGAACCGCTTCTGGGACTTCGCAAAACGCACCCCCTGGACCAGGCGGGGCTGTCGGAGTGTTGGTGGCTGCGGGGTTGGCATGGAATGGTTCTCCGGGCGGCTGCGGAAGCCTACCGGCGGATCTCGATAGGTGTGCCGACCGGTGCCCGTTTCCTGATCGAGCGCAGGGCCCAGTCGGGTGCCCTGATGCAGCCGTTTGAGACCGCAGATCCCCACGGAACGCGCAGCTGTCCGTGGCGACCGTGGATGGCGACCCGGGCCGGTCCTCCCAGAAAGGTGCGGAGTGCCTCCGAGTGTGCCGTGGTCTCAATGATCCAGGGCCTCAGGTCATCCTTCACCCGGTAGAAATCGTGAACCGCAAAAAGGCCAAGTGGGGTCGGCGTTGAACTCTTGCCCACCACCACTGGTGAGACCCAGGCTTTCCTGCCACCGGAGAACATCGTCATCGTTCGGGCCCTGACGGAAATGATGATCTTTGAATCAATCTGGCTCACCAGGAACTTCTCGGAGGGAACCCAGGCGACGCGATTGTTCGGGCGCCTCCCGATCCGGATCAGCAGCCATCCTATGCCGTCAATTTCGACCTGCCGCAGCACCATGAATCCGCTCGCCTCTCCTGACCGGGTCGAAGCCATGATGAGGCCATTGGTGGCCCCTCCCGGTGAAATGTGCGTGCCTGTCTTCCAGAACAGAGGTCGAGCGATTTCGGCTGCCGCGGCAGCGCCGGGGCTGGCAGACACACCGGCAAAAACCAGCAGGATGCCCGCAAGAAGGCCGGTTGCCAGGCTCGTCATTCGTCTGCTTTTCCGGTTGACCAAGTAAGTAATAGGGAAAGGCTACCGCTACCGCACACTGGCCTTCGTTCGCAGTCGGTAGAGTCTTGGTCGGACCGTGCTAGGCGGGGAGTTAGCGGTGCCTTGTCACTTGCAATCCGCTTTAGCAAGGCCGAATTCCGTTCCGAGGGGCTGGCCACCGGGGTCAGTACACCGAGGGAGGTGTTGACGGTCAGGTCCCGTGCGACGCAAGCCCGTGAATCAGGTCAGGTCCGGAAGGAAGCAGCCTTAAGCGGAAACTACGGGTGCCACGGGTCAGCCTTACCTGAGCCAAACTCGATGGATACGCCTGGTGACTTCGTTTCGAAGGCGGATGCACGGTCCATTTATTACGCGTCGCCTTACTGCTGATTTGGACGAGATCCCGGAAATCAGCGCATATGACTGATTTTCGCGATCTCGGCCGGTCAGGTGGTTCCTGTTCGGTCAGGGATTCGGACAGTTTGCGTAGAGCTTCCAGGAGCGGTTTATGGCGACGGGTTCGAAGCCCGGCGGAGGCCTCGATACAGCGCGACCGGGCTGGCCGGGATCAAGGATGAAGTTCTCGATCGTGAATGCGCGGGCGGGGGCGAGGAAGAAGCCGGTTGCGGGCTGTTCTGTTGCTGCGGCGACACTGACCACGTCTGATGGACGGATGTCGAGCCAGAAGGCGAGTCGGGGGACTGCGCGGTGGTTCGGAACGGAGATCGGCAGGCAGCCATCGAGTCCGGCTGCGTCGTCGGACGGCGCTCTGCCGGTCAAAGCGCCGGGTCGGGCGAAGGCACCGTCGTCAACCAGCGCCTCGAGGTCCCGCTCGACCAGGCTCTGGTTGCTCAGGTCACGATCGACCTTGCTCAGCAGGTCGTACTGGTTTGGCAACCAGATCAAGTACAAAGCGACAACCAGTACTGCGGCAACCTGCCAGGGGCGGCGCCACCGGTCTCCCGGCTCGAGCAGCAGCCAGCCGAGCACCGAGGCGGCCGCGAAGATGAACAGGATCGAGGCGGCGAGCATCGTGTAGCGGGGGATGATCGCCAGGCCGGCCGCTCCCATGATGGCGAATGCGATCAGGGCTACGACAGCGGCGAACAGTCCGAGTGACACCCGCCGCGGCATCGTCTTCAGGCAGAACACGATCCCCACCAGCGCTCCGGCCATTCCCGGCCACTGCATAACTTCGCCGAGTCGGCGCGGTCCGTAGAGGACAACGTCCAGCGGTCCGGTGTCCCGTTCCAGTGTCTCGACCGTCTCGCGTGTGCCGGTGAACGAGTAGAGCGGATTACCGGTGGTGATCAGGTCGAACAGAACCCACAGCACCGGGCCGGAGACGGCCAGGCAGGCCATCAGGACCAGGTTGCCGTTGATGCCTGCTTCACGCAGCTGGATCCGGAGTCGGCCCAGGCTCAGACCGACGCGGTGAGCAGGGGCCGATCCGTCGGGTCCTTCTTTCGGCGCGAGGTGGAAGTCGAGTGCGACCCAGAGGAAGTAGATGCCGGCGAACAGCCAGGCTTCGGGTCGCAGCAGTCCGGCCAGTGCGAGCAGGGCCAGCACCGGCCAGCCGGCCCGCGGTCGTCGGGTTTCGATCAGGAGTGCTGCCAGACAGAGCACCATGTAGGGAATGTCTATGTAGGCACGCAGTCCGTTGCTCAGCACCGGTGCGCTGGTCATGACCAGGAATGCGGCCAGCAGCCCGATCGGTCGGCTCAGCCATTCCGAGCCGAGCCGGTAGACCAGCCAGGCAAGCAGGCCGAGGCTGACATATGCGAGTACGACGGCGACGGTAATCGCGCCGTCTCCGAGCGGGTAGAGAACGGTGCCCAGCAGGTCGTAGAGCGGGTGCGGGGTCGGCGCCAGCGGGGCGCCGTAATCGGGGCTGAACCCCTGGGCAATCTCCCTGCCCCAGAGGAGGTAGTAGATGGTGTCGTAGTTGGGGAAGCCCCGGGGGAAGATCAGGAGCAGCACGGCCGAAACGGCGGCGATGAAGGCGAAAGGCTCGGCCCATGCCCGGGCTCGCGTCGGTTGCGGCATGAGCGCATTCTCACCGGAACCGTGGACGGCTGCCCTGCCGCGGCTGGAGATGACGGCAGACCGGCGATCCGGAGTCGGGACCCGGGCGTTTCCGGATAGTTCCATGTGACCCGGGAAGGGCCCCCTGATCCATCCTCCTTCGCCTCCCGACCGGCCCTCCGGCGGTGTCCCGCGGCGTGGGTAGACTGGCTTTTCGCAGATGACTCAGGCCACTTCTCTCTACCGGCGCCACCGTCCCGGATCCTTCGATCAGGTGGTCGGCCAGCGCCATGTGGTCCGCACGCTCTCGAACGCGATCGAGGCTGACAAGGTTCACCATGCCTACCTTTTTGTCGGCTCACGGGGGACAGGCAAGACATCGATGGCGAAGATCCTTGCTGCGTCGCTCAACTGTGAGAACGGCGGTCCGACCCTGACGCCGTGCGGGCAATGCGAGTCCTGTCGCTCGATCGCCGCCGGGACTTCAGTCGACGTGATCGAGATGGACGCAGCCTCCAACCGCTCGGTCGACGACATCCGCAGCCTGCGCGACCGGGTCGCGTTTGCGCCAGCGGCTGGACAGTGGAAGGTGTACATCCTCGACGAGGCCCACATGCTTACCAAGGAAGCATGGAACGCCTTTCTCAAGACCCTCGAGGAGCCGCCACCGAACACGGTATTCATCCTCGCCACCACGGAGGCTCACAAGGTGATGCCGACAATCGCCGACCGTTGCCAGCGCTTCGACTTCCAGCGTCCCTCGGTCGAGCAGCTATCCGAGGTGGTCAGCCGGGTTGCGACGGCCGAGTCGATCACGATCGAACCGGCAGCGGTCGCGATGATTGCCCGCTCGGCTTCAGGCAGCTTTCGTGACGCTCTGGGAACCCTGGACCAGCTGCTCGCCTACAGCGGCGACTCAATCGCGATCGATGACGTGCTCGAGCTGCTCGGAGCTCCTGATGCCGACCTTCTCTTCGGCGTCGTTGACTCGGTGATCGCGGAAGATCCGAAGGGTGTTCTGCTTTCGGTCGACGCCATGGCCCGCAGCGGGAGGGATCCGGCCCGATTCGCTCGTGACCTGCTCGGACACCTGCGGGTACTGCTGGTCACGAGAACCACGGGGGAGATTCCCGAGGCATTCGCCGTGACCGCCACCGACACCGCCCGGCTGACCGCCCAGGCTCAGGCGATCGGTCCGGCCAACCTGATCCGCACGATCGATGAACTGGCAGGAGCTCTGGCATCGATCCGTGGCGGCGACGAAGCCAGACTCGCAGTCGAAATTGCTCTGCTCAAGGCGGCCCGGCCCGACCTTGACCCCGGCACTGAGGGCCTGGTGAGGCGCCTTGAGAGGCTTGAGCGGGAAGCTCCGGCACCGCCCGCGCTTCCCCCGCAGGTTGCCGCACCGGCACCGCCCGCCCCAGCCCCAGCTGTCGTGGCGGCTCCCGTGGTTCCTGAAGCGACCCCGGCTGAGCCTCCACCCACGGGGGAGCCCACTGAAGACCGGGAGCCTCCAGTAGTCGGGGTGCCCGAGACCGGGTTTGTCTCCGACGGCGATCCCGGCCCTGAGCCACCGCATGAAGTCGCCTCGGATACCCCGATGGCAAAGCCTGCCCCTGCGGCTGGTCCGCCACCAGCCCAGCCACCAGCCCAGCCATCAGCCCAGCCATCAGCCCCGCCTCCGGCCCCGCAAGGGGTCCCGGCTGCCGCTTCCCGGGCTGATGAGGCACCGGCTGCGGTTGACCGCGCTCACCTCGACCGGCTCGACCAGATCTGGCCGGCGGTGCTTGACGCCCTGCGAGCACTCGCGTCTGGACCAACTGCCTCCTACTTCGAGGTAACCCGGCCGCTCGGTCTCGAAGGAGACCGGCTCACAATCGGCTTTCCGGCCGGCTCGCAGTTCAACCGCCGCAATGCCGACAAGCCCGAACAGCGCAGCCAGCTGGTGGCGGCTCTGAAGTCGGTCACAGGCGAGGAGTTCACCCTCGAATACACCGAGCTCGGCTCCACGGCCGGGGCTGAGGAAGCACCAGCGGAAGCACCGGTGGTCGATGAGGAGCAGTTCGTGGAACGAGTGAAATCTGAATTCAACGCGGAGGAGGTCATCTGATGGCGAATAGAGGAATGGGCGGAATGGGCGGAGGCATGGGCGGTATGGATATGAACGCCCTGCTGAAGCAGGCCCAGCAGATGCAAAACGAGATGCTCCAGGCGCAGGAGTCGCTCAAGGATGAAGAGGTCGAGGCCAGCGCCGGCGGGGGCATGGTCAAAGTGAAGATCTCCGGCGACCTGGTTATCAAGGATGTGACCATCGATCCGGACGCGGTCGACCCCGAGGATGCCGAGATGCTCGCCGAGATGGTTCAGGCAGCCGTCAACGAGGCGATCAGAGCGGCCCAGCAGTTGGCCGCCTCCAAGATGCCCGATGTACCCGGCATGCCGGGGCTCGGCGGCGGCGGTCTGCCCGGAGGATGAGCGAAGGCCCGGCACCGCTCAGCCGCCTGACGGCAGAGCTATCGCAGCTTCCCGGCATCGGCCGCCGCACGGCGCAGCGGCTCGCGTTCCACATCCTGCGCTCTGACGATGCAGACGCCCGGAACCTCGCCCAGGCGATCATCGAGGTCAAGGAAAAAGTTGGCCTCTGCGAGATCTGCTTCAACCTGGCTGAAGGTCCCCGCTGCCGGATCTGCGAAGACGCCGGGCGCGACGAATCGGTGATCTGCGTGGTCGAGGAGCCAGCCGACGTGATCCCGCTCGAGCGCACCCATGAGTTCCGCGGCCGCTACCACGTGCTCGGCGGGGCGCTCTCGCCGATTGACGGCATCGACGAAAGCGACCTGCGGATCGCTGAACTCAGGCGGCGGGTGGAAGCCGGGGGCATCGACGAGGTGATTCTCGCAACCAACCCGACTACCACCGGGGAGGCGACCGCACAGCACATCGCTGACCTGCTGAGGTCCCAGACGAAGGTGACGAGGCTGGCCAGTGGCCTGCCGGTGGGCGCCGACCTCGAGCACGCCGATGAAGTCACTCTCGGCAAAGCGATGTCCGGCCGGCTCAGTCTGGACTGAGCCCTCGGGTCCAGAGGCTGCTCAGGTGATGCTCTTGAGCAGGGCGACCTGCCGGCAGCGGGCGAGCAGGGTGCCCTCCCTGGTCCAGAGCTCGCCGTCTTCTGTGAAGTGCCCTTCGACGGCCTCTTCGGCCCTCAGCCGTGCGAGGACCCAGTCGGATGGCCCGGCACCCTCAACAGGCAGTTTCCGGGGGAAGTGGACCGTGTACTCAAGGGTGGGGGCCACCGCAGGCTCGGTGATCGCGACAAACGGAGCCGGATACCAGACATCCAGCATCGCGGCGGCGAGTTCGGGACTCATCCCCTCTTCGTCAGCCAGCTTCAGCCAGCCAGCGGTGTCGGCCGTGGAGCCACCGCTCATCGGCGCGCCGCCGAGCACCGGTATCGCCCTGTAGCGGGCGAATACGGGGACCGGCGCGAGGCTGGTGTCGAACTCCTCGCCCTCTTCGGGCGGCTTGACGGCCGGCATCTCTGTGTGCACGAACGAAGGCCCGTTGCGGTCGGCCGAGAAGACGGCCATCGCCTTGCCCTGAACTTCACCTTCCTGAATCAGTCGGGCGGACAAAAACATCGTCGACCTTCCCTGCCGTTCGACAGTGACTTCGATTTCGGCAGCCCCGACCGACGGGGTGTTGAGGAAGTGGACGGTCAGCGAGCGGGGAGGCTGGTGTTTGCCCGGCTCTGTTGATGATTCAGCCTCCTGACTCATGGCCCGCAGCATCAGGGCGGCGACGTATCCACCGTTGGGTCCACGCCCGACCCACCA
>CAIZLN010000049.1 GCA_903933815.1 uncultured Solirubrobacterales bacterium
GATCGCGGCGGCAGCGGCAGCGAAGTAGGCGGGAGTACAGCCCATCAGCGCCGTTGCGGCGTCCATCTCGCCGTCCTCCAGTTCGACAACCTGGCCCAGGGGATCCAGAAGGGACTGAGCCTCGGCCGCGACAGCAGGGTCGCCACCCTCCCCCTTGGCAACGCAGATCACACCCCGGTTGACCTCAACCGCAAGGTTCGGCATCAGCCTCAGAACTGTCGAATTCGGAAACTGGTCGACCAGGTCGACCAGTTTTGTAGCTCCCAGAAGCGAAAGGACTGCCCGCGGGGCAGGAAGGCGCTCGGCAACCTCGACCAGCGAGTGGGGCTTTACCGCGAGCACAACGAAATCGCTGGCAGCCACGAGCTCTGCGTTTCCGTCTACCGCTCTGCCACCAACCTCCTTTGCCAGAGCTGTAGCGCGCCCCGACCCCGAGTCGGTAAAGAGCATTCCGTCCGGCCCGCCAGAAGCGGGGCCTGCCCAGCCGCGAGCCATTGCAGCGGCCATGTTTCCGGATCCGATGAAACCGACGATCATGAAGCTGAGCTTAGAGACTCAGGAGTGGCGGCAGTGACTCCCGGGTCGAGCTGCGAAGAAGGCTCAGGACTGGTTGAAAAAGCCCTTGTCAATGAGTCTGGCCTTTTCTTCAGCCGAAACCTCGACGTTCCGGGGGGTGAGGAGAAAGACTTTTTCAGCTATCCGCTGCATACCGCCATCAAGCGCATAGGTGAGACCTGAGGCAAAGTCGATCAGACGCTTTGAGAGCTCATGGTCGGTGGTCTGAAGATTCAGGATTACAGGGACCTTGCGTTTGAACTGGTCAGCTACCTGCTGGGCATCATTGAAGTTCCTGGGGATGACCAGGTGGACCTGGACGTCATCGTCTTCGTCGTCTACCGGGCGCAGGGTCCTCCCACGGGGGCGTGGACCGGGGTCATCGTCAGAGAAAATGTCATCGATCTCATCGTGACTGCGGCGGCGACTGGACGGAAGCCGCCTGACATTGGCCTCACGGCCGCGACCGCGGTCACGTCGCGGCTCGTAGTCCTCGTCTCCCTCCAGGTACTCGTCGTCGTAGTCGTCGTAGCCACCATGCGCATGGCTTTCCTCGGCGAGGCCGAAGTAGACAAGAGTGCGATGCCAAGAGTCTCTGAGTGCCATAAGTAAGCGGTCATTCGCGCCCGAAGGCACGAACCCTTCACCGATTATGCCCAATTGCGGGAGCTTCGCGGTTGCTCGGGGCGACTGTGCAGGGTTCCGGCCAGCCTGGCCGAGAGGCACAGCTCAATGCCGGCCGCCTCAATCGACCCAGGCAATGCCGGCCTGTCGACCGGTCAGACCACCGTCACGACGGTAGGAAAAGAAGTCTCTCTGGTCGCAGAAAGTGCAGACCCCGGACATCTCGATCGCCTCCACGCCGGCGCTCCGGAGCTTTCGTCTGGCGATCTCCGGAAGATCGCACCTTCCATCAGCAAATACGCCCTCACCGACATCAGGGAAGGACCCGGCTACATCCGGGCCGACCTCAAAACAGCAGGGCCCGATCCCTGGCCCGATCGCTGCTGCTCCACCGCCGGTCATGGAGACTGCTTTCTCGATGAGCGTTCCGGCCAGGCCGCGCCAGCCGCAATGAAGCATTGCGAGGCCGCCCGGGCCCTTCACGGCGATCGGCAGACAATCCGCCACCAGGACGAGAAGGGGTACCCCCGGCAGCGAAGTCATGTGTCCGTCAGCCTCCGGCTGGTCAGCTTCGGGATTCAGGTAGGAGCCGGCGACGGATGGATCGAGGTGCCTGACAATTCTTGAACCGTGCACCTGCGTGGCGACCTTCATGCGATCACCTTCCAGCCCCAGCGCCGCAGCCGCCCGCTTCCGGTTCTCCAGAACTGATCCCGGTCTGTCGCCCGTCATGGTGCCGAGGTTGAGCGAGTCGTAAGGATCAATGCTTGAACCTCCTCGACGGGTCGTAAAGCACGCGGTCGCGCCGGGTAACTTCGCCCGGTACCAGTCAAGGCCGTCTCGCGAATATCGCCTCACCGGTTCACATTCCCTTGCCCCGACCACCCTGATCGTGGAGCCCTCGCGCGGCAGCCAGCGCCGTCGCCAGCTGCTCTTTTCGATCCCTTATGCCCTCGTCAAGGGCCTCATTGAGAGCCGCGTCGAGGCCCGCTCCGACCGCAACTCCCGGCGGAATTCCTGAGGCAATGAGGTCGTCTCCAGTCACCTCGAGCGACACGAACCGCCAGTCTGACATCCAGGAATCAAGCCATTTCGCTCCGGCGGCTCTCAGCAGGAGAAGACTCACTGGATCCAGCTTTCTGGCGACCCGACTGGCGCGACTAGGTGTGCCTGGGTAGTCCGTCCCCACCTCAGTTTTCCACTCTGAGCCGCGTCCGGCAATCGCCAGCAGAACATCCCCCCTGCTGCAAAATCCCTTCCACGGATCCAGAGCGAGCAGACCGAATGCCCCGGACAGAAGGTTGATCTGGCTCTCGTCCAGACCGAGAATCCCCCAGGCTGCGGCCAGTCGCAGCGCTGTTACAGCAGCCACAGGTGACTCATCAGCGATGAGCTTCAGCTCCGAATGAAGCCGCTCTCTCGAAATGGTGTTGAGGTCGGCCTGGGGCAGGAGGTCAGCAGTCCCGGCTTCGAGGCTGAACCCCAGGCGCGCGCAATAGCGCGCAGCACGAAGGGCCCGTGTGGGGTCATCAGAAAACGATTTCGAGTGGATGACCCTGACGATCGCCCGCTCGAGGTCAGCAATGCCACCGCATGGATCGAGCAGATTGTTCGGCTCGTTCAGGGGAACTGCCAGAGCGTTGATCGTGAAATCCCGCCGTTCCAGATCTCGCTCGATGCCTGCGGGCTGAACCTCCGGCAGGGCTCCAGGACGCGGGTATCGCTCCGAGCGGGTGCGAGCGAGGTCAATGCCTCGTCCTTCAACCTGAATAACTGCAGTGTCGAAGCGCCCGTGAAGGACCGCATCGGGGTCCAGTTCCAGCGCCAGGTCTGCGACTGGACCCTCGACCGCGATGTCCAGATCGAGCTCCTGATATCCGAGCAGCAGGTCCCTTACGCTCCCCCCAACCAGGTAGCAGGGCGTGGACCCGGCGGCCTCTCGCAGCCGGACCAGGGCGGGTTCCCGCTCGATCAGCTCTCCTATTCTCTTTCTTTCGGTATCTGTCATTTTTGTGGCCGCCCTGACACTCACGTACCATGATTCATTCTGCGGATGAATGCTGAGCCGGAAAACCAATACCTGCCTGAAGGCGAACCAGGGCCCTGGTGGAGAAACCGTCGTCGCCTGACGATCTTCATCATCGTTGCCCTGCTTGTTCTTGCCGTGGCGTCAGCGATCGCCTACGGACAGCTGAAGCGTCCCGAAGACGTAAGCAACCCGTCGGTTGACTTTGAGGCACCAGTCGCAGCGAAGCCGGCCCCGCGACAGGAAACACGTGTCAACTGGCCGACTTTCCGCTATGACCGGGAGCGGACAGGATACTTGCCGGTCAATGGAATCAAGCCCCCGTTCAAGCGACTCTGGAAGTACGGCGACAAGCCTCTGCTCGAGTTTCCGCCCTCGATCGTCGACGGGACTATGTATTTCGTTGATAACGACGGCTTCGCGCACGCACTCGACACCGAGACCGGCAAGTCCAGATGGAGCAGGCGGATCGCGAGACTGAACGCCGCCACGCCCACATATTCCAAGGGCCGGCTCTACATAGTCAACATGGAGCCCGGCCAGGTGCTTTCGCTGAATGCCAGGAACGGAAGACAGATCTGGAAGAAGCCCCTCCCGTGCCGGTCAGAGTCTTCGCCAGTGGTGGTCCGCAGCAGGATGTATTTCGGTTGCGAAAATGGTGTCCTCTACGCGCTCCGGACAAGCAACGGCGCGCGAGTCTGGGAGACATCGGTGGCCGGAGCGATAAAGGGTGCTCCTGCCTACAAGGACGGCACGCTTTACGTCGGTGACTACGGCGGAGCCATGACCGCGGTTCGCGCCTCAAACGGTGAGGTCCGCTGGCAGACACAGGCGCTGGGGCCAGGTCTGGGCCAGCCCGGCTCGTTCTACTCCACTCCGGCCGTGGCCTTCGGTCGCGTCTACATAGGCAATAACGACAGCCGTGTGTACAGCTTCGATGCCGACACTGGCGAGCTTGCCTGGACCTTCTCGACCGGAGACTGGGTGTATTCCGGGCCGACGGTCGCTCAAGTACCTGGCACGCCCCCAACCGTCTACATCGGATCATTCGACGGTAACGTCTATGCGCTCGATGCCAGAAGCGGCGAGGCTCGATGGACTTTCGACATGAACGGCAGGGTGATCGGCTCGCTCAGCGTGATCGGTCGCACCGTTTACGCGGCGACCTTCGATGACACCAACACATACGGAATCAATGCCAGGACAGGCAAGAAGACCTTCAGCTACCACACCGGGGCATACATGCCGGCTCTATCAGACGGGAAAAACCTCTATCTGGTCGGCTATTCCAGCATTCATGCCCTGCGGCCCATAACCAGACAGCAGCAGCAGGCCACCCGACGCCGTGCCGAAGCGCGGAAGCGTGTTGGCGCGAAACGCGAAAGACAGGGCAGTCCCGACCAGGGATGAGCACTAGCCCAACCCGATGTTTGCCTCCTGGGCCATAGGGACTGCGGCGGCGGCCGGCGGCCCACGAACCGGGGAGGGTCAGATTCTGACCGGGACTCCGTGGGCGGCCATAAAGGTCTTTGCCTCCTCGACAGTGTGCTGTCCGTAGTGAAATATCGAGGCGCAAAGCACGGCGTCAGCCCTGCCGGACTCGATCGCTTCGACCAGATGCCGGAGCTCTCCCGCGCCGCCCGAAGCAATCACCGGAACAGCAGTGGCATCGGCGACCGCCGCAGTTAGTTCCAGTTCGTAGCCTTCGTTGGTGCCGTCCCGGTCCATGCTGGTCAGCAGTACCTCGCCGGCTCCCAGACGAGTGGCTTCGATCGCCCACTCGATCGCATCTTGACCAGTCGGAATGCGTCCTCCGTTGAGAAAGACCTCGTAGCGGCCTCCCTCCTTTCTGGCATCGATCGCGACGACGACGCATTGTGACCCGAATACCTCAGCCATCTCACTAATCAGAGTGGGCCTGTTCAGGGCAGCCGAGTTCACTGCGACCTTGTCGGCGCCTGCGTTCAGAACAGCCTGTGCGTCCTCGACCGAGCGGATGCCACCGCCGATGGTGAACGGTATGAAGACATTGTCGGCGGTGCGTCGGGCCAGATCTACGATCGTGTCGCGGCCTTCGTGAGAAGCGGTGATGTCAAGAAAGACCAGCTCATCGGCTCCACCTTCGTCGTATCGGACCGCGAGCTCCACAGGGTCGCCAGCATCACGGATGTTGACGAAGTTCGTCCCCTTCACGACGCGACCGTTATCGATATCCAGGCATGGGATGACCCGTTTGAGATCGCTCATTTCCCGGCCCTCAGAGCCACGAGCGCCTCTTCGACGGTGAACTTCCCTTCGTAGAGCGCCTTGCCCACAACCACGGCTTCGACGTTGGATGGCGAGGTGGTCGCAAGCTCCTTCAGATGATCGAGTGTGCCGACGCCACCCGATGCGATCACGGCGGCACCTGTGGCTCCAGCAACCCTCTCGAGCTCGGCAATGTTCGGTCCCTCCAGCGTGCCGTCTACCTCGATTGGAGTGAAAAGGAAACGACCGACACCACGACCGGAGAGGTCGGCGACCGCATCGGCAACATCCACCCCGCTGCTTTCGGTCCAGCCCGCCAGTGAAACCTTGCCGCCGCGTGCGTCGACCGATACCACGACCCTTTCCGGGCCCTGGACATCGATCAGCTCGGCGAGAAAATCGGGGTCCCGGAGAGCGGCTGTGCCGACCACCACCCTCTCGGCCCCCGCAGCGAGTACAGCTTCGGCCGAAGGCAGGTCACGCAGCCCCCCACCGACCTCGATCCGGCACTCGACCGCCCCGGCAATCGCCTCTATCGCCTCCAGGTTGACCGGAGTGCCTGTTTTGGCTCCGTCAAGGTCGACCACGTGAATCCACTCGGCTCCGCCGGCAGCCCAGCGCCGAGCCGCGTCGACCGGGTCGTCGTCGTAGACGGTCTCGCGCGCGTACTCACCCTGATAGAGACGCACGGCCTTGCCGCCGCGGATGTCGATCGCCGGCAGCAGGATCATTTACAGACCTCGACGAAGTTCTTCAGCAGGCGCAGTCCGGCTGAGCTCGACTTCTCCGGGTGGAACTGAACTCCGTAGATCCCGTCGCGGCCAGCCACACAGGCGAACTCGCCTCCGTAGCCAGCGGTCCCGATCAGCTCGTCTTCGATGGGCTCGACCACGAAGGAATGTACGAAGTAGAAAGGCTCGCCCGGTCGAAGGCCGTTATTGAGGTGAGAGGGACGGCGCCAGGTGACCGACGCCCAGCCGATGTGAGGAATCTTTCGACCTCCAGCCGGGATTTCAACAACCTTGCCTTCGAGCAGCCCGAGGCCCTGAGACCCCCCGAGCTCGGTGCTCGAGTCGTAGAGCAGCTGAAGTCCGAGACAAATTCCGAGAATGGGCTGCTGCCGCGCGGCTGCGGCATGCAGCGCCTCATCGAGGCCGAGTTCATTTATCCGTTCCATTGCCTTTGGAAAGGCTCCGACGCCGGGCAGCACCACGCCATCAGCCGCGCTGATCCGATCGTGGTCAGATGTGACCTCACAGCTCGCCCCGACCCTTTCGAAAGCCTTCTCGACCGAGCGCAGGTTGCCCATCCCGTAGTCCAGGACGGCCAGCGAGACCGCGCTGCTCAACTGCTCAGCGTGCCCTTGGTGCTGGGCACGCCCTTCTCGTCGGGATCGATCGAGATTGCGACTCTCAACGCCCGGGCGAATGCCTTGAAAGAGGCTTCAATCAGGTGGTGTACGTTCGAGCCGTACATGACATCGATGTGGATGGTCATCCTGGCTCCGTTAGCCACCGCCCGGAAGAACTCCTCCGCCAGTTCGGTTTCAAAGTTGGCGATAGTGGTATTCGGTATCTCGCCTCTGAACACACAGAGCGGCCGCCCGGAAATATCGAGCGCGCAACTGGCGGCAGCTTCGTCCATCGGCACGATGGCGGAGCCGTAACGCCGAATCCCTGAACGGTCGCCCAGGGAGCGGTCGATCGCCTGTCCGATAACGATGCCCACGTCCTCGACTGTGTGGTGCGAACCGGTCTCCAGGTCGCCGTCGGCCTTGACAGCGAGGCCGATGTTGGCGTGCCGGGACAGCAGGTCCAGCATGTGGTCAAAGAACCCGACTCCGGTGGTGACCAGAGAGTCACCACCGTCGAGATCGACTGTTACTTCGATCCGGGTCTCGCCCGTAATTCTTTCAACTGTCGCTGTTCTGTTCATCTTTTCCTCTCGCCATCGCTGAGAGTCCGTGGACCGGCAGCCCCTCGGCCCTGGCAAGTGCGTGAAGGGGATCCGCAAGGGCAGAAGCCGACGCGGTCGTCAAGCTTACCCGCGCGGTGCTGCGACGGAAGGTATCCGGGGAAACCGGGCCGAAACTTTTCCCGGTCCCGTTGGTCGGGAGGATGTGGTTTGAGCCCGCGATGTAGTCGCCGAAGGCCGTGGCCGATGCGGACCCGACGAAAACACAGCCGGCCGTCGCTATCTGCGACACCATTCCGGCACTGGCAGTGTCCATCAACTGGAGGTGCTCGGGGGCCGTCTGGTTGACCAGATCGATCGCTTCCGCAGTTGACGGTACTTCGACCAGGGCGAGACGGCAGTCCTCCACGGAAGGTTGGGTCGCCGCCACGGCGTCGACTTCGGCTGCAAGGGCATCGAGATCGCCGCCGTTCACCGAGATCGCGACCAGGGGACTCTCGGCACCGTGTTCGGCCTGCGCGCAGAGATCGAGGGCCACAAGACGAAGGTCTGTGTCACCATCGAACACGACGGTGAGGTCTGAAGGACCCGCCAGGGAGTCAATCGCAACCTCGCCGAAAACGGCCCTTTTTGCGGCTTGAACCCAGGCATTGCCGGGTCCGGCGATTACATTGACCGCCCTGATGCTCTCGGTACCTCTGGCCAGGGCGAAGATCGCCTGTGCTCCCCCCACCGCGTAGATCTCATCGACATCGCAAAGTGCCGCAGCAGCCAGCGTCGTCGGGTCGATCCTGCCGTCCGGGCCGGGCGGGGAAACGAGAACTAGCCTGTCCACGCCGGCCACCCGCGCGGGCACGCAACCCATGATCACCGACGAGGGATAACTCGCACGACCCCCCGGCGCGTAGATTCCGGCCGCCCCAACGGGAGCTTTGCCTACGGTGACCAGTTGTCCCTGTGGCAACTCGACCGTCCGCTCCTCGCCGATCTGGGCCTCCGCTACCAGTCGGACGTTTGCGATTGATACCTCGAGTGCTTCGCGCAGCGCCGGTTCAAGCCCCCCGAGTGCCGCGCGGGCATCGCCTCCGGATACAGCCAACTCGAGGCTCACAGCGTTGGGGGCATCGAATCTCGAAGTCAGCTCGAGAAGCGCGGCGTCTCCGCCCTCGGCCACGGCACGCTCAATCGGCTCGAGGTCGATCGCTTCCACTCCTGATTCAAACCAGGCGCGGACCTCGGCCGCAACCTCTTGCGGCGCCGTCCACTGGAGACGGCGGCTCTTCACCCTGCCGCCCCCCGGAGTCGGGAGGTAAGTGAGTCGACCTCTTCGGATCGGAGCCGGTAGGCCACTTCGTTTCCGACCAGACGGGCCGTGCAGGTCACAATCTGCTCCCGCTCTTCAAGGTTGTTCTCGACGAGGGTTCGTCCGGTGGCGACCAGATCGACTATTCCGTCTGCCAATCCGACCAAAGGCGCCAGTTCGATCGACCCCTTTACCTCGACTACCTCCACCTGCCGGCCCTCCCCTTCGAAGTAGCGCTCGGCGATTCTCGGATACTTGGTCGCAATCCTCATCATCCCCAGACGGCGCTGGTGCTCGCTCGGGCCGGCGTCCCCCTTGCGGGTGGCCAGCACCATGCGACAGAGACCGATATCAAGATCAAGCAGCTCGAAGATCCGACGGTCATCCTGCTCCAGCAGAACGTCCTTTCCGGTGATTCCGAGATCTGCCGCTCCGGCTTCAACGTAGGTGGGGACGTCGTAGGGCCGCATCGTCACCAGGGTTACTTCACCGCCGTCGAACACCAGCGAGCGGGAATCGCCACGAACGCCGGAGGTATCAATGCCAACCCGGTCGAGCAAGTCCAGCACCTCGTCCATCAACGCCCCTCGCGGAACAGCGAGCTTGAGCGGTCCACCCGGCTCGTTCAGTGAATCAAGCATCTCTGGCACGCCCCCGGATCCGATCCTGCTCGAGCTGGGCCTTGTGGATCGGCTCGAGGTAGAGGCTGAACCCGGCCGCGGGCTGCTCCACCCCGAAACGCTGCATCAGGCCGTCGTAGCGACCTCCGCCGCCGATTGCTTCACCAACCGAGGGGTCATACACCTCAAGAATCGAGCCGGTGTAATAACCGAGCTCACGAAGCATGCCGAAGTCAATCTGAATCCTTTCGCCGACCGAACGTGCAGAGATCGCTCCACAGGTCTCTTCCATCAAGTCCAGTACGCCGTCGAAACGCTTGCCGCCAAGGCCTCGTGCCGATGCGATCAGATCCGGGCCGCCACGCATCTGGACGACCTTGAGGAGGGCGTCCACCTGTCCGGCTTCGAACTCTCCACACTCACGGAGGCCTGCCCCCAGTCCGACCATGTCGTGCGCGGCGAGCCTGCGTGAGGAACTCTCTACTGTCTCTTCAGTGCCGCCCAGGTCGCGGACCAGAGCGGCCCACAGTCCCGCATCACCGAGTCCGATCACGGACTTGCCTAGCCCAACGGCGTCCAGGGACCGAGCCATAATCTCCACGACTTCCGCGACGCAGTCTGGACCGTCGACACCGATCAGTTCGACTCCGGCCTGACCAAACTCGCGCAGGCGGGCGCGCTGGGGGGTCACCGCGCGGTAGGAGTTTGCGACATAGCTCAGCCGCCATGGTGGCGGGACTTCACCGAAGCGGGTCGCGACAAGCCGGGCTATCGGGATGGTCATGTCGGTCCGAAGTGCCAGCAGCTCACCGCGGTCATCAAAGAAGCGGTAGGCATCACCGGCCGAGCCTTCATCGCCTCGCCCGACAACATCTGCGTATTCGATCGTCGGTGTGCGGACCTCGCCGTAATCGAAGTCTTCGAAAACGCCCAGCAACGACTCCTCGAGCTTTCTCAGCTCTCGCATCTCGTCGGGGAGTACGTCCCTGGTTCCGGGTGGTATCGGGTGGATCACTTCCGCTCCGATCAGTCGTCGACGCGCTCGATGTGGGCGCCGAGTGACTTCAGGCGGGAATCGATGTCTTCGTAGCCGCGGTCGATCTGGCGGATGTTGCCGATGTGGGATGTCCCTTCGGCGGCCAGAGCTGCGATCAGCATCGCCATGCCGGCACGGATGTCCGGGCTGTCCACCCGCTCGCCGTGCAGCCGGGCCGGGCCGCTGACAATCGCGCGGTGCGGATCACACAGGGTGATCCGTGCGCCCATGGCAACGAGCTTGTCGACGAAGAAGAGCCGATTTTCGAACATCTTTTCGAAGATCAGGATCTCCCCTTCCGCCTGAGTGGCGAGCGCCAGCGCAATCGAGGTCAGGTCTGCCGGGAATGCAGGCCACGGGCCGTCTTCAATCTTCGGGATTGCTCCGCCGGCATCGGCCTGAACACGCAGGTTCTGTGCTGGCGGAACGATCACATCACGGCCTTCGATGACCGACTGGAACCCAAGCCGCCTGAACTGGCGCCGGATCATCAGGAGGTCGAGCGGTTCGACGTCGTGGATGCGAAGCTCACCACCGGTTGCGGCCGCCAGCGCCATGAAGCTGGCAATCTCGATGTGGTCGGGGGTTACCGTGTGCTCGGCACCGCCGAGCTTGTCCCTGCCGGTAACGACCATCACGTTAGAGCCAATGCCGGAGACTGGAGCACCCATCTTGACGAGCAACCGGGCCAGATCCTGTACGTGCGGCTCGGACGCAGCGTTGGAGATGATCGTCTCTCCAGGCGTAAGGGCGGCGGCCATCAGGGCATTCTCGGTTCCCATCACCGAAGGCTCGTCCATGAAGATTTCGCAGGCGCGGAGGCCCCCGGGAGGAGCTGTGAGTTCGATCCAGCGTTGGCCCCCGACCCGGGCACCGAGCTCGCGGAAAGCATCAAGGTGAGCGTCCAGACGGCGACGTCCGATGAAGTCTCCGCCTGGCGGTGGCATGTGGACCTCACCGAAGCGGGCGAGCAGCGGGCCAGCCAGCAGGAAGGACGCGCGGATCGCCGCCGACAGGCCTTCGTCCAGCGTGGTCTCGGTGACATCTTTCGCGCAGAGCCGGACGGTGTTCGCCGCGACCCACTCAACCTCGACCCCCAGCTTCACCAGCAGCGCGATCTGGGCCTCCGTGTCGCGAATCCGCGGCACGTTAGCGATCACAAGCTCTTCTTCCGTGAGCAGGCAGGCAGCGAGAATCGGCAGCGCCGCGTTCTTGTTCCCTGCTGCGGTTATCTCTCCAGAGAGCGGTACACCGCCCTGTATGACGAACTTCTCCATGTAGTTATTCCTGCTGTTGGTCAGATTAAGTGGACCGGACCGGAGGCGAAGCTGACCCGACCGAAAGTCGGACTAGGGTAACAGCGGAGATGGCCGGAACTTCCTCACGCTCAAATCGGGGCGCAGGCTCCCGCAGCAGCCGATGGCTCAAGGTGGCGTTTATCGCCTTGCTCGCCGTCCTGGCACTGCTGGTGCTGAATGCGTTTGCCCTCGACAACGAGACGGAATCGGCGGGTGTAAACGTCGCCGGCGGCCAGTTGATCAATACGACTTCAGGCCAGATTCAGGTACTCGACACACCGGCTGAACCCGGCATGGGTGTTGATGGCCTGCCTCCACAGGCAGGCTCGGGAATACCGGCCGTAGCAGTAATGCTCGCACCCCCGGTTGTGCTGATTCACGGTTCCGGAGGGGCGATCGACTGGTGGGAGGACCTCATCCCGCTACTGGCTGAACAGGGCCGTCGCGTGATCGCGGTCGACATGCTCGGCTACGGAGGATCGGAGAAGCCCTCCGGGGGCTACTCGATCGAGTCCCAGGCAAGCCTGATCGCCCAGGTCCTCTCGAAGCTCGATGTCGACAGCGCGGCAGTGGTCGGCCACTCTCTGGGCGGCAAAGTCGCGACCGCGCTGGCCGAGGGCTCGCCGGACCTCGTCGCCGGGCTGGCGATCCTCGACATCTCGCCTGACTCCTCTTACGGCGGCCTCAGCGGCATGGCCAAGGCCGCCAGGCTTCCGGTGCTCGGCCAGGCACTGTGGCGTATCGCACCCGACTTCATGGTCCGCCGGAACCTCGAGCAGGCCTTCGTCCCCGGCTTCGAAGTACCGGACCGGTTCGTCGATGACGTCCGCGCGATGACCTACCCGGCCTACCGCGATTCAGCGAGAGAATCAGAGACCTACACGGATGAGAAGCCGCTGGACGAGCGGCTCCAGGACCTCGGACTGCCGCTGCTGGTGGTCTTCGGCGAGCAGGACCAGCTCTACCCCGCCCGGGAGTCGCTCAGCGCCTACGCGGCGATTCCGGGAGTGGAGACTGTCCTGATCCCCGAGGCGGGCCACTCACCCAACGTCGAGACACCGGAGAAGACCGCCGCCATCCTCGGCCGCTTCGTCAACTCACTCGCCCCGGAACCGGTCGCCAGGCCGGGGCTCGCTCAACAGGCCGCCAGAAAGAGCCGCCAGCGTGACAACGTTCAGAGCAGACCCGGCCGCGAAGAGGGAAATCAGGGAAACCGTCCCGGTCAGGGCCAGAACCCGGGTCAGGAGAGCAACCGGGGCGGCAATCAGCCCGGGGCGTAACGGCCGCCGGCTTTTGCCCAGTCCAGCACTGCCTCGGACCCGATGAAGCCGTCGGCGACCTCAACGGCGCCACGGGTCCTGGTCAGGTACCAGGCATCTTCGTCAAGTTCCCTGCCAGTCTGAGCACATACTGGAGCTGCCTCCGGCGGCACCTCGACGTTCGTCCAGATGTGCCAGTCGTTCTTCTGCATCAGCCACGGAACAACATGCTCAAGACGGCAGAAGGAGGAACCGAGATTGCGATGTGGCTGAATCAGGCGCAACCCTTCACCCTCATCGAGTCCTACCCCGCACCAGTCACACTTCAGATTTCTGCCCATGGCCCCATTCTGCCCGACTCGGACGAATTCCACCCACACCTCCGGTTGGGCACACGCCCGCTGGTCATGGTTTTTCGGACAGTAGAACCTCTGTCCGGCCGATGATGACCTCCGGTGAGCCATCGCGGGCAGTCGGGATGCGAATATTCAACATCAGGTTGAAGCTTCCATGACGGTATGCGAACATGTGTTCGTATATGGTCATATGCGCAACCCTGCCCCTTCTGCCCCTGCGAGCGGCCCTCGGTGAAAACCAGGGCCGACTTCGGGAACCAGTGGCACTTGGCCCCCAGCACGACAGCGCTCAAGTAATCGGCCAGGTGTCGCCGGTGGCGCATCGGCTTGGTGTACGACCCGGAATGGGCCTCGGTGAAGCGGTCGATATCTGCCCCGGGCTGTCGCTGATCACCCCCGACCCCACCCGCGCCGAAGCCGTCTGGGAGCAGTTCCTGTGCCGGATCGAGTCCATCGGGGCAGGGGTCGAGTCCGAGCGCGACGGCGAGGCGTTCTTCCTCGCCGACGGCATCGAGCGCCTGCACGGCGGACTCGATGGAGTGATCCGGCTGGCATCCAGACAGCTTGGCCCGGCGGTCAAAATAGCCGCTGCTCCTACCAGGCTGGCTGCCTTTGCCGCAGCGCAACGTTCCGGAGAGGGTGCATTGGTCATTGCGCCCGGGCAGCTGCAGGAGAACCTCGACTCACTACCGGTGGCAATCCTGAACGGACGGCTCGGTGGGCCGGAGAAAGCTTGCCGACGCATGACTTCCTCCCTGGCCAGACTCGGAATCCACCGACTCGGTCGGCTCAGAGAGATCTCCAGGGATGCGATAGCCGACCGCTTCGGCGATGTTGGTATCGAAGCGCTGGATGCCGCCATGGGAGTCGAGGCGAAGATCCATCCCCGGCCGCCGTATGAAGGTCTGCGTGAATCGCTCGAGCTACCCGAAGCAGAGTCCGGGATCCACCTGCAGAGCGCGTTGACCATTCTCTGTGACCGCATCGCTGCCCGACTTGCCTCTGCGGGCATGAGCGCGCGAGCCGTCGCAATGGAGGCCAGGCTGAGCGGCGGTGGGAGCTGGGCCATGGAAACTGCACCGCGTGAGCCGACGGGCCGGGCCGAGTTGCTGCGGATGATCCTCCTGCCCGGCCTCGAGCAGTTGCCCCGGCCAGCCGAACACCTCAGCCTGCGGGTCACCGGCATGACAGCCGCCGCTCCGAAGCAGATCGAGATTACCCGCCGGCCCGAAGAAACACGCCTGCTCCGGCTCAACGAAGCCGCCCTACAGGTCCGGGCTGTTGTCGGCGAAAGCGGACTGATGCGCGTACTGGACGCCGAAGTCGGATCCCACTTGCCCGAGCGCCGAATGCTTCTGACTCCCTACCTTTCATGATCAGCCGGAGCTTCAATAACTCCGGCAGGCCTACACGGCTCTATGAGCCGCAGCCGGTCGAGGTAGCCAGCGACTCGCGGCGCACCCCGACCCAGGTCAACGATGTCGATGTGGTCGCGGTCCGTGAAGAGTGGATCGTCGAGGACGGCTGGTGGACCGCCGCGCCAATCCGACGGTGGTATTTCGAACTGGTACTGATCGACGGACGTGACCTGACCGTCTTTCAGGCATTTCCGTCAGGCCAGTGGTTCGCCCAGCGGGCCTGAGGGCACCCGACCACCCATCCGATGTCCGTCTACGTCGAACTCCACTGTCATTCGTCGTTCTCCTTCCTGGATGGAGCCTCCTCCCCACTGGATCTGGCATCCAAGGCCGCAGATCTCGGATATCCGGCCATGGCCCTGACCGACCACGACGGCATCTGGGGGTCCATGGAGTTCGCAGTCGCATGCAAAGGAGCAGGTATCAAGCCGATCACGGGCGCCGAGTTGACCGTCTCCCTGAACGGTCGACTGCTCCACCTCACGCTACTGGTCGAAAACCGGACCGGATACGCAAACCTGTGCAGGCTGCTGACCGAAAGCCACGCCCACACCCGTGACGGCCGGGAGCGCCGGGCCGGGCAACCTTCAGTTCCATTCGGCTCCCTGGCCGGGAACACTGACGGCCTGCTCTGCCTGAGCGGCTGTGCCGGGCGCGGTCCGCTGACCTCGACATGGGCCGACGGTGACTTCGGATCTGCCAAAGATCTGGCCCTCAGCCTGACCGACTGGTTCGGCAGAGACCACTTCCGGGTCGAGCTGCAGCGACCCTACTGGCGTCATGACCGGGCCCGCAACCAGTGGTTGAGTTCACTGGCGGCGAGGCTGGGTCTGGCCACCGTGGCGACCGGCAATGTGCACAGCCACGAAACCGCACGCGCTCGGCTCCAGGATGCCCTGATTGCGGTCAGGACTGGCAGGAGTATCGAAGCCTGCGAACCCGAGAGGCGAGGAAACTCCTCATCGGCTCTGGCTTCACCCGCCCGGATGGCTGCCCGGTTTGCTGACTATCCCGAAGCGGTGGCTGAGAGTGCTGAGATCGCCTCCCGGTTGGAGTTTGACCTCGAAAGAGATCTCGGCTACCGCTATCCGCAGGCCGACGACGAGGGAGCCGACCATACCCTGAGCGAGTTGTGCTTTTCGCGGATGGACGGTCGTTACGCTGGTACGCCACAGGCCCGCGAGGCGGACCAGAGGCTCCGGAGCGAGCTCCGGATCATCCGTGGACTGGGCCTCTCAGGCTTCTTCCTGCTCCACCACGACCTGCTGGAGCTGGCCCGGGATGTAGCGGTCGAAGTGCGTGGGCCGGACTCGGCCCGTTCGGTTTTGCCACCCGGCCGTGGCAGGGGCTCCAGCGTCAGTTCGATCGTCTGCTACCTGACCGGCCTTTCACATGTGGACCCGGTAAAGGCCGGCCTATTCCCCGGACGCTTCCTGAATGAGGAGGTGACCGCCGTGCCCGACATCGACCTCGACTTCCCCAGGGACATCAGGGCGAAGCTGATCCCCCGCATCCATGATCGCTACGGCGCCGAGCATTCGGCACTGGTCGCCGCTTTCCCCACTTACCGCACCCGTGGCGCCATCCGGGATTTCGGCAAGGCCCTCGGCATTCCCCGGACCGAAATCGAAAAGGCCGCGCGTTCGATCGACTTTCACGGCAGCGACGACCTCCAGCGCGATCTCGCAACCGCAATCGGTTACGAACGGGCTGAATCTCCGGCGTGGAAGAACCTCGTCTGGCTCTGTGGTGAGGCCAGCGGCAATCCGCGTAACCCTTCCCAGCACTCGGGCGGGATGGTGATCTCGACCAGTCCGTTGATCGAGATATGCCCGGTAGTACCGGCCTCGATGGAGGGTCGCCAGATAGTCCAGTGGGATAAGGATTCCTGCCAGGACGCGGGCTTCCTCAAGGTCGACCTGCTTGGCCTCGGCATGCTCTCGGCAGTAGAACGCTGCATCGACGAGATCGGCCGGGTCAGGGGCCTGACCGTCGACCTCAGCCGAATCGACCTCAAGGACGAACCGACCTTCGAAGCGATCCGCCGGGCCGAGACGACCGGCGTCTTCCAGATCGAAAGCCGCGCCCAGATGCAGATGCTGCCGAGGATGCGACCCATGAACCTCGACGACATCACCATCGAAGTGGCACTGATCCGGCCAGGTCCGATTCAGGGTGGCGCCGTCCATCCCTACA